>CAYMNI010000047.1:0-4697 GCA_964391755.1 uncultured Ignavibacteria bacterium
ACAAAAACCAGGATGTGCCCAATCACCAATTTACACAATTAGCTTGACAGTATGGTTGACTGAAATCAGGAAAGGATGCTTGACAAATTAGGGTGAAGAATGTATATTAAGAATACATAGGTCTGTTGATTCGAGATTGAGCGGATAGAAACGCAGACAGCGTCTTTCACCCCAAGGGGCTACAACTAAGAAGAAACATTCAGGCTTCTTCGTTCTTTCTTTAAAGCTTAATGCTTGAATAAACTCTTTTCACAGTGAATTGATTGAAGCTGGAGGTCGGATGTGAGAACGAGCGTTTCTCTGAGTATTAGAGTGCGAGAACCTCCGGGGCGAAATTCAGGAAGAGGAAGATTTATATGAATGCTGGTTGAGCCGGGCTGATTTGCTAAGGCTCTTCTGAGAAGTCGATCTGGGGCTGACCATAGAATTGAAAAGGAGGATTCAAATGAAAAGCCTTGTTAAAGGCAGTGTTGTTTTGGTGATCTTTCTGCTTTTGGGGGGAGTTGCAATTGCCCAGCAGAATGAGTTTGGAGGAGAAGGGAAAACTCCGACGGCACAACAGACAACCAGAAGCATCAGGTTGCTTGAAGCACTGCCGGACGGTAATCAGCCTGTGATCGTAGAACGTAAATCTGGACCACAGCCAAAAGGCGCTGTTAGTGATGAACTTCTGGAGCAGATTTCAAAGGAATCAGTCACATACACCCCTCTTTGGGAAGGATTGGATCAACTTAGCTTCTCCGATAAGCAGAACGCTCTGATCCAGCTTGAAGTTCCGCACGACCTACAGACGGTATTGCTCAAGCAGGTTCAGGAAATAGAACAATTGTGGAACAGCGGTGAGTTTGACCAAGCCGTAGCCCTTTTACGCGGTTTGGAGGAATTACAGAGCTTGCCCAGCATAGCGGTTGGCATAAGCTGGAAGGTGCCCATAGCAACTTCCGAATCAAAGTGGGGCACAGACGTACAAATAGAGGGCCAGACAGTAATCTATAAACCATGTTTGGATTTTCACAACGCAACCGGTAACCTGTTTGCTGTGCTCAGGCGCCAAACCAGCGATGATGTTCTCTGGACGATGAATATCTCTACCGATGGTGGCCAGACCTGGCAAGAGACGTATACTTGGTCGGGCGCGAATATCATAGATGTGAGTGCCGCAGTTGTGGATGCATTCCTTTATGTAACGTACGTTGCCGTGGATGGCAGTGGTGGTGCTGATTGGGCTAGAATAAGGAGATTCAACGCCAGCACCGGTGAGGTGGATAATGTTTATTACTATAAGGTGGTCTTTGACGTGGACATAAACATCCAAGAGGTAGCTCTCTGCACTGACGCAGATCAATCGGACGATAGAATTTACTATTTCGCTATTCTTGCGGACAATTCATTAGTCTTCTACTGGGCCGATGCACAAGGTGAAACTTGGTATCAGATAGCGACGGGAATTAGCAACGCAGATCATGGGCTGGATGCTTGTTGGAACCAGGATTATACTGAGTGGGCTATTTGGGTCTCTTTTGTCGCTATCGATGATGGGCTTCATGTCGCGCGGTATTCGGGATTGTGGGAAGATATCTGGGCCGACACTGACTTGAGGGACGTGACGTCCGTAGGCGCCTACCAGAACCGGATTCTCGTAGCGTACGAATATACCGACTTTGACATCAAATACATGGTCTCCTATGATGAAGGCGAAAACTGGTACAATGGTTTTATTGCCTATTCCGCAGACGAGCCGCCATTTTTCCACGAACCTCATGTGACAGGACGCAAAGGCGGTGGTTTTGCTGTTGTCTATGAGCAAGAATGGAATGCGGAACCTGATACGTGCTGGTTTAAGCATCGGGACTACGACACCCCCCTGTGGTCTGTTCCCCAACCCATCAATGAAGTCGACGTCACGACTGGTCGTCCTATGACTGTCGAACGGATTCCGCCGCTTGATCCCGCTTGCCACGCTTACGGATCGATATGGGTTAGCGGAAATCCGTACAATGCCTATTTCGACCGGATTGACCGGCTGTCGGGAGACGCAAATGGAGATGGGATAGTTAATGTGAACGACGCGATTTTCGTGCTGAACTACCTGTTCAGAGAGGGATCTGTTCCTGTTCCCTTGTGGACTGGCGATGCCAATTGTGATGATATCGTTGACGTGAACGACGCTATTCACGTGCTCAACTATCTCTTCAGGGGAGGGGATCCTCCCTGCTGTTAGGAGAAGGGATTATTCAGTTGTCAGATAACCGGCCGAGTCTCGTAAGTCAGAGACTCGGCTGTGTTATTTCTGTTTGTCTCGGTCGACCTCTTCCTCTCTTTTCAAAGAGCGCATCCAAATCCTCCTGCTTGTACCGCACGATAGCCCTTTTTGCACCCCGTTTCAAAAGGAGCCTCTTCGGGCGGGTGGCCCGGACTGCCCTCCTCAGTCGGGTAAACTTACCGGACCACATTAGTCATTTCACAGGAGTGCGTTTTTATGTCCCCCTGATAAGGGGGATACAGGGGGTTATGTGTTGTTGCATCGGGACTTTGTAGTCCCGATGCATTCCTTGAAAAGGCTTTGTCTTCACGTCGGGATAACAATATCCCGACGCAACTTGAGTTCCTGCCCTCAACCGCATGGTTCAGGGTGGATGTGACCCGACAGCAGAGCAATCAGATATAGCATCCCCTGCCTAGCAGAATCTTCTTGCCAATAAAGAAAAACTATATATTTTAAGACTACCGAAGGAATTCCTCATAAGCGAAGTCCAACTTTTCAATAACGGCCCGCCGCCGTGTGAACCTTATCCAATCGGCAGATGCGGTCAGAGGAGGATTCAAATGAAGTACTTCGTAGAATTTGTTACAGTTATTCTCTGTCTCCTGCTCTTCTGCAGTGCTGCATTCTGCCAGCAGCTCGACAGTGGAAAAGAAGAGGGGCCGATTGAAGCGGCAAAAACGGCTCTTGGTCCCATCCGGCCGACAGCACTGCCTGACGGAAATCAATCCCCCACGCTTGAAGGCGAATTCATTTCATCGGGAACAAATGTCGATCTCCGGGAAGACCTAAAAGTAACCCCCATAAGTCGTAATCCAAACGCCGCACTTTGGAGGGGCTTGAGCCAACTAAGCCTTTCGGAGAAAGAAAACGCCTTGCTTGATCTTAGAGTTCAGGGTGATTTACCTCCGTCGGCAAAACGGGAGGTGGATAGCGTCCAAATCCTTTGGAACTCCGGAAACCATGATCAAGCCATAGCAAGGTTATGTAACCTGGAAGCATCGGAGGGTTGGCCGGGCGCTTTGGTCGGAATAACCTGGATGAGGCCGATGCCCGTCATCCATCCGGAGTGGGGGACGGACTATCGAATAGGAAGCAGGACGGGCATGCAGAAGACCTGCCTGGATTTCGATTACGGCACAACCAACCTTTTCGCCCTGACGAAGTTTTATGACGGCGAATACTGGGCCGTAACTGTCAACTTCTCATCAGACAGTGGGCAGACCTGGTCGGAGAGATTCTGGTTGTGGGGGCCAAATCCCATCAATGACGTCAGTGGGGCAGTGCTTTATGGATTCTTCTATATGGGCGTAACGGTTGGTTGGAATGAAGATGTCGCCATTTATAGGTTCTTCGTCAGTAATGGAAACCAAGACTACGACTACTCTCCTCAGAATGTGATCGAGGGGGGTTACGAGGTTCTCGACATAGCCCTTACCAGCAATGCAGACTTCTTCGACAACCGCATATATCTGTTGGCCATTCTGGAGAGCGATTCGCTGATATACATGTGGTCGGATCGGGATGCCCTGGTCTGGAACGATATTCCCACCTATATCGCCGACGCGGACCATGGCCTTGATGCCTGCTGCAACCAGGATTATTCAGATTGGTTCCTGTTCGTCTCATATGTGGACAAACATGACACCGTCAGTGTCGCTCGCAAGTCGTCGGCCGAGTGGCAGAACATCAAACTGGACCAGGCTGTCGACGTCACTTCGGTGGCGGCATATCAGGATCGGATCATAACAGCTTATGAACACACCTACACCAATGGTCGCGGGATCAAATATTATATCTCCTATAACGGCGGAGACAACTGGTACTGGGGCAGTCTGGCGGAACCGTCACCGGGGCAGCAATACTTCACGCCGGACGTGGCAGCGCGCAGAGGGGGCGGCATGGCTGTGGTGTACGGGGAGGAAGTCGGAGAGCCGGATCCCTGCTGGTATAGGCACCGGGACTACGGTACGGGCCCCGGTACCGCGACCTGGTCCGATCCGGAGCAATTCAACGAGATAGACCTCACCACCGGTTTGCCCATGGCCCTGGAATGGGTTCCTCCTCCGCCTCCCTATTGCCACGCTTTCGGCTCGATATGGATTGGTGGGGACGAGCGGGGAGCGTACTTCGACAAAAACGGGTACTTGCTCGCTGCTGATCCCAACGGAGATGGTGTGATAAACGTAAACGACGCGATTTACATTCTCAACTACCTGTTCAGGGGAGGCCCTGCCCCCGATCCGTTGGAGTCCGGCGATGCCAACTGCAATGGAGACGTAGATGTCACTGATGCAATCTACATCCTCAATTACCTGTTCAGAGAAGGCGACCCGCCGGATTGTTGCCCATAGGTGGGTATGTAAGGGAGGGAAGAGGGGATCTCCTCTCCCTTGATGGGAGGCGAAGACCCGTCTGGGAGGATTAAGGAGAG
>CAYMNI010000047.1:4707-8934 GCA_964391755.1 uncultured Ignavibacteria bacterium
TGATCTCAGCCTGTAGACCGGGCACCTTGCCCGGTTGCTGTCACCAACATGATGTTAATCAGAGAACGGTCATATCCGTTACATCCGTTTAATCCGTTGACAACTCCTTGCCCATAGACTATCGCCTCCACGCTGTCAACCGAAAACCGGACGGGTGGCCCGGACTGCTTGCCGGATCAAATTAATCATTTCACAGGAGGGCGTTTTTATGTCCCCCTGATAAGGGGGTTAAAAAGCCAATGCCGTGGTGGGTAGCCCAGCTTGCCCGCCTTGGGCGGACCTGCTTGCTAAACCGGGTGTATCTTAAGGAAGTTAAAGACAAAAGAGATAATAGACCCGGCTCGACAGCAAGCCAGGCCACTCGTCGCCTCATTCCTGTGCACCAGCTTCCTTAAGCAGAGTATATATCTCTATCTTACCGAGCCGCTTAGTTTCAGAAATCGGAGTGTATACCTTAATTTTGGGTAACACGCCAGTGGCGGCTGGCTGTGGAGGAATGAGAAGATAGTACCATGTGTAGTTCAAATCTGCTCCCCGTTCGATCAACAGTTTGGTCATTTGAGCGTTACCACAAGAGATCGCCCCAGACAGAGCTCGGTAGCCAATCGAAAATGGAATACCGCCAAAGAAATCGATAAGCCCAGAAATAGTCGGTGACTCCGGCGATGAAAAAGACAAATCTTGTTGAGCATTGACATCGACTCCACTATCAAGGAGCATCTTGACAATCTCCACATGGCCTTGGGAAGCTGCTTCAGCCAAAGCATGTCCATCGCTCGTTGTCGCGCCATTTTCTAAGAGATACTTGACAATTGCGAGGTGACCCGACCTTGCGGCATACGACATTGCCGATGGACCTGTGGGCTTTGCACTAAGCGAAATGACGGAATCCGAAGTTGTTAGTCCATCGACCGCTGATCTTCCAATTGACTGAGTGATATTGCCGGGAACACCATATGTCATGAACCAGTTGACCATTCCCGGTGTATATCGCACAGTCAGACTAAGTTCATACTCCCAACCCCTGAGGTTGACATCAGCGCCATGCGTAACAAGTTCTTTAACTATATCAATATAACCCTTTTTTGCAGCAATCATCAGCGGGGTCATACCCCACATATCAACCTCGTTCGTGTTGATACCCTTTTTTAGCAAGGAGCGTACCTTCGGCAGGTTTCCTTCCTCCGCAACCTTTAGCAGTGAAGTTGAGCACCCGGACAGCGTAAACACCACAGAAATCAAGATAAGTGTACTTGCTCTCAACCACATTTTCATTTTTTCATCCTCCTTGTATATAGAGAATGTTTCTATATTATCGAACATATCTTTAAATTTTGAACTTTAAATAGATTGTATGAAATACTATACAAATTGTCAAATACTTTTCTAAAAACTGAAGGTCGGGTGATCTACAGCTTACTGTGGGAGTTGCCGGC
This sequence comes from uncultured Ignavibacteria bacterium, assembly GCA_964391755.1. Taxonomy (GTDB): domain Bacteria; phylum Zixibacteria; class MSB-5A5; order MSB-5A5; family SM1-73; genus SM23-73-3. The sequence goes on from CAYMNI010000047.1 coordinate 6,144, forward strand.
GTCGATCCTATGGTGCGGATGGCCCGATCTGCCCTCCTTAGGCGGGTAAACTTGCCAGACCGGGTCTATCATAAATATCTTAGCTCGTAGGCCGAGCACCTTGCCCGGCCCTTGTCATCTACACGCCGGGGCTGGGAGCCCCGGCTGCGGGTCCTTATATATCCGTTTTGTTGAAAACGGGAGGAATGCAGCTACAGTCGATTTGTCTTGGGTTCTTTTGCACGCCGGTAGGTAGAGATGGCCAAACCCAGCATGATCAATACAGTCCCCAACCACAGAAGATTGATCAGGGGTTTTCTGCTAACCTCCAGAACCAGCAGGTCGCCTTGAGGCTCATCTTCCGATCCGAGCAATCGTAATTCCACTGCCTTCCGGTCGGCATCTATCTTCTCCAGAACCAAACGATTCTCTCCGTCCGGCAGAAACACCGTGTCCTGATATTGCTCTTGAGTCGATTGATCCATGCTCATGGTCGGAGTCAGCGTGTCCACGCTCTGGTCCTCTTTGAACTCCAGGGTTGCTCCCACCCTTATCTGCGATCCCATCTGGTGAGTGGACATGTCGAAGCCCAGGAAGCTGACGAGGTAAGCGTCGATTCTCGCGGTGTCTCCTTTTGCCAGAACAAAGGTGTTCTTCGCTGCGGTTTGAGCATCGATGCGCTCCACCGGCGCTAAGTAGATGTCCTCGAGCAGATTCATTCTGATGTGGGGCGTGCGCATTATGCCCTGGGTATAGTCGCTGTAGTAGAAGCCGGGACGCGCCAGGAAGCTGGTCTGGCCTTTTCGAACCTGAACGTTGAGGTAACTCTTCTCTTGGGCCGGACCCTCTTGGGTTCCCAGATAGGTCAATTCATAGTCGAAGGCTTTCTGCGGCTGGTCTTGATGCAGGCTGAGCTTGACCGACCGGCTGTATCCGGACGAGGTGATCATGCCGATGAACATCAATCCCACTCCGAAGTGAGTTAAGTATCCGCCCAAAAACCTAAATCCCGCCTTACGCCGCTTGGCCATAAGGAAGGAGTTGGCCGCCAGAGCGAAAACCGAGACGAACAAAAGTATCAGATAGATCGGATAGCGAACCTTGAGAATGAAAGCCAGGACGGCCAGGAGAGCGGCTATCAAAAGGGTGGGAAGCAGGCTCTTTTTCAGATCGTCCCACGAGGTCGACCCGGACTTCAACAAGGGAGCCAGTCCCAATACCGCAGCCAGAATGACGGCCAGCGGAAGCTGGGTGCTGACATAGTAAACCGTGCTCACGTTGGACGCCTGGCCGAACAGCCGGGTGAGGATGGGGCTGGAGGTTCCCAAAAGCACCATGGCCGCGGATACGCTCAAGAATATAACCGCCAGCAGGAGGGTGAACTCCCTGGAGAGAACTTTTCCGGCAGCCTCCACGCGTCGGATGTCGGACAGCCTGTAAAGGAAAAGTCCCAGGGAGAGGATGATAAACAACATCATGAAGAGAATCAGATAGGCATTGATCCCCAAATCTGCGAAGGAGTGGACGGAAAAATCGCCCAGCACGCCGCTGCGGGTGAGAAACGTAGCATACACAATGAGTATGAAGCAGAGTATGGCCAGAAGGAAATTGGTTCGCCGCATGCTGCCTTTGGTTCTCTCCATCAATAGCCCGTGCACCAAGGCTATGGATAAAAGCCAGGGGACCAAAGAGGCGTTCTCCACCGGGTCCCAGCCCCAGTATCCTCCCCATCCCAGAACCTTGTATGACCAATATCCGCCGATGAAGATTCCCGCTCCCAAGGCCAGACAGGAAAAGACCGCCCAGGGAAAGGCGAATCTGACCCAGCCTGTGTAATCGCTTTTGACCAGAGCGGCAAGGGCAAAGCAAAAGGGTACTCCCAGAGCGGCATAGCCCAAAAAGATAATGGGCGGATGGATCACCATCCAGAAATCCTGAAGCAAAGGGTTCAAGCCTCGTCCCTCGTCCGGGAAAAAGGACAAAACCGAAAAGGGGCTTTTTTTGAGAAGCAAAGCCAGCAGGAAGATCTGAATCAGCAGGTAGAAGGCCATGGTGTAGCCTTCGTAATCACCGGCTCTCTTGATGATAAAGAGGCTCAGGAAGGCCCCCAGGAAAAGCCACAGAAGGAAAGTTCCCTCCTGTCCCGCCCAGAAAGAGGAGATAAGATAGAACAAGGGAAGGTCGGACGAGCTGTAGCCGTAGACGTATTCCACCTCGAAATGATGCGTTAAAAAAAGGTACAACAGATAGGCGGAAGCCAGAGCGGTCAGGAAGAAGAAGGCGTAATACGTTCTTTTGCCGGCCTGAAGGAATTTCTGATCGCCCTCTCTTCCGGCCAGAAACAGAATGGCCGAGAAGACAGCAGCTATCAGGGCTAAGGCTAATGAAAGATTTCCCGGAGACACTTGGATTTCATCCCGTATTAGAGTGGCTTTTTGGGGATGGACTCGGGATGCTTCGGTCGAGCCGAATCCGCAGCAGATGACCCTTCGTATTTGGACGGGCATTTGACCAAAAGCTGGTCGGCTAAAAAGACTCCGTTTTCGTATTTGCCTATCACCACCACCCTATCGGCCTGCTCGAAATTGCCCGGTTTGGTTCCGCCGTACTCCACCAGCATATGATTGTCCCCATCGTCGGTTATGGGAAAACTGAGCCTGTGTAATTCGGTATCATATTCAGCCTGCGAGAAGATCACCTCGCCGATCACCTGTACCGTAGCCCCGGAGCTTTTCGCCTCCTCGAAGCTCACGTAGGGGGTCAGAGTCTTCTTAAAGGAGAGTGCCCCGAAGATCACGAAGGCCACGATTAT
>CAYMNI010000047.1:9034-13342 GCA_964391755.1 uncultured Ignavibacteria bacterium
GCTCATTTTAGATCGCCGGCCAGATGCTTCTCCATCTCTCCCTGAGCCCTGAAGAACTTGCCCTCTCCTGTGGCCACCACCTCGTTTTGCTGATTGGTGATTTTTCCTTGGGCCACAAGAATTCTGCCTCTATCCTCCACCAGCCTCCCCTCCAGGAAGAGCTTGTCGCCGATTTTGACCATTTTCCTGAACTTCACTTTTATCTCGCTGGTGAGGCAGAAGATTCCCTTTTCCAGCACCGCCCGGATCATGACCTCGTCCAACAGGGAAGAAAGGATGCCTCCATGCAGTATGTCATGGTATCCTTCGAAGTTGCGTCCGGCCATATATTCAGCCACCACCCGGTCGTCATCCGAGTAAAACGCGACGTTTAGGCCTATGGGATTCTTATCCCCGCACACAAAGCATCCGGGGTATCGTTTCATCAGTTTCATTTCGCCGACCCAAAAACAAAAGGTGGTGACCGCTGAGCCACCACCTTGAAGGATTTCCGTGCAGATTAAGCACGCTAGAGATGGGGTTATTTGCCCTGGGGCATTTCCATCTGTTCGGGTTCTTCGGTGATGCCGGTGACCGCATCATTGCCGTACTCTATCAGCTCCATGCTCATTTCTCTGACGTCGCTTTTCACCAGGCCGAACAGCGGCACCTCTTCGCTGGTCCACAAATCGGCGGTGGGTTTATCCTTGGGACCATATCGGAGATGCGTGCACTGCAAAGTCTTATCTCCAATCTTTATCTTCTCCGTACCCAACTTCCGGACCTTCGGCTCTTCGGCCTCGGACGAATCCTCTGGCGCCTGGTTCATTAGCTGAACGATGGCCTGGGTCAGCTCCGAAGCCGGCTCTTTGCCCTGCTTGAATATCATTCTGTGGAAGGTTCCGATCTCCTGGGGATTGCCGGAAATCAACATCTTGGCGATGGTGACTTCGCCGGTCTTCGGATTGGTCTCCTGCCTCTCATACCAGTACAGGTCTTGGGCTTCCTCGGTTTCGCCCTTTTCCCCAACCGGTACCGCCATGGAAGCCACTTTTCCTACTATGGCGTGCTTGACGATCTGCTCTGCTTTGCTGTTCTTGTAGATCACCTTGTAGGTGGCATAAGAGCCTACCTCCGTCATCTTGAACTCACTATACGACTTGGGTATCCCCGGCATCTGAGCGCTGGACGGTAGCGCCTGCACCAAGACGAAGGCAGCGACAAGTGCAAACGAGACGTACAGCAGATGCTTGCTGGAGCGCATAACACTCCTCCTTTCTGGGAATAGAATTGCGTGTTTTTAAAGTTCGCTAATTCAGATTCAGGCCAATTCCATTTGTCTGAAGCGCTTTAGGGTTGCGTTTACCCCTCAGCTGCAATGCTTCGACGTACGTTTTGACGTGCCGATTTGTGCACCGACTAATTTATCGACCATTTTACGTAAATGTCAAGGCCTTTTTTGGCGATTCCCGCTAAGAAAGGTGTACCGAATCACCCGCAGCCGGCTTTTCGTGAATCGGATGACTTTATCTGATTGACTTATCATCAACCCTGGATTAAATTTCATCGGAAGATAGAACCAATAAAGGAGGTGGGTTATGTCGGAAGAACCGGAAAGAGACCAGACTCCGGAAAAGGAGGAAGAGGGAAAACAAGAAATCGAGCGTCCGGGCAGAGTCAAGCATGAACGGCTCAAGGAGGAACGGAAACAGGAAGCCCGGCACAAGGAGAAGGCCAAAGACTTCAAAAGGGATATGACCAAGAAGGGCAAGCACCTTTTCGACAGAAAGAGGAAGGACAAATTCCTGGGCGGGACCAAGGGAAGGCGGGGAGGTTGATTTTTTCCGTTTAGAGTAAAGAGTAAGGAGTTTAGAGTCAAGACGTAGGAACCAAGATTCTGAGCCCGTGAGGTCCGGCTCGGAAAGCGCTTGGTTGCGAGATTCGGCGGGGAAGGCGCCTTCAGCCGCATGAGCAAGCCCGACAAAAAGACGATCCAAAGAATAGAAAGCCTCAGAGAGCAGATAAATCGACACAACTATCTCTATTACGTTCTGGACAGTCCGGAGATATCGGATGCCCAATACGATCGGCTGTTCGACGAGCTGGTGGAGCTGGAGAAGAAGCATCCCCATCTGGTGACGCCGGATTCCCCCACCCAGCGAGTGGGAGCCGCCCCGCTGGATCAGTTCCGGACGGTTCGGCACAGCCTTCCCATGCTCAGCCTGAACAAGGCCACCTCCTACGAGGAGTTTCTGGATTTTCACCGCCGGGTTCTGGAACTATCCGGCGCATCCGAGAAGGAAATCCAGTACACGGTGGAGCCCAAGTTCGACGGATTGGCGGTGGAGCTGGTCTATCGCAAAGGCGTTTTCACCGTCGGCTCCACCAGGGGGGACGGGGTGGTAGGGGAGGACGTGACCCAGAACTTAAAGACGGTCAGAACCATTCCACTGAAGCTTCGGGGAAAGCATGTGCCGGATTTGGTCGAGGTGCGGGGAGAGGTGATAATGAACAAGGAGGATTTCGCCAGGCTCAACCGGGAGAGAGAAAAGTCCGAGGAACCCTTGTTCGCCAACCCCCGAAATGCCGCAGCCGGTTCGGTCAGGCAGCTTGACTCCAAAATCACCAGCACAAGGCCGCTTTCCATGTATGTCTATGGCATCGGGAGAGTGGAAGGGAAGACGCTCTCCAATCACTGGGACAGCATGCAGTTTTTGAAGGAGTTGGGATTTAAAATCAGCCAATACGTGGAGTTGTGCAGCAGCGCCGACCAGGTGAGGAAGTTCTACGACAAACTGGCCGACGTCAGAGACGATTTGCCCTACGAGATAGACGGCATGGTCGTCAAGGTCAGCGATTTCGATCTCCAGAGAGACATAGGCGAGCTTTCGCGCAGCCCCCGTTGGGCGGTGGCGTGGAAATTTCCTCCGCAGCAGGAGAATACCAGAGTAAAGGATATCATCGTCAGCGTGGGAAGGACGGGTGCATTGACTCCGGTGGCTTTGTTGGAGCCGGTCAGAGTCGGGGGGGTTGAGGTAAGCCGGGCCACCCTGCACAACGAGGATGAGGTCAAAAAGAAAGACGTCCGAATCGGCGATTGGGTGGTGATTCAAAGGGCCGGAGACGTGATACCGGAAGTGGTCAGCGTGGTTGCCTCCAGGAGAACCGGCAAGGAGAAAAAGTTCGTCATGCCGGACAAATGCCCGGTTTGCGGCTCCAAAGTGGAAAGGCCCGAGGGAGAAGCCATACACCGCTGTACCAACGTAGCCTGTCCCGCCCAGATAAAGGAAAACTTGGCTCACTTCGTCTCCAAAGGGGCTATGGACATGGATGGTGTGGGGTACAAGCACTTGGAGCAGATGGTGGACAAAGAACTTATCTCCGACCAGGCGGATCTTTTCTTCCTCAAGAAACAAGACATAATGAAGATGGATCGGATGGGGGATAAGCTGGCGGAGAACATCCTCTCGGCCATCGACAAAAGCAGAAATCCTTCCCTGACCAATCTGATCTATGCCTTAGGCATAAGAAATGTGGGATACCATTTAGCCAACGTTCTGGCGAAGAACTTCACCTCCATCGACAATCTGGCCAAGCAGTCGATCGAAAATCTGACCGAAGTACATGAGATCGGTCCCATCGTGGCGGAGAGCATCTACAACTTCTTCCATAATCCCAAGAACTTGAAAATACTGGAGAAGCTGAAAAAAGGTGGGGTCAAGTTCCCAACGGAGAAAGCCGCTGTCAAACAGACTCCTCTCTCCGGCAAGACATTTGTATTGACCGGAGGATTGGAGTCGCTCACCAGAGACCAAGCCACAAAGATCATTGAAAAGATGGGTGGACGAGTTACCTCTTCAGTGAGTAAGAAAACGGACTTCGTGGTTGTGGGAAAAGACCCGGGTTCCAAGTATGACAAAGCCTTGGAGTTGAAGGTTAAAACGTTGGATGAGGGGGAGTTCAAAAAGTTGGTAGGCAGATAGCATGTAGGTCGGGCTGGCGCAGCCTGCCCGACACAGCCAGTGGATTGGTAGCCGCAGGCTTTCCCGCCTTTGGCGGGATGCGCCTATTGCGCCCAGCCTGCGCTCTTAAAACCGCGTACCTGAAGGGTGCGGCTACAACTTCGGAACTGTGGTTGAGGATGGAAAAGTGGAAGTTAGGTGGATAGATACGTCAGGACTGTCTTTCAACAGCCTCTTGCTTCTTGAACGCATACAAATCAGTTGGTTTCCGGGATGGCTTCCCGAGAGAGAACTGTGCATCGCTTTGCGGGCTAATCCAACAGTGGAATGGTTCTTGAGAAATAAATGCCCGGAGATAAAAGATTGG
>CAYMNI010000048.1:0-8019 GCA_964391755.1 uncultured Ignavibacteria bacterium
GAGTCTGAACCAAATCTCCGTCCAAAGTGTAGATCCTGATGGTGCAGCGAGGGGGTACGTTGATAAACCTGAGGCGGAGATCACGATTGCCGGTCCCCGGTTCATAATCCTGGCTGGCATAGTCCGCATCAATGCGATAAGGATTGGGATAGACCTCAACCTTTGACCCCTGCTGTTCAACTTTCTCCCAGTCGTCTATGGGATACACGAGAGTGTTGTTTATCAGACGTGACGACTCCAATGGAGAGAGACCGGTTTGGGCGTCACCCACGTCGAATGCGGTCACCGCAAAGTAAACCGGTTGAGCCGGAAATACCTCCACCTGGTACTGGTAGTCCCAATAGCGATCCAAGGTGTCTGCAACCAAGCCCAGGTCCACGCTCTCCCGATAGGCGGGATAAGAAGCGATGTCATCGAAACCGAGGTTCCAGTCGTGAGCCTCAAAATAGAGGGAATCATAGGACCCCAGCTCGATGGAATCATACGGCACCGCATAACCCTTCTCCAAGTCCACCGAGTCGGAAAGAAAAATGTAAAAAGATTGGCTCATGGGTTTGATAACAAAGGGATTGCTCTTGGTCCAGATGGTGGGATCATCCCCCACCTTATTGGATGCCGGCACTCCCTGTCCGTCCAGCCAGTGCTTTAGTGAGTCCAGACTGACTGCTGCCGCCTTCCATTCCCAGGGACGCTCCTCTTTGTAGCGATTGAGCTTGAAGATCTTGAAATCCACCCGATCATGGGATCCTAAAAGCGGATAATCCTCCACATGGCCGGTGCGGCTCATGTAAACCCGGTAGCCCTCGAAGTCCACCCGGTTGTTGAACGAATCCCTGTTCCTTTCGACGAGCTTGCCGTTCCACCGGACCTTCACCTTGCCCTTGTGGGTGTCAAAACTCAGTTCCGGCGACGGAGGAGGCGGGGGTCCCTTGAAGTCGGGTACGCCGTCGCCGCAGGCATACTCGGGATTGTCCGGATCGGGGTTGTCATACACTTTAGCCGCCCACTGCGCGTTGATCTCGAAGTCGGAGAAGTCGAAGTTTGCGTAGACCGCTTCCGGGGTTTTGTTCTTTGTCCAGTTGGCCGGATCCACATGAAAGTCCGCTCCGGCCACGTAGGCCACGGTGATGATCAACGACTCGCCCGGGGCCATCTGATCGAACGGACCAAACGACAGCAGGTAGCGGGTGTCGTATCCATTAGCCAGGTCGCTGCACTCCGGACTGGCTTCCAACCATCCCTCGTCTGAGTTTTCCTCCGGCCAGGTGCAAGCGAAAATCTGATCGTAGTCGAATTCTCCGTTGGACATCACAAAATACTTGGAGCAATCGCCCCCCGGGGTTCCCAAAACGTCATCCGGGAAGTTGTTCTTGCCAGGTTCGTAGCAGTTCTCGTTGGCCCATTTGTTTTGATTGGCGCGCTTCCACGGACTCCAGTCCATGGGATAACCGGACTGATTGGAGATCCACCAGTTGAAGGAATAGTCCAGAGTCTTGGGCGATCGAACCACCCTTACTCCGGTGACGGCGATGGGGCTTTCCGGCGCAAAAACGGTTTCTCCCGCGATCCCGTGCCCGTCATTGTCCGCTATCCAGGCCAGATTGACCGTGTCGGTGCAATCTCCCTTGAGCGCAGTTGCCAGGGGTTTGAACCCGCAGATGTCGTCCTGAGCACCGAATTCTCCGTACGGACTCTCGTCCTCGTGGCCACAGTCGGCGTCGATGTAAAGCCCCATGTACATGTTTTTTATCTTCTTTACGCCGATGTTCTTGACAAACAGATCGATCAACACGAAATCCTCGGCGTACTCGTAGCTCCAGGAATAGCTCTGTTGCGTGATCTGCAAGCCCAAAGGAAAATGCTTGCGATTGTCGTATGGATCGATCTGCTCCGGAGACAATGGAATGTCCGCCGAAGTGTCGGTGTAAACCGCAATGATGTCCTGTTCGGAGAGGGCGTCGGGCGTATAGCAGGCATTGTTGGGCCTGGTGCTTCGCTCGGTTATGGCTCCGATGGATTCGTCTTTGCCTCCGTCCGGCCAGAATTCGTGAATCCACCGCCAACCATCACATCCAACGGAAACATAAGGATGATCATCCACCAACGCACCTATCCACAGCCCCCCCCAGAAGAGATATTCCACGCCTGAGTTGGCCGGATACTCAGCCGAAGGAGCTTTCACCTCCTCGTCCGGATGAGGATTGAAACAGCCCCCTTCGGACTCACTCAAATCGTACAGCGAATGGCCTTGGCCGCTTCCGAAGAAACCCCAGTTGCTGACGCAGAGATTGAGAAGCCCCACCCGGTGTACCCGGGCCTGGGCATTCGGCAAAATTGCTGCCAGCTTGTGGCGAGTGGTGGTTCGTGGTTCTGTCTCCTGGCAAGGGATGACGTTGGCTCTTGCCACTGTCGAGCAGAGACAAACCAGGCTCATAATCCCAATCACGCCTGCCCGCAAAATTGATTTTTTCCGATTCTCGTCTTCTCTCTCATACATCGGTTAACCTCCAGTATCGTCTCTTTTGCGCTATAGGAAAGTATTCCTCATAATTCTCCCTATGTATAACCAATAATAATGAAATCCAGCTTGGGTATCAAGATTTTTCTGAGGTGTCGTCAAATACGATGCCGCTTTCAGTTCCCTGAACCACTCATGTTCGATCTACCCGTATGGCCACCAAGAGCTGGCAGATACGCTGATCCTTGCACAGAAGGCTGGCCTTTGTCCCGCAGGCCAGCCTTCTCCCTTCAGATCGCCGCCTAAGCATTTCGCTACGTAACAATCCTTATGCAAGACTCGTGCCCAACAGCTTCCACCAACGACAAAATCGTTGTCCCTGCAAGTGGCGTTGTTACAACGACTAACCGACGACAGTACGGTTGGGCTGCATGCTTTAAGCGATCTGGCCAGCAGTGTTTCGCAAACATTGGCGAGACCAGGAGGCGTGCTTGTTCCGCTATTTCAGGCAACTTGCTGTCAATCCGATGGTTATTGCATTCGTCAGGAAGTGCGATTGCAGGTTGGGGATACGCTGACTACAGCAGTCGTTATTACGCTTCCGACACAGGATATTGGAGGTTGTGGGTTGAGACTACCTCTAACGCGAGAAAATAGGGAGAATCAGATAATGCCCAAGTCAAAATCGCCGTGCAGTCGCCGTGGTTCCGTGGCAGAACGGGGGTAACCTCTCAACAGCTGGGATAAAGACCTATGCGTCTATTTGGGAAGTTGGCACAGGGGGAGTGATGTGGTATTTCTTAATTTTATTCCGGACCGTGGCTTCAGGTATCCCCAAGAGTCTGGCAGCTCGTAGCTTGATCCAGTTCGACTGCTCCAGGGCGTCGATGATTTTCTGCCGTTCGAACTCCGCAACCTGACGGAACAGATTGCTATCGTCCGCTAGAATATGTTCACTTCCGGAGTGGCCCAGTTTTTCCGACAGGAATCCGCCGGGATCCTTGTTGCCGGCCTGAGCCAAAACCACCATCCTCTTTATCTCGTTTTCCAGTTCCCTAACGTTACCGGGCCATAGGTATTCCATGAGCCTTTGGTGCGTTCCATTCCTCTCAAATTCTTTCACCTTCTTTTCATTCAACCCGTAATCCTTCAGGAAGTGCCTTACCAGAAGGGGGATATCCTCTTTTCTCTGTTTGAGGGGAGGGATCTTCATGTTGAAGGTATTCAGGCGAAAGTAGAGGTCCTGACGAAACTTCCCTTTTTTGACCGCTTCCTTCAAATCCTCGATGCTGGAGCAGATGATCCTGACGTCTATTTTTCTGGGCTTGGTATCACCCAGCCGGGTTATGTCTTTCTCCTCAATGGCCCGAAGAAGCTTCACCTGGGTGGATATGGGAATCTCTTCCACCTGATCTAAATACAGCGTTCCCCCTTCCGCTTCCTCGAAAAGTCCTGGTTGATCTTTGTCCGCCCCGGTGTAGGCGCCCCTTTTGTGACCGAACAGCTCGTTTTCCAGAAGGGTCTCCGGCAGAGCGGCACAGTTTATGGCGACGAATCTTTTGTCTTTTCTGGAACTGGAATAGTGGACCGCTTTGGCCATCAGATCCTTTCCGGTTCCGGTCTCGCCTTCCACCATAATGTTTATGTCGTAGTCTTTGATCTGCTTGAGCTTTTCTATGATTTCCCTCATCTCCACATTCTGGGTGATGACGCTGTCAAAGGTAACCTGACCGTTGGATTTTGCGATCATCCGATGCTGAAAGAGGGCTTCATCTATGGCGCACTTCAGGTCTTGCACCTGACGCAGTTCCTTTTTAGAATCGGACTGTTTGAGAAGGACTTCGGCCTCAGCTAAGAAGACCTGTGCCTTCCCGTAATCCCGCTCGTCTTTCATCAAATGAGTAATGGCTAGGTTCACCAGTCCCAGATGAAATTTCGAGTTCAACTGCCTGAACAAGCTTTCTGCATTACTCAAAAAACCCAGCCTCTTATAGTAATCAAACGATCTTGATTTACCCGCCTCCAAGAAGGTCATTGCCTGTTCATACATGGCTCCGACTTGCTGTAGGATTGCCAATCCCTGCTGGAAGGACTCCCGGGATTTCTGTTCTTCGCCGTTTGCCGCGTGAATCTGGCCCAGGACTCGGCATGTCGCCGCCTGCTCGATTCTCTCTCCCAACGATCTGGACACCTCCAGCGATTTACGGCAGTAGGCCAACGCCTGGTCCCAGTGCCTCTGAGCTGCCTTCACTTCTGCCAGCAAACGGTAAGTCTGGCTGATCATGTCTCCGTCAGGCGCGTCGTTTTCCCATACTTCTATGATCTGCTGGTAGTGTTCCTCCGCCTGTCGGTACTTCCCCTGATCGAATCGTAATCCGCCCATATACTCGTGGTATATGACCGTCTCTCTTAGATAGCCGTTGTCCTGAGCCAGCGCGAAAGCAGAAGAGAGATGCTCCTCTGCCTCCTGAAACTTCCTCCTAAGGGTCAACAGGTATCCCAGTGACAGTAAATCCCGGCACTGGCCGATGATGTTGTCCCGCTCTTTGTTGGCAAGCAGGCTTGTTCTGAGCCCATCTTCTGCCTTTTTCCAGTCTCCCAACAACGTGTGAATCCTTCCCATGTTTCCCAAAATCTTTGCCTCCATCCACGAATCCTTGATCGTTCGGGCAAGATCTTTGGCTTCCCTTAAGTACTCCACGGCTTTCTTGAAGTCGGCTTTGGTGAATAGTATTCGGGCGAGTATGTTGTTACACTGGACGATGGCCGAATAGTCCCTGATTCGACGATAAGTAGTTACCGCATCTCTGATGTGAAGCTCGGCGTTTTTCAGGTCTCCCAGCCCCCAGTGGATTCTTCCCAATATGTCCTGAATCTGAGCTACGGTTTTGTTTGCGGAGGTGTCCTTGAGTATTTCGAATGCCAGATTTGCCCGGCTCAAGGCATCCTTATACCTGCCCAGATTGTACAAACACACGGATGCTAAGTAGCATACGTCTCCCCTCTCCCCTGCGGAAAGCTTAGCTTCCGGTTTCTTTTCTAGGCTGGCGATCTCCCTTAGCGCGCGATCATATTGTCCCTCTTCGACGAGGGACAGGAAGGGTTTGATCCTTGCGTTGGCTGGAGATCCTAATCCCTTAGCCTGAATCTCCATTTCTCCCACCTTCTGAAGGCAATCATTCGGACCTTCCGTGCGTGTGAACGAAGGTCTGACCCTCTGTCTGCCGCTTCACCACGTATCTGGTGTAGAATTCGACCACGAAATTGGTGACCGACGGATTGGAGACGAAGCCCGAAGAGCTATCCCCTGTCCGACCGGAACGATAGCAGGGAGGAGTCTGCGCACTCTTCTGATACTCGCCCCAGGGGTGGCCCAGGATCACTATAGGACCGTACTTACGGGTTTCGGGCCCTCCGATGGCGAAGGCCGAAGCAGCGAAGACGAGCAGCAACACCAGAATTAGTGCTACCATCAGGATTTTTTTTCTCATTCCACGTCACCTCCTGAAAAAGAAAGCCGAGCCGAAAATCAACAGAGAGACTGCTTGAATACGGCCAAAAGAAAATATTGCAAAAACCAAGCCGGAATCCAGTCATTCCCCTGCTTTTTCCGTCAGAAGTAACACATTGTTTCACAGTTGGTTGACATGGAAGAGAATCTACTAACGCCGATGCTGTGAGAATAGTCAGCCACAATCCGCAGATTACTGCGATGGATATTAGATGCTCCAGCCACCGGAAAGACGCAACTTGTTACGCACAAGGATTAAAGCGATTCGCCAGAAACTGCGAATCTGCGTAACTTCTTTTTGTGTCTGAGCTTATGCCTCCCAGTGCGGTTGTCTGTGGAATCAACGGTGATCTGAGATGTATTAATCCGTTACGAACTGGAAACACATTTGTGCAGCGTCCTCCGGCATGTGGGACAGGGCTGAATCGACCGGATTAAACATACGGTTTATAGTACCCTGGTTAAACCGAATCACAAGCTCAGATCGTATCTATTCTGTCGAGAGTTCGCGAAGAATCAATTCTCAGCCGAGCGGTTTGCTCTCGGCGCGGTTCGAAGAGACTTCCGTTAGGAGGAAGATCCCGGCAGCAGTTGTTTCGGTTGTTCGGCAGTTCAGCGAATTCTGGCGGAAGCCCATTTCGGATTCTCTTTTTTAAGCAAAGCGATCAGTCCACCGATAGATAAGTATATGAGCTATTACGAGCACAGGACATACAACCTGGGGCCCAGGGGCATCACAAAGGCAGTCAGATACCTTCTGCTGGCCAATGTCGGCATGTTCGTTCTCGAATTCCTGTGGGGTTCGGAGTTGATATCTCTTCTGGGGCTGACGCCGGCGATGGTCAAACAGGGCTACATCTGGCAGCCGGTGACTTACATGTTTCTCCACGGGGGTCTGTTTCACTTACTTTTCAACATGTTCGCCCTCTGGATGTTCGGGTGCGAAATAGAGAGAGCCTGGGGAACCAGGGAGTTCGTCAAGTACTACTTCGTCACCGGAATAGGTGCCGGGCTTCTGACCTTCGTGCTTTCGTTCAACTCCCGGATACCCACCATCGGAGCCTCGGGAGCCGTCTTCGGCATACTGATTGCATTTGCTCTCATGTTTCCGAACAGGCCCATTTATCTTTATTTTCTTTTTCCGGTCAAGGCCAAGTATCTGGTAGCTTTTTTTGCGGTTGTAGAATTTTTGGCTTCATTCCAGCACACCTCGGACGGAATCGGGCATTTTGCGCACTTAGGCGGCATGCTGTTTGGATACCTGTACATTAAGACCGACTGGAGGTTTCCTGCCCTGGTTCGGTTTTCCAGCTATCGAGGTTATTTCAGGAATCTCAGACATAAACGAAGGATGAGAGCTGTCGATAGGAAGAGAGAAAGAGAACAAAGGTTGATGGAGAACGTAGATCAGATTCTGGAGAAGATAAGCCAGGTGGGATACGACAACCTCAGCAAGGAAGAAAAGAGAACTCTGGAGTTGGCAAGCCAGCATTTGTCGAAACAGGAGGAGACGAAGTAGCAGACTGAGGCAGAGGCCGGGTTCAGCGATGAGTCTCAGCCAGTCGATCGATCACTGTTGAGGTGAGCATGTCCAGCAAGATTCTGGTGGCAGACGACAGCCCCACGATCAGAAACGTTGCACAATCCCTGCTCAGAAAGCACGGCTATGAGGTGCTTTCTGCTGAAGACGGGGTGGAGGCTCTCAGAATAGCCAGGGCCAGCCGGCCCGACCTGGTGTTCTTGGACGATTCCATGCCGGTTATGGACGGGGGCCAGGTGTTGAAGGAGCTGAGGCAGGATCGGGACTTGAAAAACGTCCCGGTGGTAATGCTTCTCTCCCGGGACGAGGCGGAGACAAAGCAGAGGTTTGAACAGATGGGAACAGGTTTCTTCATCGCCAAACCGCTCAATCCGGTTCAGTTTTTAGATCAAGTGGAGAAACTTCTGTCGAAGCAGAAAGCCCCCCCGTCCGGAGAAGAGAAACCCAAACCCGAAGGAATTCTTGCGGGGAATCTGGGAAAGCCGGGGAGATTGGAGCACGTGGAGATTA
>CAYMNI010000048.1:8029-13306 GCA_964391755.1 uncultured Ignavibacteria bacterium
AGATTACCCTACCGGGGGGAGACGAAGAATCTGATGACGATCTGAGCTTCGTCGAAAACAGCGATCTGATGAAAGACGCCGCGTCGTTGGCCGGACCGGATGGAGACGCAGCTCATGGATTCGAATGGTTCCTGGACGAGTTGAAGAAGGAGACCCGGACCAAGGCACCGGCGACAAAAGACTCCGAGGTAAAACCGGGTCTTTCGGAACACAAGACACCTGATAAGATGGAGCAACACCAAGGTGAGGGCCAAACGGGTGAGACGCATGAGGACGAGCAGAGTTTCGATGAGTTCGTCAAAGAGCTGAAGTACGACCAGGCACAAACGAATGACGGGAAGGCACCGCAGATGGAGCGTTCCGTGATCGAAAACATGAACCCCTCCGATCTGGATCAGTTGATTTCAGGTCTGACCGAGAGAATCCCTCGAAGAGTTGCACAGGAGGTGGCAGAAATGGTGACTCCCGAGCTCTTGGAGAGGATAATTCGGGAGGAGGTGGCTAGGATTCGCAAACATTCGACTTAGCGCACCTTTCTTCTTGATCATATCTATTCCCTCCAATGAATTATCCCACAGCAAATGTTTCGAACCGCATTTCGTAATCTGAAGTGAACGTAGTATGATTCATACGGTCGCTTCGACTGCTGCTTTGGCCCGAGAGCGATAGTCAGGTAATCGGGGGTGGCTTGGCGAGTCGACCCGGGACCGACCAACCGGAGGAATAGCATGGGGAACGTCTCCATTTTGGCAGCCTTTACCGCGGGAATAATCTCTTTCATTTCGCCTTGCGTCCTACCGCTGATTCCCGGCTATCTCTCCTTCATCTCCGGCGTATCGGTGGAGGAGTTGAAGAGTGGAGACAAAAAGTCGGGCGCCTTGAGAAAGGTGAGCACAAACACTCTTCTTTTCGTCCTGGGATTTACAGTGGTATTCGTGGCCATGGGCGCTTCGGCCACCTTCGTGGGCGAGTTCCTTCTGTCCAAGCTTTCGCTTTTCAACAAGATCGCCGGTGTGATTATAATAATCCTGGGGCTGCACATAATAGGGGTGTTTCGGATTCCCTTTCTCAATTACGAAAAGAGGTTTCATGCAAGGGGTCGACCCTTGGGTCCCTTAGGCTCGTTTGTGGTGGGTTTGGCATTTGCCTTCGGCTGGACCCCCTGCATCGGCCCGATATTGGGGGGGATTCTTGCGCTGGCTGCCAATCAGGATACGGTCGGAAAAGGAGTGGTTCTTCTTTCGTCTTACTCCCTGGGACTGGGCATCCCGTTTTTCATAACTGCAGTGAGCTTCAATACCTTTCTCGGATTTTTCGGATGGGTGAAGAAGCACTTCCGAACCATAGAGATCATATCCGGCTTGTTGCTGGTGGGCATCGGGTTTCTGATGTTCATCGGCTCCTTCGGCTACATAGCCGGTCTGATGACCCAATGGTTCCCCTGGCTGGAAGGCGGTCATGCGGCTCCTTCCGGTCTTTAGACTTTGGGCTTCCACTTAGACCATAAGTCGTTGTCAAAGGCAGGCAAATAGGGACTAAGCGCCGTTCGTTTCAGATAGAGACGATCCGGTTTGAGGCTCTTTATACCCGGCTCGACCTGTTGGCCTGTGCCGGAGATTGGGAGTCTCACCTTGGCGCAGAGGTCATGCAACAAGCGCCCGGAGATCACGAGGCTTAGCACACGTTGGCAGGAGATGAACAAAACAGAAATCGTCTCTTGAGGATATTGTAATGAAAGATGGCATCACCCGTCGAGATTTCATAAGAACATCCGTGGGAACCGCCATAAGTCTCGGATTACCCGGCCTGGGATGGCCCAAGCTTTTAGCTCAGACGATCGAGAAGGCAGAAGCCGTGCCCGATTTAGCCGTAGTGACCGACGGCGATCCGGCTTCTTTGACCAGGCAGGCGATCGAGCTTTTGGGAGGTATGAAGAAGTTCGTCTCCAAGGGGGACGTGGTTGTGGTCAAGCCGAATATCGGCTGGGATCGAGGACCGGAGCAGGCGGCGAACACCAATCCGGAGTTGGTGGCTGAGGTGGTGAAGATGTGCCTGGAATCCGGCGCGAAGAAGGTTCGCGTCTTCGATCGCAGCTGTAATACCGCCACCCGCTGCTATGAGCATTCGGGCATAAGCCAGGCAGCTTCGGACGCGGGTGCGGAGGTCAGCTTTATGGTTGCATCCGGTTTCTCGGATGTCAAATTCCCCCAAGGTGAGGTGCTGAAAAACTGGCCACTGTATAAGCCGGCGCTGGAGGCCGACGTGTTGATAAACGTCCCCATAGCCAAGAATCATGGCCTGACCTATTTGACCATGGGTCTCAAGAATCTGATGGGAATCATGGGGGGCGACCGGGGCAAGATACACTGGAACATAGACGACAAGCTGGCAGATCTGGCCAACTTCGTAAGGCCGCAGTTGACCATATTGGATGCCTATAGAATACTGCTTAAGAACGGCCCTCAAGGCGGCAGCCTGAAGGACGTCCAACTGACCAAGACGGTTGTTGCCGGAACGCAGATAGCCACGGTGGATGCATACGGCGCTACTCTCTTCGGCATCAAGCCGGGAGGGTTGGCCCATGTAGTCAAAGCCAGCAAACTCGGATTGGGCGAAATAGATTTGAACAAAGTGAGCATCAAGAAAATGAGTTTGGGGTGATCGTTCAAACCTCACCCCCTGTCTCCCCTTCTCTACAAAGTGGAGAGGGGGACTAAAGGGGAAGAGGTAAACAGAGGGGCGAATATTGAAGACACTACGCCGAATCTCTCAAATTCTGTTTCTTCTGTTTTTCTTTTTTCTCTTTTTATCAGCCACCTATCCGTTGAAGATCAGAATTCCGGTTGACCTTTTTCTACGGATGGATCCGCTGATCGGTCTGTCTGCTATGGTCTCCGCCCGCGCGTGGATAGGTGACTTCCTGTGGGCTGTCTTGGTGCTGGCTCTCACCATTCCCCTGGGCAGATACTTCTGTGGTTGGGTTTGCCCTTTGGGAACGACTCTGGACGTGACCAGTCACGTTTTCAAGAACAAGGCGGGAAGGAGTTACAACAAGCTGAAGCGACTTAAATATGCGGTTTTGATTTTCCTTCTGGTGGGAGCGATATTCTCGTCACAACTCATCTGGTTCTTCGATCCGATAGCCCTGTTCACCCGATCCGTCGAACTGGCTGTCTGGCCCGTTATCACTTTGATTTCCACCTCCGTATTCGGTTTCCTTTTCAAACTATTTTCTTTTCCGGACTGGCTGAGCAGCGTCAACAACTTCTTCTCCTCGTCACTTCTGCCTGAGCAGCTCAACTTCTTCCGCATGTCAGGATGGGTTCTTTTGATCTTCGCGGCGATTTTAGCTGCCGAATTCGTATCGCGCCGCTTCTGGTGCAGATATATTTGTCCTTTGGGAGCCTTGTTTGCTCTTTTTTCCAAGTTTCAGATCTGGAGAAGAAGGGTAAGCTCCAACTGCACCAGTTGTGCCGTTTGCCAGAATGTCTGCAAGATGGATGCCATAGAAGGCGATTTCAGGCAGACCGACTATCCGGAGTGCATCCAGTGTTACGATTGCGTGACAGGCTGCGGTGAAGGCGTTACCAGCATCAACTTCAAAGGGGAGGCTCGACCGCACAGATTCGATATCGGCAGAAGAAAGGTTGTACGTTCCGTAGCAGCCGGATTGGTCTCTGTCGGCATTCTGAAGACCAATCTGGTAACGAGAAATCAGACTGCTGCGCTGATTCGGCCGCCCGGATCGAGAGAGGAAGAGGATTTTCAGGACAGGTGCATTCGATGCCATGAGTGCGTTAAAGTCTGCTCCACTTCGGGTCGATTCCTGCAGCCGGCTTTTCTCGAAGCCGGATTGGAAGGGATGTGGACCCCGGTGGGCGTGGCCCGTTACGGTTACTGCGAGTTCAACTGTACCATGTGCACCGAAGTCTGTCCCACCGATGCCATTCACCCGCTGGACGTGGAGACCAAGAAGAAATGGGTGATCGGCATAGCCTACATAGACAAAAACCGCTGCATCCCTTGGTACAAAAACGAAAACTGCCTGGTGTGTCAGGAACACTGCCCCACCTCTCCCAAGGCGATCGAGCTGAGGGAAGAAAAAGTCATTCACTTTGACGGCTCCGAAAGACTGGTAAAACGCCCTTACATGAAAGAAGACCTGTGCATTGGCTGCGGCATCTGCGAAACCAAATGCCCCGTCGCAAGCAAGTCCGCCATAATCGTCACTCCACAGAACGAACAACGATGGGTTGATTGACTTCCCGAATCGGAGTGCATGAGTTTGCTCGTGCGAATTCCAGATTACCCCTCACCCTACCCTCCCAGACGGGTCTTCGTCTCCCCAAAGGGGAGAGGGAAAAAACAAGAACCCGAACAGTTCGATTTGGGCGTCCGGAGACAGACGATTTAGGCTTTGAGACTGACACATCTGACGCTTCTGAGACTTCTGACGATGGTTTTTCATTTTTTTTCTCGTCTGTCTGGGTGAACCATCCTACAGATCTTCGATTCGGTTCACGCTGATGAGAATGAAACATGAACCCCCTGAATCCCCCTTCCTACGGATCTTCGACCTTACAGGTCTTCGATATCAGGGGGACATAAAAATAAAAACGGCTTCTGAAACATCCTACGGATCTTCGATACGGTTAACATTGGTGAGTACGAAACATGAACCCCCTGTATCTCCCTTGTCAGGGGGACAAAGAACCAAAACTGCTGATGAAAATCCTGCATATCTTCGATTCGGTTCATACCACAGGTGGTTGCTATTTGACTACACATCACTTACAGTAAACCGTAGGCTTCCCTATGAAGCCTGTTGATTCCCTGAATTTCCCCTTTACAGAAGGGGAACTTAAAGCAAAGGGACTTAAAGAAAGAGGGACTCAAGGATGAATGTAAGAAAAGGATGTGCCCTCTATAAACACCCTTGGTATCCTCTTCACCACAGGTATTGTTGAGAATTTGCTTTTGAAGAGTATGTGTCAGGTCACACCTTTCGGGCTGCGCCCGTAGGGCAAGTCTGCTGCGGTGAACACAGAAGTCCTCGAACGACTAACTGGCAGCACTACTAAGTGGCTGCGAATAGCAGAGTGGACGACTTCAAGCTGAGTAACGCAAAAAGTACTTGACACGATACATAGCAGACCTGACACAACTGAAAACCCCCTGTATCCCCCTTATCAGGGGGACAAATCCCTGAATCCCCCTTCCTATGTACGATCCGGACATAGGTTACAGATTAGACCGGGCACATAGGTAACACTGTTT
>CAYMNI010000049.1:0-13233 GCA_964391755.1 uncultured Ignavibacteria bacterium
TTCGTAAGTGCAGGAAAGTGGCGGTGGTGGGTCTGTCTTCGGACACCGTCAAACCATCCTATGGGGTGGCCCGATATCTGCAGGAGAGAGGATTCAAGATCGTTCCGGTCAATCCCAACGAAAAAAACGTGTTGGGAGAGAAAGCGTACGCCGACTTGGGCTCCATTCCCAGTCCGGTCGACATCGTAGACATATTCCGAAAATCCGAACACGTGGCCGCCATAGTGGACCAAGCCATAGAGGTCGGCGCCAAAGTTGTCTGGATGCAGGAGGGTGTCATCGATCATTCCGCCGCCCTTAAGGCCTTGAAAAACGGTATCATAGTGGTCATGGACAGGTGCATGGCTAAGAAATGCAGAGCGTTGTGTGATTAAGGAAAGTCTGAGCAGAACAAAGCGGATTGGCGCAAGTGACTGCAGTGGCTTAATCGGAAATCCCTGGTCGAAGCCACGGGAGAGGATTCAGCTCAATCAATCCCCGCTAAGGGATGAGGGCACGACTGAGGTCCTCAAAGAGGGGCAAGAGTGTCCCTTCTGCCACTTCGCCAAGCTGAAAAGAGAAGGGAATGAGATAAGCTGCCCTGTCTGCGGATACGGACGCAGGATTTGTACCTGATAGAATTCCCTTCGGGAGGAGTTGCCTCCCTCAAAGGTCTGTTCTCTAAAGAGGAAACAACGGTGAGGAAAACAGTCATGGAATGGAAAAGTATTCTGATCCCCCTTGTGATAGTGGGCGGGTGGCTGGTCATATACGGGATAGTCCTTCCCGCCTTGGGCGTCAACACCTGACTGAGGAAGAAAAGCTGTCCTGTTCCGGGAGAACAGCAGAAGATTGAGAAGAGAGGCGACTGAAGAGAAGTCGATCGTTACTTCAAAAGACCGTTCTACAGTAGTGAGAGTTCGGGTGCTTAAATGGTCGTGCCCGGGAGCTCCACTCCTAATACTTCACAGAAAGCGTAGGGGCTGAGGTCCCGACATAACGCGAAAACGCTTGAGTAATGAAACCTGACGCTGCCGTCGTAATGGTTGACCATAGTTAAGAGGGAGATACATGTTCGTAAATCTGTCCTGGAATGGAAATCTGGCCTTTGAAGCGCGAACCGAATCCGGACACCGCTTCTTGCTTGACGCCAAGCCGCAGGTCGGGGGACAAGATAAAGGCCCCAGGCCTATGGAGGTCTTGTTGGTCTCACTGGCCGGATGCACCGGCATGGACGTGGCCTCCATTCTGAAGAAGAAAAGGGTTGACTTGCATAAGATGAACGTCAAGGTAAATGGAGAACAGGCTCCGGATCATCCCAAATACTTCACCAAGATAGACGTCGAATTCAACTTCGAGGGCCGAGGCATCAAGGAGGAAGACGTCAAGCGTGCCATAGAACTTTCTACCGACAAATACTGCTCGGTCTCGGTCATGCTAAAAGAAAAGGCCGAGATCTCGTATAGCTGGAACATCATAAATAGAGATTGACCCTCGTTTTTGAGGGGGGATATGAGACGTCCTGCGCTCTATGCCCTGGTGTGTTTCACCTGCGGCATCATCCTGGGCGACTTCTTCGACCTGCCTGCCGTTCTGCTGTTATCCGTTCTCAGTCTTGCTCTATCTTTCTCTTTGGTCTTCCTGATCAGAAGGGAAACCGGCAGTGCCGGCTTCTTTCTGATCCTGTCTCTGGTGCTGGCGGGTTTCTTCCGATACGAGACCCTGACCAGGGAACTGCCGCCTGATCACGTGAGCAATTACTTAAACCTCGAGTCTGCGGTGACCATCATCGGACAGATCGCCGCGGAGCCGGACGTGAGAAAGGATAAGACCTTCTTGACTGTCGAAGCCGAAGCCGTCCGTGAGGGTCAAAGGACTCACTCCACCAGCGGCCGGATCATTCTCAAGATAAAGGAGCCTAGCTTTAAGTTTGACTTTGCCGACAGAATAAGGTTCAATGGGTATTTGAATGAGCCTACCTCGGGAAGAAATCCGGGCGCCTTCGATTACAGAAGATACCTCAGCCGGAAGGGGATCTGGGGCATGGTCAGCTTGGATCGCGCGAATCGAGTAGAGATCTTGGGCAGTGGAGAGCGCGGGTTTTACCGGTCCCGAATAGTGATCCCTTTGAGAAGATGGATTCGGGCGGTGTTCGACCGGACGCTCTCCGGAAATCACCAGGCGCTTCTGGCCGGATTTCTCTTGGGTGAGACCCGGGGGATCTCCAAAGAGGTCTACACCATGTTCAGAGACACCGGTACGGTTCATCTGCTGGTGGTTTCCGGCTCCAACGTGTGGCTGGTGGTGGGAGTAGTTCTGGGAGCCTTAAGCCTGCTCAGGGTGCCCAGAGTTCCGGCAACCTTGCTGGGTCTGGTCTGCATCCTGCTCTTCGCTAACTTGGTCAACAACGACCCGCCGGTGGTGAGAGCGGGAATAATGGCCGGAGTGGTGATGGTGGGTTCCCTTCTGTACAGGGACGTGGATCTGATCAACGTCGTCTCCTTCGCCGGTGTGATGATCCTGTTCTGCAGGCCCTTGTTCCTCTTCGACGTTGGATTTCAGCTCTCCTTTGTCTCGGTCCTGGGAATCCTTGTTTTATACCCTCGACTGAGCGCCTTAGTGTCGAAGCGTCTGAGCCGGTCGCGCTGGAGGCTATGGAGATGGGTGATTATGCCCGCATTGGTCTCAGTTTCGGTGGAACTGGCACTATTTCCCATCTTGGCCTACTACTTCAACACGGTTCCCACGGTGGTGGTGCTGGCCAACGTATTCATCGTGCCCCTGGCCGGACTGTCGGTGGTGCTGACCTGTTTTTCCCTTTTCTCCGCCATTTTCAGCATCTCCTTGGCGGGCATATTCTCGGCGGCAAACTGGCTGTGTCTGGACTTCACGCTGAGGCTGACCCAATTCTTTGCAGGCCTTCCTGCAGCCAAGCTCTCCTTAGCTTCCCCTTCGTTGGTTTGGTTCATACTCTACTATCTTTGTCTGTGGCTTGTGATTAGCTCCGCCGGTTCAAAGAAGAAAACATACGTGTTTTCAGCTCTGATCATGGCCAATCTGATTCTTTGGAGCAAGGCTTTGCCGGGAGAGGGCGGAACCCTCAGGCTGAGCCTTCTGGATGCGGGCAGCGGCAGTGCCTCTGTGCTGGAAGCTCCCAACGGGGAGACGTTGGTGTTCAACGCAGGGGAGAAGGCGAAAAACCTCGATGCCGGCGAGTACATCGTGATTCCGTTTCTTAATCATGAGGGGGTCGACAAAATCGACTGGCTGATTCTCACCGACGGAAGCTCTTACAATCTGAGCTCGGCCCTCTCCGTGCTGCAAAACAGAGAGGTAAAAAGACTGTTCATGCAAGATGATTCCCCTCCGGCCAATCAGAACTTCTGCGACCTGATGGAGAGATGGGAAGGCGAGCGTCTGCTTTTTAGTTCCGTTCAATCCATCACGGACCCGAGGGTTCCCTTCGGCATCCACTTTCTGGCCTATTCACAACCCGGAAACCTGGGTTCCGATTGTGAGCAGATTTTCGTCAAGATCGAGTATCAGGACGTCTCAATATGCCTGTTGGACGGAATGAAGAGAATTCGCTTCAGTCATCAATTCGAATGGCAGCAGGTAAGCAATTGTTCTGTTTTGGTCTTATCCGAACTGGGAGAGGAGGAGGATATCCTAAAGATCATATCCGCCGTGAGGCCGGAGAAGATAATCTTCACTCGACACTATCTGCGATATGAGAAGGATAAGATTCCCCTCCTGATGGCCTTGAGTTTTCCTGAGATCGAATACTACCGAACCGCGCAAGGCGGGGCCATTGTCTGCCAGACGCGAGGGAAGGAGATCGAAGTGAAGTCCACCCTTCCCTGAAGAAAAAGATTGACCTTCGTGGCTCTTTGCATTAGATAGGGTTATTTTAGATGCCTATCCCGTTGGTTTTTGCGGCTCTCCTGACGCGGGATCTCACAAACACAGACTCAACGGGTGATCATGAGTTTCACGGAAGTGGTGATACTGGCAGGCTTGATCGTCATGCTCGGTCATTTCATTAAAGGGATGACCGGTTTTGCCAGCGCCCTTTTCTCCATTCCTCTTTTGGCGTTGTTCCTGGACATCAAGTTTGTTGTGCCGGTCTTTTTATTGTTCGATCTGATTTCCGGGATCATTCTCACAGTCCAGACCAGGAGGTTCATCGATAGGAGATCGGCTTTACTCATCCTGACAGGGCTTCTTATCGGAACCGCAGCTGGTACGTATTTCTTAGTCTCCTTCGGCAGTGAAGTTCTAAGAAGGATATTCGGAGTGCTGGTCATCCTGTTTGCGCTGAAGATACTGATCTGGGACAACCGGGAGGCGAAGAAGCAAGTCGGCAGAATATGGGCGCCCGTTTCGGGAGTTGTGGGAGGCTGCACCGGCGCCATGTTCGGACTGAACGGCCCCCCCATGGTGCTGTATCTCACCCACCGGGTGCTGGACAAACAGGTCTTCCGAGCCACGCTCTACGGGCTTTTCTTCGTAGATGCCTGTTACCGCCTTATCCTTTATTCGCTCGGTGGCTTGATTACCGTCGAAGTAATCAAGTTCGCTCTTTATCTTACGCCGTTTCTCCTGCTGGGAGTTTCACTCGGGTCCCGGCTGCATGCCAGGATGCCTGAAAACGTATTCAAGAGGATGATTGCATTCATTCTGGTGATAACGGGGACATTTTTGTTGATCGGATAAAAAAACCGCGGCGGGGTTTTCCGCCGCGGTTTAGGCCAGAGGGCAAGGGAGCCCTCTGGCCGGCCAACGATATACTTTAGGAAGTCGATTTCGCTAAACTATATCTTCTGGACGTTCTTTGCCTGTGGTCCTTTTGGTCCCTGTCCTTTTTCGAAGGTAACCGCGTCACCCTCTCGAAGGCTCTTGTAACCATCAGCCTGTATCTCGGAGAAATGAACGAACAGATCAGCTCCTCCGTCGTCAGGCGTAATGAATCCATACCCTTTGGATTCATTGAACCACTTAACCGTTCCCTGCATCTACCAATCACCTCCTTTTCTGCATACTAAAAAACCACGAAAGCCTCCGAAAATAAGCTTTCGTGGTACGATCACTTCGACCTAACAAAAACTTACTTCTGCCTTCCTACCCAATATCGTACATTCTATATACGTAGTATCGGCATATTTGTCAAGACATTTCTATCCTCTCGGCTGCTTTTTTGACAGGTACTCCATGGCGCAAAAGGCTGAGATGTGAGTCCACCATTCCGGCGATACGAGAGGTAACCCTTGACAAGCAGGCATCACCGTGTTGGTCTGCATAAGCCAAAAGGCAGGTTGTGTTTGCCTGCCCCAAGAGCTGCAATAGGTTCGGCAAGTATCGACACCCCTCTTGCCGTAAACGGCATATGAGCCAGGAGGTTGAGTATGCGTATAGTTTTAGCTCTGCTCGTTGTTCTTTGTATTCTGATTCCTCAGGAAGGCTCCGGGGAGGAGGTCAAGGTCGGAGGGATATGTTTCAGCCTGGGCTTCGAGTCGTATCCGGGAAAACTCTTCTACCGGTTGGATGGCATCCGCTATATAAGCGGAACAGCGCACGACTTCAGGTACAATCCAGAGAGTGAAGACGCCGCATTTGTGGTCCTCAGTCTAAGGGCCAAAAGAGAGATCCCTTTGGGGGTTCGAGATTTCTCCGTCGGCCTGGAGATGGGAGTGTCCTTGCCCGTTGCCGGTTACGAGAAGTCGTGGGATTTGCCGGCACTCACTTCCGAGGTCACCGGCGATGTTTATTTTCCTTCATTCTGTTGAGGGGGAGGGCTGAGCGCCTACTATTCCCAGTTTGGGAAAGAGGAAAACGAATTGATGGTGATTCCGGTCTTGGCCAGCCTGGACTATACACGGGCGTTTCAGGACGACCTGACTTTGGGTTTGGGCATGGGAATGGGCGGATATGTAATACATTCGGCTAACGTTACCAGCGAAACCTACAGGTACGAGGCGAATAACGATCCCTGGAAAAAGGGGGACGTGCGGAAAGACGTGTATCGAACTCACCTGACCGCCTTGACCCCGGGTGTGGAGGGATCCGTGGCATTGGCGTACCGGATAAACCCCTCCCTTCGCCTGGGGCTCACCGGTAAAATCATGGTGATTTCCAGGATAAGGGACACATGGGAGTATACAGAATACTCTCCCACCGACTGGGACCCGGCTCAACCACAACTCGTCACCATAAAGAATGGCTACGAATATGGGGGAGTGGGTTGGGGGCTGAGTGCAACGGTTTCGTTTTGAGTTCAGCAAAAGACGAAGTCGTCCTCGGCCGTGACCCTTATAGGATTTCCCTTCTTTTACACGATTATCTCTCACCGAAGGAAGCATTTTATCCCGGCCGTCCCATGCGGCAGTTTGCCGTGAATCGGGCGGCATGCACCGGCGGCAGATGTTCAAGAATAGCACACTGGGAATAGGATGAGCTTCAATTCCCTCGTGCGCAACGGATTGAATGCGGAGTCGAAAGAGGATGGGTTCCGGTACGGCTTTTGCAGTAACCAGAGTGGGTACATCTGTCCGAATAGTGACCAAGGAGGATCAAGGGAAAGGGGTTAGATCATGTTGAGCTCTTTCCACAGAGATTCAAGAGGTTTTACCCTGATCGAACTGATGATCGTGGTGGTCATCATCGGCATCCTGGCGGCACTGGCCATACCGCGATTCATGAGAACCACGGCCAAGGCCAAACAATCCGAGGCCAAGGGGATCTTGAAGCAGATTTACACCATGCAAAGGGCGTACCGGCAATATTACGACGTGTATGCCTGCAACGGCCAGACCATGTGCGGGGCCTGACCGAACAGCTTTCACGTACTCGGTGTCGAGTACATGCCCAGCGCAAGGTACACTTACCACATAACCGCCGATGCAATGACGTTCACTGCCACAGCCACCTCCGACTTGGACGATGACATCACCCAGGACATCTGGCAGATAGATCAGGACGGCAACTTAGTCTGCAGCTCGGACGACGCGGCAGGCTGAGTTTGGCCGGAAGACGAGAGAGACCGGGAAGGGGAATTGGAGAAAGCCGGTTTCTTTCGCAGGCAGGCTCTGTGTTTTGCTCGCGGCCTTTATTACGGTAATTGCCGCTTTCTTTCTCAATGCGGCGTCAAAGACGTCAACTCTCGGTTACCCATCCTCCGTAATCGAATCAGTTTGTGGCGCCTCCCGGTGATCGGCTACGAATCAGGTGAGGATTCGCACCTTGCATGATTAACGAGTGAGACCGACAGACTTAGAATACCAGACCGAGAAATTTTACTAGAAGCCGGCAGAGCCAGAAGTATTTTGAGAAAACGGCTTGTCTTTGAGGAATAACATCGTACCAAATAGTACAACGGAAGTTTGAACACCCGGTGGATGTTACATCCAGGCCCGCGCACAGAAACAGAAAGGGGAAAGAGGAATGGGATTGTTGGACAAGCTGCTTCATCGTAATCCACCCATGTCGGCAATGAATCTCAGTCGTAATGCCCCCTGCTGGTGTGGGAGCGGCAAGAAATACAAGAAGTGCCATTACGAATCGGATCAGAAATACTTCTCCAGTGTGGTGGCCAAAACCTGTAAGACCTCCTCTTGAAGGAGATAAACGAGGTGAGTTTCACCTCGCAAGAAAGCTTCTGATTCATAGTGTTTCTCAGCTTCATCTTCTTCGTCTCCAGCAAAATCCCCATAAAGAAGAGAACCCACAAGCACCACCCCGGCCATTATTCCTGCTCTCACCACAAAGCGCTCCAGGCACTAAGAGGTATAGTTCATTTGCCGCAAGGATATTGTCGTACCTCTCCAAATTAACTCTTAAAAGCATTCACGATTTAAAAGACCACATAGGTATTGTTTATCTTGGCTATTCAGCAAATTTATGAGGTTTGATCGAGTTTTCCCTTGACAAAGACATCACGGTTTTTTAACTTCGGAAAAGTCTTTTGGGTAATGAAGTTTGTGCTATCAAGTTACCAGAGAAATCCAGCAATTTGACAGAAAATGATTGAGAGTTAAGACGTAGGTGTCTCGTTTCAGTTTAACCCTAACAAAGGAGGTACATGCTTAAGTCTCCTAAGGGCTTGAAGTTGAAAGGCCCAGTCGGCGCTGCCTTAGTCTGCCTCTTGGGTCTTTTCTTTCTTTCATCGGCATATGTGTCTGGGGAGCCTCCTTCTGACGCAGTAGAGGTTGGTGACGAGACCTGTTCCATGTGTCACAGTGAGGTCAGCGAGAATTTCGAGAGCAACATACACCTCAGGCTGGCCGTGGGAAAGGACCATACTTGTGAGGCGTGCCACGGTCCCGGTTCCAAACACTCGGAAGATAGTGACCCGGCATCCATTTACAATCCCGCCACGGATTACGTTTCGACGGGGGAGAACATGTGTGTCAGCTGTCATAAGGGCACGGAGTACACTTCCTGGCAAGGATTGACTCATTTCGAGGTGGGGGAGGGATGCAGCGACTGTCACACCATTCACGGCCAGGAGAAGCATCTGTTGAGCAAGCAGCAGCCGGAACTCTGCTTCGACTGTCATGCTCGTCAGAGGTCGCAGGCGCACATGCCTTCACATCATCCGGTTTTGGAGGGACTAATCGGCTGCTCCGACTGCCACGCCATCCACTCCCGAGAGGTCAAGTACACGGTGGGAGAAGGAGACAGGGAGCTCTGTTTATCGTGCCATACTTCTCTGCAGGGTCCGTTCATATTCGAGCACGATCCGGTGAACGAGGACTGCGGCATCTGTCATGAGCCGCACGGGACCATAGCCGACAAGCTTCTGGTTCAGAATGAACCCTTCCTGTGCCTGTCCTGCCATTCCATGCACTTCCACACAACCTTGGTGGGTTATGAAGGCGAATTCAGCGCGCCTGTGCACCCGGAGCGGACCGGCACGTCCACCCGCGACGGGATGAAACAGGCCTTTTTGACCAAGTGCACCCAGTGTCATTCCGAAATCCACGGCAGCGATCTGCCCTCCCAGTCCATCTCCGGCGAGGGGGGAGCCCTAACGAGATAAACGAAGGAGACGCAAATGAAAACACCTTTTCTCAAACTACTCTCCCTTCCGGCGGCAATGCTCGTTTTGGTGCTGTCTTCGTCGGCAGTCCTAGCTCAGGATGAGCCGAGCTATTCAAATTGGAGTTTATGGTTGGGCGGCCACTACTCGGACTTCGAAAACTATTATAAAAAGATAGCCGAGTTCGACCGGGCTGAAGATGAAGCAATGCCCGAAGCATCGCTGAGATACTTCGGTTACAAGGGGGATGGGAGCTGGGATCTTTTCGCCCACTTTTATGATCCCAAACGAATGCAGTTGGACCTGAGCGGAAGATCAAGGGACATCTTCTCCGGGAAGGTCTCCTATCAGTCCTTTTTCCGTCAGAAGCAGACGGACCTGTTGGAAAACCTGATGGTCCGGGAGGCGGTAAATCAAGAGAACTCACCGGGCGGAAAGATGGTTACCTACGAGCATGATATCCCACCTTCGGAGACCGACTATGGATACACCCGGCACGAGTTGAAAACCGACATCGAGGTCAAGGTGCCCGGTTCGGCCGAGCTGGTGCTAAGAGCGTTTCACCGTTCAATTCTGGAAGACGGAAACGACCAGAAGGTAGTATCCATGCACTGTTCATCATGTCACATGGAGTCCAAGTCGACAAAGGTCGATCAGCAAAGCCATACGGTTTCTGCCGGTGCGGAAGCTACGACCGGTCCGGTGTTTCTCTCCTACCTGGGAAGCTATCGTACCTTCAAATCCGATGCTCCGCAGTCCGAGGCATATTACGACTCGGCGCAACATCCGGTAAACGGAAGTACCATGGCTGATCGAGTAATCTTTCAAGACTCCACGGTAGCTTTCGGCCAGATATCCGACAACGAGAAGATGGCTCATACCCTCAAGGTAAAGACCCAGATGGGTAAAAGCGAAATCCTGGGCAGCTTCACCCACTCTCAGGCGAAGAACAAATCGGCGGGGCTGGAAGTAAGCGGTAACGGCGGAACTCTGAAGTACGTTCTGACTCCTAACGTAAAGACCAGGTTGATCGCCCAGGCCTCACTTAGTCGAGTCGAAAACGATGAGACGAAGGTGGACTTGCCTGCCTGGAGAGGTGGCGATCCGGACCAGTTCGACTATGTCCGTTATTCCAATCTGAGCCGCACCGTGGCGAAGGGATCAGCCAGTTTCGTCTATCAGCCGGATCGGAAATATCGGCTATCTGTGTCCGCCGGGTATGAGGGCACGGAGAGGGACGACTATCCCTCCTATGAGGCCAAGGAGAAAACCACCAAGCTTCAGGCCTCAGTTGGCGGGAAGTACCGTCCCAGCTCCAGATTCTGGGGGCGATTCAAGTACACGTTTGAAAACACACAAAACCCCGCCCCGTACAACCAACTGTTCGAGAGTTCGGGTGAGAACGAAACCGCTCCATTCTATTACTTCGAACGAGAGGATTTGCGGTACGGCGATGTGACCAATCAACCGACGAATGAGCACCAGGTAGATTTGAGCTTGAACTTGCTTCCCGATCGGAAGATCAATCTCTCTGCCAGCCTGAAGGCCAGCCTGCAGACCAATTCAGACAATGCAAATTTCGATTTCGAAAGAACCTCGATTCAACCTCAGGCTTCGGCGACCCTCAGCCCCGATCCCCGATGGCAGCTGTTTGCCAGTGCCGGCTATCAATCGGATAAGTCTAATGGTTTGGCGGCGGTAGCCATGATGGATGGGTGAGGGGGCGTGGTCACAGAAGCCACAGGTGGTGGCTCCAAGCATTATGGCTCGTACTTTATCGATACCGAGTACAAAAACGACGCAATTTCGCTTTCTGCGGCCATACTGTTCCTGCCCACGGCCAAGCTCAATCTGAGCTTAAGCGGCAATTACCTTAACGCCAAGGGTAGTCTGGAGACGGGAGCGATGCCCCAGGTGCCAAGCGAGGTGACGGACAACATAGCAGCCGCAGACTATGACTACAGCTACATAGGCCAGTATTCCGACTTGGACTACACCCAGGTGCAGCTTACGCTGGGCGCGGAGTACGCAGTCTCCAGCAGAGTCTCGCTTACCGGGGAGGCGAGCTACATCGATCTGACCGATGACCAGGGGTATGTGTACGGCATTGAGTCTGGGTCGTTTTATATTCTCCGAACCGGAGTGAAGATGGAATTTTAATTCTACCCGTGAACTGCCAACTTGAGCCGAACGGCTATCCTTTGCCGTTCGGCTCTTTTTTTGCCTCTGGTTACATGAGCAATTACATGTGGTTCGCCTGATGAGTCGAGGGGTGACCCAGTACAAATCCGCAAGAAAAAGGACTTTTCGTCGAAGGATCAAAGGATTCACGCACAAATTTCTTGAGATTTTTTCGATCGTCAGCGTAAGGAAGGAGATTTTTCTTGACAAGACATAACCGGGTAGGTAAATTTAGACGAATTTGGTATGGTTTATTACTTCGGTAAAGAAGAGCGTGCAACATCTGGAGGTTCAAACATATGAACGCCCCAGCGGAGAGTGCATTATATCTTGATTTTTGCCGTCAGATAGTCAAGGTTCGATCAAGGTTCAGAGCCACTCATGGGATCAATTTGGAAATCCCGGATGACGAGGTTAAAGAGAGGGTCGCGGGAAAAAGGCCGCTTTTCGATCCAAAGGATTTGAAGCTTGACGAGCATCTGCTGAATGAATTCTTAGCTGACTTGCTCCCGCTACTGGAGAAGCACGAAGTTTTCGACCGGAACCAGATAAAAGAATTGAAGGCACCAAAGGGCGAGTCGTATTTGGGTCGACTGGTGCAATCCATCCTCTCCAAGCGGCTACAGGACATCAAATCCATGTCTGCCGAACTTCAGGTGGAGACGGATATCCTCTTCTTCGTGGGCTTGAACTCAGCCCAGATGGCACTCGAATTGCACGCAGAGAGACTGAAGGACAGGGTGGGCCAGGAGGATTGGCTTTTGGGCATCTGCCCGGTTTGCGGAAGCCCGCCCGCCATACAGAGGCTGAAGAGGGAGGAGGGGAGAAGAATGCTCCGCTGCAGCTTCTGCGCTACGGAATGGTATTTCAAGAGGATCATGTGTCCTTTCTGCGGCAATGAGGATCAAAACAGCCTGAGGTATTTCTTCATAGACGAAAGCTCACCGGTAGAAAAACCCGCATTTCGAGTGGACGTGTGCGATAACTGCAAGAGTTACATAAAGACCTTAGACGAAAGAAAGCTGCCCGAGTCTGAAAAACCCGACCTTTGCCTGGAGAATCTGGGAACCCTGTACCTGGACGTCTTAGCCCAGAGGGATGGCTATCAAAGCCCCACCTATTGGATGATCGGACCGTCGGAAGACCTTTTTGTTTGAACGCGAAAGTGAAATATATCACAAAGCGCAAAACTTTTAAACAGAATCTCGGAGGGAGGTGAGATTTTATGAAAGGAGTGAAGCTGGTCGCTATCATATCGGTGATTCTGCTTCTGGCGTTCGTATGGGCATTCGCCCAAACGACCAAGCAAGAGACCTCAAAGAAGGAGGAACCCACCGCTTTTCAGGTGCGGTGCTCGATCTGTCATTCTCTGGAGACAATCAGGACCGGGATGGAGAAGATGATAGTGGAAATGCACGAGAAGGCGGGGGTCAAAATCAGCACGGAGTCTCTTAAGGAAATCGAGGAGACGTTCACCCTTCTTCCCATGGAGGATCCCCACAAAGGGCTCTTTCAGGAGAAATGCGGCAAGTGCCATTCTTTGGATGTAGTGGTCAAGGCTCATCAGACCAAGGATCAGGCCGGGATGACCGAGATCATCGAGCGGATGGCGAAAAAGGAGAAGTCCGGCATTTCTCAGAACGAGATAGACAAGATTCATCAGTCCATGATGATGCTTAACGAGATCTACGAACCGGATGTAGAACTGAAGAAGGATGAGAAGAAATAGAAACAACAGTTGAGGAGGTGAAGAAAGCGCATGAGAATCTCAAGAAGAGGCTTCCTGAAGATCTCCGGAGGAGTGACCACCGGAGCAGTGTTGGGAACCTTCGGCGTTCACCTCAAAGGCTCACAGGCACAAGCTCAGACACTTAGGACGAAATACGCCAAGGAGACCACTACCATCTGCCCATACTGTGGCGTGGGTTGTAGCGAGATCGTGTCGGTGAGCAACGGAAAGGTGATCAATATCGAGGGCGATCCGGATCATCCCATCAATCAAGGCTCGCTTTGCAGCAAGGGAGAAGCTCTGATTC
>CAYMNI010000050.1:0-13201 GCA_964391755.1 uncultured Ignavibacteria bacterium
CCGGTTTGGGCTATATGGGGATAATGCTTCCGGAGGAATTTGGCGGGTCCAACTTCGATTTCATCAGCTATATTTTGATAATGGAGGAATTCGCCAAAGCGTGTGCAGGTTTGCAGATTGCGCTTTCGGTCCATAATTCCCTGGTTTGTGAAGCCATCCTGAAATTCGGGAGCCCAGACCAGAAGAAGAAATATCTTCCTTCCCTGGCTCGTGGAGAGAGAGTCGGGGCATATTCCTTAACCGAGCCTGGTTCCGGCACCGATGCGGGAAGCTTACGCACTGCAGCCGTGCTTGAAGGAGACCACTATCTGGTGAACGGAACCAAGACCTTCGTCA
Organism: uncultured Ignavibacteria bacterium; assembly: GCA_964391755.1. Lineage (GTDB taxonomy): Bacteria > Zixibacteria > MSB-5A5 > MSB-5A5 > SM1-73 > SM23-73-3. The sequence continues at coordinate 337 of CAYMNI010000050.1, forward strand.
CTAACGGCGGGATTGCCGACCTTTTCGTGGTCTTCGTCTCGACTAAGCCAGAGCTAAAGTCCAAAGGGATTTCTTGCCTCCTGGTGGAGAAGGGTGCTGAGGGGTTTTCTGTCGGAGCAAAAGAGAAGAAAATGGGGATAAAAGGTTCGGATACCCGGGAGCTCTCCTTCGCGGATTGTAAGATTCCAAAGGAGAATCTCTTGGGAGACGAAAATAAAGGGTTTAAGATCGCCCTCTCCCTTTTGGACCCCAGCAGAATAGCAGTGGGAGCGCAAGCCGTTGGAATTGCTCAGGCGGCTTTTGATGAAGCTTTAAAATACTCCAAGGAGAGAGTTCAATTCAAACAGCCCATCTGTAATTTTCAAGCCATAGCTTTTAAGCTGGCAGACATGGCCACCCAAATAGATGCGGCCAGGCTCTTGATTTATCGTGCTGCTTACATTCAGAATAAGGGAATAAGATGCAGCAGGGAGGCCGCCATGGCGAAGCTTTGTGCCTCGGAGGTGGCGAACCGGGTGGCCAACGAGGCGGTACAGATTCACGGCGGGTACGGGTACATGAAAGAGTATCCGGTGGAGAGATATTTCAGGGACGCGCGGGTGACCGAGATATACGAGGGAAGCTCGGAGGCACAAAGAATCGTCATCTCCCGGGATTTGCTGAAGGACTAAGCAGCTTCAAGGGGCGTTTTTAATCGCGTCTGTGCACGGTTGTTTGAAGACCTGCTTCGGACGGGATTTTCAGTCCCCGCCTGCGGCGGGATCTTCGACCACCGCCTGCGGCGGGATCTTCGACCACCGCCTGCGGCGGGATCTTCGACAGGAGAGCAACATGAAGATTTCCAGAGAACATGAGGAGTTTCGCAAGAAGATAAGGGAGTTTGCAGAGAAAGAGATCGAGCCGATTGCCAGGGAGTTGGACGAGAAGGTGCAGTTTCCTTTCGACATCGTGAAAAAGCTGGGGGAGATGGGAATTATGGGGATGGTAGCCCCCAAGGAATATGGCGGCTCGGGTTACGACACCACAAGCTACAGCATAGCCGTGGAGGAGGTCTCCCGGGTATGCGGTTCCACCGGCATTACCGTTGCCGCTCACAACTCCCTGGGCGTTTATCCCATCTATCTTTTCGGGAACGAGGAGCAGAAGAAAAAGTACATCCCCGACTTAGCTTCCGGCAAGAAGCTGGGATCGTTCGGCCTAACCGAGCCGGATGCAGGCTCCGACGCGGCCGGGACCAAGACTACCGCGGTTTTAGACGGCGACTCCTGGGTGATCAACGGGTCCAAATGTTTCATCACCAATGCCAGCGTAGGAGAGACCTTTGTAATCACCGCCGTGACGGACAAGAGCAAAGGATATAAGGGAATCAGTTCCTTCATTCTGGAGAAAGGGACCAAAGGTTTTACCGTCGGGAAGAAAGAGAACAAGATGGGGCTGAGAGGCTCCGATACCGCCACTCTCATCTTTGAAGACATGCGGCTACCTAAAGAGAATCTGTTGGGTAAGCCGGGAGAGGGCTTCAAGCAATTTATGATTACCTTAGACGGCGGCAGGATCAGCATCGGGGCTATGGCTCTGGGAATCGCACAGGGAGCATTCGATAAGGCGTTGGATTACGCCAAGAAGAGAGAGCAATTCGGAAAACCGATCACCGATTTTCAGGCCATCCAATGGAAACTGTCCGACATGGCCACCCAGCTGGAGGCGGCCAGGCACCTGATATATCACGCCTCCGAGCTAAAGGACAAGGGGGAGAAGTTTATCAAGGAGTCTGCCATGGCCAAACTGTATGCCTCGGAGGTGGGGCGGTTCGTGACCTACCAGGCTATTCAGATATTCGGCGGCTACGGATATATGTCCGAGTATCCCGTAGAGAGGTACATGCGAGACGTTAAGCTGTGTGAAATCGGAGAAGGGACCTCGGAGATTCAGAGAATGGTAATTGCGCGAGAGCTTGTCAGATAACAGTTGCAGACCAGAACCTAACTTAAGTTAGGTTCTGGTGGATTTTCTATACTTGTATCATTGCGACAAATCAAGAGGAGGCAGCATGGAATTCAAGAACATAATAGTGGAAATCAAAGACAGCGTGGGCCTGATCAAAATGAACCGGCCCGAGGCCATGAATGCGCTTAACAGCCAAACCCTTGGGGAGTTGAAGGAAGCTGTCTCCCAACTGAAAGACGACGATTCGGTGAGAGTGATCGTCATCACCGGGGAAGGTAAGGCTTTCGTTGCCGGGGCGGACATCGCCGAGATGAAAGATATGACAGGAGAGCAGGCCGAGGAATTCTCCCGAACCGGCCAGAAGGTTTTCAATAAAATCGCCAAGATAAAAAAGCCGGTCATCGCCGCGGTCAACGGTTTTGCGTTGGGCGGCGGATGCGAGCTGGCCATGGCTTGTGACATTCGCATAGCCTCTGAGAAGGCGAAGTTGGGACAGCCCGAAGTAAATCTCGGAGTGATCCCCGGCTTTGCCGGCACGCAGAGGCTTTCCCGGTTGGTGGGAGCAGCCAAGGCCAAAGAGCTTATCTTCACTGCAGATATGGTCGACGCCCAAACTGCCCTCTCCATCGGATTGGTAAATCAGGTCGTCCCGGCGGAGCAGTTAATGGACACCTGCATGGAGATGGCCAAGAAGATCGCCTCCAAAGGACCCAAGGCGGTCAAACTGGCCAAGAAGGTGATCAACGAAGGGGTGGAGGAGAAGCTGGAGAAGGGGAGCGAATACGAAACCCAAGAGTTCGGTGAATGTTTCGCCAGCGGCGAGGCTAAAGAGGGAATGTCCGCATTCCTGGAGAAGCGAAAGCCCAACTGGTAGTGGGTTTGGAGTGCGCCAGCTGGCTGGCGCGGGGTTGGTTTTGGAATTGAAAACCGCACAAGCCCCGCCATAAACGGGATTTTCAACAAGCTTGTGCACTCCTGAGAAATCAGCGAAGGCGGGAATTCCAACAAGCTTTTGCAGTTCGGAGGTGCGGCTGAAAACCGCAGAAGCCCACCAAAAGCGGGATTTCAACCAAGCTTCTGCACTCCCGGAGGAATGATTGGAGGGCGAAATTGGAGATATTCAAATCGTTGGCTCATGATGAGCATGAGCAGGTAGTCTTCTGGTCGGATCGCGTGGCCGGTCTTAGATCCATAATAGCCATACATGACACCACCCTGGGTCCGGCTATTGGCGGGGTGAGGATGCAACCCTACAAATCTGAAGAGGACGCGCTGAAGGACGTGCTTCTCCTCTCGAAAAGCATGACCTACAAAGCTGCTGCCGCGGGAATCAACTTGGGCGGGGGACAGGCGGTGATCATGGGCGATCCGGTCAAAGACAAAAACGAGGTGGTGTTGCGATCATTCGGCCGTTTCGTGGAAAGCCTCAACGGAAGATACATAACCGCCGAGGACGTGGGAACCACCGTGGAAGACATGGAAATCGTCAGATACGAAACAGAGTACGTCACTGGATTGTCCCAGGCTATGGGTGGAGGGGGGGATCCCGGACCGGTGACCGCCATCGGCCTGGAAAGCGGCCTTCTGGCTTGCGCCGAAAAGGTGTTCGGAAAGAAATCTCTCAAAGATTTAACCATCACCATTCAGGGACTGGGAAACGTGGGATATCACCTGGCAAGGCTCCTATATGAGAGAGGGTGCAAGCTGCTGGTGGCCGATGTGGACCAGGCCAAGGTCAATCTGGTAAAGGAGAACTTCGGGGCCGAGGCGGTTTCTCCGGAAGAGATATATGACGTGGAGTCGGACATCTTCTCTCCCAATGCCCTGGGAGGCGTGATCAACGACCATACGGTCAAGCGATTGAAGGTGAAGATCGTGGCGGGCGCGGCCAATAATCAACTGGAGGAGGAACGGCACGCCGATATGCTTCGCAAAAAGAAAATCCTCTATGCCCCCGATTTTGTGATAGGAGCGGGGGGATTGATCAACGTGGTGAACGAGCTGGAAGGTCACAGCCAGGATAGAGCCAACAAGCGGGCGGCCGGAATATACGAAATACTCTCCAGGGTTCTGGACAAGTCGGAAAAAGAGAACATCCCCACACACAAAGCCGCCACCCTGATAGCAGAGGAGAGGATAAAGCAGGTCAAGAGCTTCAAACAGGGTACCGGTGACAAGAGCGGGTGCAGCCGCGAGTAATCGGCAGACGGCCCATAGCTGACGACAGGCTGAGCAGAACCGAAGTGTCTTTCTTCTGTCGGCGGAAGTCAGCTTCCCAAACATCCCACGAGATTATGAGTCAACACAAGATACTCAGTATCAATCCCGGAGCCACCTCCACCAAGGTGGCTTTGTACTCGGACGAAACGCCGGTTAAGGTAGAGACCATTAGACACTCTGCGGAAGACTTGGCCTCTTTCACCAGCACCCTGGACCAGTTGGACTACCGAAATAGAGTGGTCCTGAGGTTCCTTGAGGAGAACGGAGTCAAGGTGACCGATCTGACGGCCGTGGTGGGACGAGGCGGCCCGTTCAAGGCTCTGGAAAGCGGCACTTACCGGGTCAACCACAGGATGCTGTCCGATATCAGGTCGGGAAACGTTCAGGCCGACCATCCCTCCAATCTGGGTGCGCTGATCGCTCACGAGTTGGTCAAAGAGACGGACGTGCCCGCCTTCATAGTCGATCCCGTGTCCGTGGATGAGCTCATACCGGAGGCTCGCATTTCCGGATTGCCCCAGATAGAACGAAAAAGCCTTTCCCACGCATTGAATCAGAAAATGGTGGCAAGAAAAGCAGCCAAGAAACTGGGTAAAAAGTACGAAGAGCTGAACCTGATTATCGTCCACTTAGGTTCGGGGATAAGCGTCACCTCGCACCTGAAGGGGCGACAAATAGACGTGAACAACGCCAACGACATGGGGCCATTCTCCCCACAGAGGGTGGGCGCTTTGCCGGTCACCGGTCTGGCTAAGCTGTGTTACTCCGGGCAATACGACCAAAAAGAGATGATACAGCTCCTCACAAAAAAGGGCGGACTTCTGGCACATCTGGGAACCGACAACGTGCCGGAAGTGGAAAAAAGGATAGATGATGACGACCGGAAAGCCGAGTTGATCTATGACGCCATGGTCTACCAGATCTCCAAGGAGATCGGCGCCATGGCCACCACCTTGGACGGTCGGGTGGATGCCATCGTGTTGACAGGTGGAATCGCCAATTCCCAGAGATTAACCGACTCCATAATCCGCAAGGTCCGGTTCATTGCCCCGGTCCTGGTTTTTCCCGGCGAAGACGAGATGGAAGCTCTGACCTTAGGTGGCCTGCGGGTTATATCCGGAGAGGAAAGCGCCAAAGAATATTAGGAACAAATCCCGGCGATTTGACCTTCGCGAATTCGCTCAAAGTAGTTTTTTACTCACTCAAATCCTACCCCGCACTGGACATGCCCGTTTCATAAACAGCGCCCGGAGAGTCAGTGATCTTCATTAGCCAAGCTGCGTATTTCCGTGAGCTACCAGCGTTCGGGAAACGACAAACTCCGACAGGAGCGTATGGTAATGCAAATGTTCGTGTGTTAAATGGATTTGGTTTGGAAAGACAAGGGATGTATCCTTCCTGGATTTTGAGAGCATGTTAAGAAGGAAGGAGACAAGTAATGTCAGCGAAGCAGTTTGATTTTTCGAAGCCTGATTCAGTGATTGATTTGGAGGAAGTCAAGAAGAGCATATGTTTCACTTGATTTTAGGAGAGCTGGTTTTTGCTTGACAAACCCTCCCTTAGCTCAGTTATTAGAAAAAACGAATTTCACGCCGACGGTGGTTTCATGAACCTTCTTCAGATTTTAGACGAGTTAAGGCACAACCGGCGCTATCAGGATTGCATTTCACATTGGGAGGTTATTCCTCCCAGGGAGGCGATCTATTCTGAGTTTCCTTCGAGCATAAATCCGCGCATCATATCGGTCATGCAAAAGAGAAACATCAACAAGCTGTATTCCCATCAAGCGACGGCCATCGAGAAGATTCTCTCCGGCCGGAACGTGGTGATCGTGACTCCCACAGCCTCCGGCAAGACCTTGTGTTACAATCTCCCCGTAATCAACTCGGTGCTGGAGAATCCCGCAAGTAGAGCGCTTTATCTTTTCCCCACCAAAGCACTGTCGCAAGACCAGGTGGCGGAGCTTCACCAGATGGTAACCGATCTGGAGGCCGACATCAAAACCTACACTTTCGACGGAGACACCCCCCGTTCCGCCAGAGCCGCCATCCGAACCGCCGGTCACATAGTGGTCACCAATCCGGATATGCTTCACTCCGGGATTCTGCCTCATCACACCAGATGGATCAAATTGTTCGAGAATTTAAAATACGTGGTGATAGACGAGATTCACCACTATCGGGGTGTGTTCGGCAGCCATCTGGCGAACGTGGTGAGAAGACTGAAAAGAGTCTGCCGATTCTACGGGTCCCATCCGCAGTTCATCTGCTGCTCCGCCACTATCGCCAACCCCTCCGAGCTGGCTCGCAAGATCACGGAGGAGGATGCAGATCTGGTGGACAACAACGGTGCTCCCCGCGGGGAGAAGCATTTCATCCTGTACAATCCTCCGGTGGTAAACAGAGAACTGGGCATCAGAAGATCCTACATAAAGGAAGCTCAGAGGATGGCGGAGAGATTCCTCACCAACGACGTTCAGACCATCGTCTTTGCCCGCTCCCGGCTGCGAGTGGAGATACTCTTGACCTATCTGAGAGAGGCCATGCGAAAGGCCAAAAGATCACCCGATTCTCTGAGGGGATACCGGGGCGGCTATCTTCCGCTTCAGAGGAGGGAGATCGAAAAGGGGCTCAGAGAGGGCAGCATCCGGGGGGTGGTCTCCACCAACGCGCTGGAGCTGGGAATCGACATCGGCCAGCTGGACGTCTGTGTGATGGCGGGCTATCCGGGCAACATCGCCTCAACCTGGCAGCAGGCAGGCAGGGCCGGGCGAAGGACCGACGTTTCGGTCGCCGTCTTGGTGGCCAACAGCTCCCCTCTGGATCAGTTCATGATCAACCATCCCGACTATTTTCTGGGTCAGTCACCGGAATCGGGAATAGTAGATCCCAACAACCTGGTAATTCTGGTGAATCATCTCAAATGTGCCGCTTTCGAGCTGCCGTTCGCCGACGGCGAGGAGTTCGGAGTTGAGGGGACGGAGAAGATACTGGCGTATCTGGAGGAGCAGCGGGTTCTTCATCACGTGGACGGCAAGTGGCACTGGACCTCGGAGGTCTATCCTGCCGAGCAGGTCAGCCTGCGAAGTGCGGCGCAGGAGAATTTCGTCATTCTCGACTCCACGGACAGAAACAGAATCATAGGCGAGATGGACTATTTCAGTGCCCCGGTTTTTCTCTACCAGGATGCCATATACATTCACGGGGCGGACCAGTATCAGATAGAGGAATTGGACTGGGACGGAAAGAAGGCTTACGCCAAGGAAGTGGACGTGGACTACTATACCGACGCCATTACCAAGACCGACATCAAAGTCTTGGAGGTGACCCAGAAAGCACCCGCGGCTGCGGGAGAACGCGCGTTCGGTGAAGTATCGGTGACCACCCTGGCCACCATGTATAAAAAGATAAAATTCGCCACACACGAAAACGTGGGTTTCGGTCAGATCAACCTGCCGGAGCAGGAGATGCACACCACCGCCTTCTGGCTTGAGTTTCCCGGTGACGTCGGCTCCAAACTCGAGCTGTCAGGAGAAGAGTTGGGAGGAAGTCTAAGGGCGTTGGCTAATCTTCTGCGCAACGCGGTGCCCCTGTGGGTCATGTGCGATCCCAAAGACATAAGGACCTTTCCCCAGCTGAAATCGCCTTTCTCCGATCGCCCCACGGTTTACGTCTATGACAACTACCCCGGAGGGGTCGGCTTTTCGCAGAAGCTATTTCACCTGTCGGATGAGATGTGGCAAGCCTGCAAGGATATGATAGAAGCCTGCAGCTGCAGCGACGGCTGTCCCTCATGCGTGGGGCCGAAGATGGAGGTGGGAGAGGGGGGAAAGGCGGGGGCGCTGAGATTGACCCGCTGGCTTTTGGGGAAAGGCACAGGCTGAGCGACCGGGCTTTTTCTTTTCCGCTTTAAGCTTCCATTATCGTCCCCTTAAAACGAAGTTTCCCCTAAACCGGCATCGAATCTCTCGAAGCCAACGTGGGAAAAGGCCGAGTTGGTTTGCGCTCGCGGGCAGTTGCTACCCTCTTCTTCAGAACATATTCCCGCAGTCCCCTGAGCCGGACTAGCAAAAGTAGATCGCTCCTACTGAGACGTTCGACTAATCCGGTCGCGTCATTCTCCGTCGCAAAAATAAATTCGGTTGAATGAAGAAGGCCTTTTTTCTGCCGATACTATTTGTACGAAAAAGGTATTTCTTCGAAACGTGCAATCTCTAAGGCTATGAAGCAGATCCTAGTGGTGGGCTCAGATCCTAAGATTTCTCAGGATTTAGACAAGCATCTGGACTCAAAGGAATTCAAGCTTTTGATATCCCCTCACGGCAAGAGTCTGTTGACGTCTTTGACCAACGCCAGACCGGACTTGGTGATTCTCGACCTGAATATGGCGGACCATTCGGAGACCGAAACCGTGAGGAAAATCAGAGAATTGAAGTCTGATCTGCCGTTGATCGTTTTGTCCAAGAATCCGGTCCATCAGGAAAGAGTGAAAAAGGAAAAGAACTTTGCCGTGGTCTCTCCCCCCGTTCATATGGAGCGGGTGGCTCTCATGGTCAAGATGGCCTTGTCTCCTCCCTCGGTGGCAAACGGACAAAAGGTGCTGTTGGGATCGGTCAGGCTGTCGACTCATAAGACCGTTAGGGCGGATGACCCGGCCGACGGCGACGATCCTTCGCCGCTTTCCCGCTCCGGGAACCAAGATTATGAGCACGCATTCGAGCAGGTGTTGTCCCCTATCTTCAACCGGATAGTCAGAGATTGCAAGGGTCACATTTACGATCGTCTGCTCTCCGGTCTGGAGAAGACCATGATCTCCGAAGTGCTGAAGCACGTCAATCACAATCAAGTTCGAGCATCCCAGCTTCTGGGCATCTCCAGAAACACCTTGAGAGAGAGAATGAAGAGGTTCGACATTTTCTGAGAATTCACTCTCCTAAAACTTTACCACCATCACCCGCCCCTCTTTTACCACCTACTACCCAGGGAATTTCTCGCAGCGGCAATTTCCGCCGGGTTGAGCCCCGGTTGCGGGCTAAAAACAGCGGGCATTCTGTCGATAATATTAGTGTGCGGATCCAATAGACAAAGGGAGCGTATATTCGGCTCCCGAAGACGGATCATCTCAAGGAGAGGATTGCCATATCCATCCGCCGGCGAATCTCTTTTGCTCTCGTGTCTCTCTCGGTAACAAAGCCGATGATTTTAAGTCGAACGGTCACACGTCTGCAGCCGTCGTCTCTAACGAAGATTTGGCTCAAACTTATCACCTCTAACCCGCTCTCCGGAGGTTGAAGATGTACGAGTTAATGTTGGACCTAGGAGTCGTCTTCCTGTTTGTGGTTTTTCTATTTCTGGCCTGGAGGCAACGAGAAAGGCATTTCGAGTATTACCCGCAGAGCTGGAAGGCGATGGTGGTGGGGGGAGCACTATTGGTTTTGGCTGGGGGCATCAACCTGGCTCATACTCTGAGCCGACAACAAGCCTCCTGGGGATTAGAGTGGCAGCAGGCTCTTCGTGCAACGGGGATAGTAGCTTACCTGGCCGGAGGATCACTGGTGGTGTTCGGACTGGCCAGATGGTTCCGTTCTCTGGTGCGAATAAGGAGTGCCGCCATGCAACGGCTGCGCCAACTGGCTGGTCTCAAAGCCCTTCTGTCGACAATCCATGGTCACAACGATTTGGACGAGATGTTCAAGGAATCCCTGTCGCAGTTGATGAACGTGATGGGATATCGGATGGGAGTGATCTTTAAGCCCACCTTCCGCTCCTCACAAATGACGCTGGTGGCCCACGTGGGGGTACCCATCAAGCACTTGTTCCATTTCTACGATCTGTACCTCAAGAATCCCTGGTACAGAGAGGCTAGAAGTTCACAGAAGGTCACTACGACTGCGGACGTCAGCAGCCTTCCGGAACACGGGATGGTGTTTTCCGACCAAAACGGCTTCCGTTCTTTAGTCTGTGTGCCCATCACCTTCTCCGGAAAGACCCTGGGATTGTTGGGCCTCTACGATACGAAAGGGGAGAGGTTCTCATTCCAGGAGATACAGTTTCTAACCAGCATAGGTGATACCCTAGGAATAGCGGCTCAAAGATGCTTAGCCTCTGAGAGAAGCAAGCGAAGGAGGGACTACATCTCCGCCATGGAGAACATCCTGAGCTTGGCCGCGCAAAATACCTCCCTGGAAAGTGCCTTCTCCAAGTTCTCCGGGGAACTCAAGAAAACCATAGAGTTCGATCACCTCACCTTGGTTTTGACCCATGGTTCCCTGAAGAACGCCAAGACCATCTCGGTAGGAGAATCCGGCGGGATACTGGTGGAACCAAAGGCAGAGTCGGTTTTTGAAGGAGAGGCTCTGCTGGAGGCGATCAAATCAGGAGAAGCGCGCATCGAGGAGCATGTAGGTGGAGGCGAAGACTTGGATACTACTCTTTCCAGAGCGTGGGGCACCAAGTCCCGGATCATTCTTCCGTTACGAGCGGAGGACCGGGTCTGTGGAGCTTTATGCTTAGGACACAAGAAGCCCAACTTCTATTCCAAAGCCGACGCCAGGTGGCTTAAGCCGCTTACCCTGTTGATTGTCCAAACCATCCTTCAGCACGAAATGGGTTGGAAGCTGGACAAGGAGAAGTCCATGACCGAATCCATTCGCGATTTTGACAGCAAGCTGGCGGGGGATGAAGAATTGCGGGATCTGGTTGCGGAAGTGGCCTCCAGCCTGGTGATCCAACTTCCACGAAGCTTCGCCAGAGTGACGCTTCTGTCCAAAGAAAAAGACCATCTGCTCAACTGTGCCCTGCATCGAATTCGATCGGAGGGAATAGACTTAAGAGAAAAGACTCGTTTCTCTCTGGATGAACTGCCCTGGCATCGCTTGACCCTGGAGGCGGGAAGGCCCATGCTGGTGAACCAGAGTGATCCGGAAAGCCTAATGTCGAACCGGGAGGCCCATCTGATCATGGATCGTAGAATCGGATCGGCCATTTTAGTCCCGGTGATGCTCAACGGCAGAGCCGTGGGGATAGTCTCTGTGGGAGAGATGCGCAACTGGGACAGACAGCCGTTGGCACCTCAGGAGATGGAGTTCATGCGCCACAAGGCGGATCAGCTGTCTTTGGCGCTGAAGGAGGCCGTTTTGCGCCGGTCAAACAGACTGCTCAGCGAGAAGCTGAGGCGGTTGCAAGGATCGGAGAAACCGGCAGAACACCGGATGCTAAGCCAACTTAAGCTTTCGGATCTGAGTTACCAAATCGCCAATCCCCTCACCTCGATTCGCGGCTCGGCCGAGCTTCTGAAGCTGAGGGAATCCAATTTGAGCTCCAACGGATTGAAGTATCTGGGCAACATCGAGAGGGGAGTCGATCGAATCCAAGAGAGCTTCGATAGCTTCCTATGTCGGGTACAAACCGAAAGACAATCCCGGTGTACGGAAGAGGGAGATTCCGAGTTAAAAACCTTACAACCGAATGTCCATTCGGCGTGATATCACCGAGCCGTAACGATTCACCATACCCAAATCGATATGAAATCCTGGTGGTTCCCGTTCAGAGACCTTTCCCTAAAGGCGAGATTGTTCTTGTCCACCTCGTTGGTGGTGGCCACCGCATCCCTTTTGGCTCTGGCCTTTAGCTTGTTCATAGACGGCGCGCCGTCGGCACAGGGTGTGGCAGTGCCTCTGCTTGTGTTTCTCCTGGCCGCAGCGGGAGCGGCGGTGCTATTACATCACCAGTCTCTTTCCCCTCTCAGGAAATTCATGCGTGAGGTCGAAGCCAACCATCAGGATCTCTTCTGCGGAGGAAAGGGCGATGTCGGATTATCTTCTCTGCCGGAATACGTAAGACAGATGGAGGAAAAGCTGAAAAGCCAAAAAGACGAGGCAGGGACATTAAGGAAAAGGTTGCTGGCGCTGAGTGCCGTCACCGCAGCCATGAATCAGGATTTGGAGGCAGACCAGTTGCTGAACGACGTTCTGGGCACGGTTCTGGAGGTGACCGGGTTTGACGGTGGAGTGGTCTTCCTACGTTCAGGAGAAAACGATAGTTGGGACATCCGAGCGTGGAGGGGGCTGCCGTTGGAGAGTATGTGGGGGACGGATCGGACGAAAATGGGGCAAGGAATTTTAGAGGAGACGTTCAGGTGTCGAAGGGTCATCTTCGCATCCGACGTAGACCTCAACCATCAACAGCACACTCGGGAATTCAGGGACAAGGGCATCAAGACCATTCTGGCGATACCTTTTGTGGCCAAAAGACGTGTCTGCGGTGCAGCATTGTTGGTGGATTTCCAAACCAGGGAGACCAGCTTGGAGGAGGAGGAGCTGTTGGAGGCCATCGGTCGGCAACTGGGTATGGCCATAACCGACACCCGTCTGCTCTCGGAGAGCACTGCCAAGGCACGCGATCTCTCGCTGCTTCTGGAGGTTTGTTCCGACTTCTCCGCCGGTCTGGATCCGGAACGCATAATGAAAACCTTAAGTGAGAAAATGCTTAAAGCCCTGGATGCGGACTTCTGCCACACCGCGCTTGTGGATTCGGAGGGAATCCATTTGGCTTTCGAGGCGTTTACCTCCACTCAGAATGCGGTGTCTCCCATCAGTCCGGGAGAGAAGATCGGTTTGAATCAACTGCCGTTGTATCAGAAAGTCATCACGACCAATAAGATGATTCGCATAAAGGGGAAAGGCCAGCTTGCCTCCTCC
>CAYMNI010000051.1:0-9330 GCA_964391755.1 uncultured Ignavibacteria bacterium
ACGACAACGAATGGGGCTTCTCCTGCAGGATGGTGGAGATGCTGGAGCTGATGGCAAAATAGAAGAAGCTGAGTAATCTTGCTCAAGAAGGATGTTCCAAATTCGCGCTTTAGAAGAACACCAACGGGAATCAAAGAAGAGTGATATCAAATAAGGAAAGAAGGTTCTTTATGAACCGCTTAATTCTTTTTTCAGGCTTGATCATCTTAGCCTTTCTTGCTGATTTTTGTTCGGCAGGGATCCCTCAGATGATCAATTATCAAGGGATGTTAACCGATGACTCCGGTAATCCCTTGACCGATACGGTCGACATCACCTTCATAATCTACGACGACCCGGGTCCGACCGGAGGAAACGTCAAATGGGATGAAACCCAGTATGGCGTTCCTGTCATCAACGGTCTTTTCAACGTGATTCTGGGCAGTGTGGACCCTGTCGATCTGGATTTCGATCAGGACTACTGGCTGGACATCACGGTGGAAGGGGAACACATGCCCGAACGCCTTAGATTAACCAGTGTGGCTTATTCTTACAAGGCCGAAGATGCGGAGGCAGTCAAAGGCATCTCCGCCAGCACTACGCCGACGGCTAACAGCTTGTTTCCACTGGGATCTAATGCCAAGTTTCCGGAGGAAGTGATTCCCTCAGATTTGACACCAGGCCCCCATGATCACATTGGAGAGGTATGGAACGCAGCTATCTCCTGGTCGAATAGCGCCTTCAAGGTCACCAACAGCTTGAACGGCCCCAGCATATGGGGAGTGAACACGGGTGGTGGCAACGCTCTTCGTGGCAATGGCTATGGCAGCGGTATGGGGTTGTATGCAGAGAGTGAGAGTGTCACTGCTGCCATCTGCAGAGGCGAGAATAGCTGGGGCATGGAAGCTTATGGAAAAGATGGCTCTCTGTTGGACCGGTGGGGCGACTTGCTGCTGGGCGGGACCTATGGCGAGATATTCACCTTTGGTAAGATGGACATTTACAGCGACGAGTGGGTCATCATAGATCTTGACGACAACAACGATGAAGACGCCAACTTCCGAATCGTAAACGGCACAGACGCCATAGTCTTCAACGTTGACGAATACGGTAACTATACCGCACCCGGAATCAAGTCAACCATGGTCCAGACGGCCACCCACGGCGAGCGCCTGCTGCATTCCATGGAGAGCCCGGGGGTCTGGTTCGAGGACTTTGGCAAGACCTCACTGATAAACGGAGAAGCCACGGTCGCCTTCGAGCCCATCTTCTCTGAGGCAGTCAACCTACAAGAGGACTACCATGTTTTCCTGACCCCGCTGAGTCAAGAACCGGTGCTTCTTTTCGTCACGGCCAAAGATACGAAGGCCTTCAGTGTGCGAGGTATGAGCTTGAATGGTCAACCAACCGACTGTTCCTTTGACTACCGGATTGTCGCCAAGCGGCGTGGCTACGAGCCGGTGCGCTTGGAGCCTGTTTCCTTTGAAGCGAATCAGAAAGGAAGTATAAGATAACAAGAGTCGTCGTCGTCCAAATGTTCTAAAGTATTGAGGTGGGGGTACAAACTCCCGCCTGAACCGAGATTGCACTGACGGATTTCTTATCCCAGGAGGGGGATATGGAAAAACTGAGTATTGATGACATTGGATTAAGCGGCAAGAGAGTACTGGTTCGGGTCGATTTCAACGTGCCTTTAGATGAGAAAGGCGAGGTTACAAATGACAAACGGATCGTAGCTTCCTTGCCCACCATCAAGAAAATCATAGCCGACGGTGGCAAAGCCATCCTCATGTCCCATCTGGGCAGGCCCAAGGGGAAGAAAGTCCCGGAGATGAGCCTTTTGCCGGTGGCCAAGAGACTTGAAAAGCTGCTGGGTAAACCCGTCAAATTCGCTGACGATTGTGTCGGACCGGAAGTCGAGAAAGCCGTGTCCCTACTTAAGCCCGGCGAGTGTCTTCTTCTCGAGAATCTGAGATTTTATGCCGAAGAAGAGAAAAACGACCCGGAGTTCGCTGGGAAGCTGGCCAATCTGGGAGATGTTTACGTCAATGACGCTTTCGGCACAGCGCACAGAGCGCATGCCTCCACCGAGGGAGTGACCAAATACTTCAAACAATGCGCAGCTGGCTATCTGATGCAAAACGAACTTAAGTATCTGGGCATGGCGCTGGCCAATCCCCAAAGACCCTTTGTAGCCGTCCTGGGAGGCGCCAAGATATCCGGAAAGATAGACGTTATCACCAACCTGATGGACAAGGTAGACGCTATCTTAATCGGCGGCGGAATGGTCTTCACGTTTTACAAAGCTATGGGTAGGGAGATTGGGAAGTCCCTGTTGGAATCGGACAAAGTCGATTTGGCGGGGGAGATACTGAAGAAGGCCCAGGAGAAAAAAATCGGTTTCTTCCTGCCGGTGGACGTCGTGGTGGCGTCGGAGCCCAAAGATGATGTATCCTCTCAGGTCGTAGCCAGCGATGCCATCCCCTCCAACATGCTGGGATTGGACATCGGTCCCAAAACTCTAAAAGAATTCGCTTCAGAGCTTGATAAGGCCAAGACCGTGGTCTGGAACGGCCCTATGGGAGTTTTTGAAGTTAGCAAGTTCGCTGCAGGTACTATTGGAATCGCCCAAGAGCTGGCCAAGATAACCCAGAAGGGCGCGACCACCATAGTAGGAGGAGGAGATTCCGCTTCTGCGGTGGCCAAGGCCGGACTGAAGGACAAGCTCTCCTTCATCTCCACTGGAGGAGGCGCATCTCTGGAGTTCTTGGAAGGAAAAACCCTGCCTGGGGTGGCGGCACTCACCGATGCTTAGGACGACACTCCAGCGGATTGTGGTCTAATCGAATTAACTTAGCAGCGGTCGGCAGACTTATCTTAAGCGAAGTCGAAGGACCGAGAACGGTGGACAAATTATGAGAATTCTCATGATAGCTGGCAATTGGAAGATGTATAAGACAGAGAAGGAGGCCTTTCAGCTCGCATCCGATCTAAGGGAGGGGCTGAAGAGCGTCACTGGCGTGACGATTGTGATTTGTCCTCCGTTCACCGCACTATCTTCGGTGCGAAAGGCCATCGATGGCTCTTCCATTCAGCTTGGCGCCCAGAACATGCACTGGGAGGAAAAGGGCGCCTTCACCGGTGAAATCTCTCCTCCTATGTTGTTGACCGCAGGCTGCAAGTACGTTATATTGGGACATTCCGAGCGGAGAGGCTATTTCTCGGAGACCGACGAGTTGGTCAATTCCAAGCTCAAATCCGCTCTGAAGTTCGGCCTCTCCCCTATTGTCTGCGTGGGAGAGAAATTGGAGCAAAGAGAGGCAAACAAAACCGAGGAGATTATCGAAAGTCAGGTGGCAGGAGCCTTTAAGGACTTAGACGTCCGGCAGGTGGCCAAAACCGTGGTGGCCTACGAGCCGATTTGGGCCATTGGAACCGGTAAAACTGCCACGCCCCAACAGGCGAACGAGGTACATCTCTTTATACGAGAGATCTTTTCGTCCCGGTTCGATAGAGAGTCCGCCCAGAGTATCAATATATTGTATGGAGGATCGGTTAAGCCGGACAACTCCAGGGAACTGCTGGACATGCCTGAGATCGACGGAGCTTTAGTAGGAGGCGCCAGCTTGGATGCTGAATCTTTTGAGAAAATCGTGAAGTCCGCTGTTTAGCATGCCTGCCACTTAGCCGTTCTTGTCTGGCGTTTACCGTTGCATGGCAAAAGTACGAAATCTCTATTCTTAGGAGGTTTGTTTGATAACGATATTGACCATCTTACACGTGTTAATCTGCATCGGTCTGATCATGGTGGTCTTGATGCAGTCCGCCAAAGGTGAAGGGCTGGCAGGAGCTTTTGGAGGTTCCGGAATTACAGGTGCCGTCTTTGGAGGAAGAGGAGCCGCCACGTTTCTGTCCAGGGCCACCACAGTCCTGGCGATCGCATTCTTTTTAAGCTGCCTTGTGCTGAGCTTCCTTTCTCCGACCGGCGGAGGGAGCAGAACCCAGGAGTCGAGCGGCATTCAAAGAGAGGCGGAGAGAAGGGCTACCGAAGGAACGGTTCCCGCCACCAGCATCCCCGGCACTGCTTCTCAGGAACAATCCGAAGCTCCAACCGAGCAGCCTCAAACTCCTCCGCCGGGAGAGGGAGAGTAATGTTTTAACGTGGCCCTGGGAGGAATGGCTTCCTTCAGGAGAGGCTGTGGATTAGACGCCCATCAGACGGTTGCCTTGAAAAGATACCAATCGTAATGCGGAAGTGGTGGAATTGGTAGACACACCATCTTGAGGGGGTGGCGGCGAAAGCCGTGCGGGTTCAAATCCCGCCTTCCGCATTTGTAAGTGACTGATTATCAGTCACTTGCGCCCCTCCCAATCTCATTTGTTTCGGGTTTGTTTCAATCTTGTCGGAAAAATCGAGCACTTCGATCGCTTCCCGCTTGTGGCTTTTGGAAAGGTGGGAATACTTCTCGGTGACCTGGATTGAGGAGTGGCCAAGATACTCCTGAACAGTCCGGGGATCGACTCCCTTCATTATCAAATGGCTTGCGAATGTGTGCCTTAGAGTGTGCATGTTTGCACCCTCAATCCCGGCCTTCTTGTATACCTTGGCTATCTCCCTGTAGTAAGAATTGGGATGGTATAGAGGTTGGTTGCGACCGTTGTCGAATACGAATCGACCAGCCTGCGGCATGTCCATTAGCAGGCTACGGAGTTCACTACACATCGGAACGGATCTGGTTTTGTAGCTCTTAGGGTGGAATCCAAACTCAGGCTTCGATTGCACGACGACGAAACCGTTCTCGAAATCTATGTCCTTCCACTCAAGGTATGCCAGTTCCGATCTGCGCAATCCGGTGTAGAGTAGAACCAAGAACAACCGTCTCATGGTATCGTTTGCAGCTTGGAGGACACGCTTAATCTCTTGGTCATCAAGGAATCTGATCTGCCTACATCGATCTGACTTCAGCTTCTTGAAACCTCGGAGGCGGTTCTCTCTCAGAAGCTCCCATTCCACCGCATTGTTCAGGGCAGCCTTTAGAAGCTCCAGATACCTGTTGAACGTAACCGGGCTGTCTCCCTTGTCGAGAATCTGCGACTTGAAGCCCTCGACAACGAACGGTGTGATGTCCCTCAGCTTGGAGATTCCGCAACCCGTCAGGTAACGCTCCCAGGTTCTCATCCTTCTTTGGTCAACAATCGTTGTGTAGGCGGATTTGCTCGATCGACAGTACTCGGAGTAGCGTTCAACAAATTCGGAAACCGTTATCTTCTCCTCCACTATCTTCAGCTCTCCACGAATCTGCTTCAGTTCCACGTCCTTGAGGAACAACTCCGCCATCTTCTTGTGCGGCCCGAAGGACTTCATCTTCCGCTTGCCGCCGACCGTGTAATCCGCATACCATCTCTTTCCTCGTTTGAAAACTCTCATTCTTTTTCACCTCCTTTCCGATCAGGCTCTTGAAACCAAAAAGCCCGTCAGCCATCTTTGATCGTCTCTGTTTGCGAAGACAGCTACGGTTGGAAAGACGCACTGACGGGCAGGATTCGACGTGTCTAGATACAAAAAGCCCATAGCCATCTTCGCATTATTAACATGGTTCCTGCGGCACTAATTGTCAAGCAAAATCGTATGTCCCTTCTTTCTTTTTATCTAATTCTCCTGTCTGCCTTGGTCGACCTCTTTCCCTCTTCTCAAAGAGCGCGTCCAGATCCTCCTGCCTGTAGCGCACAATTGCCCTTCTTGCGCCCGGTTTTAAGTAAAGCCTTTTCGGGCAGAGTAGTCCAGCGCTTTCCATGTTGTCAATGGTGCTCTCGCACACGTTCAGGTATTCAGCGGCTTGTTTTTTATTCAACCAGGCCATAGGATATTGGGAGCTTCTTCTTACGACTTCCGAAATCTGTCTTGCGCCTTCAGCGGTGCTCTCACCCCAAGCACCTTCCATTTCGGATCTTCACTCTGCGGAAGCTTCTCCAATTCATGGGGCGGCGGTTTCATTGTTGTGTTTGCCTTGTTATGGCGCCCCCTTTACAGGGTCATACCGTCAATTAGAATTGACACGCTCCTTCGTCAGTCTTTCTAGTATCTCGTCAAGCTTCTCGTCCGTGCTCCGAGGGGGTCTGCCAGAAAAATCCATGCCTTTCAGTATCTCCGTTAGTCTCTGAGGTCCGTAGTTGGCGTACGAGCACAGAGTAGTAGCAACATGCTCGTGCCCGAAGTTCTGGCTAATCGCCTTAATCTGTTCACCCGTCTTGCTGTGTCGCAAAGCCAAGTCGATGGCAGTATGCCTGAAAGTGTGCGGTGGGTAGTACGGTAACCCGGCTTCCTGAGAGCGTGTTTTGAAGACCTCCCTAATTCGACCCGTGCTCCGCCAGTATTTCGGCTCCACCTCGGTAGCTGGTTCAAAGCTTAGATTGCCCTCTCCATGTCCGGTCTTTGAACGAGGAAAGAGAGGGTCCTGCGAGCCAAAGCTCTTGTTTTTGAGACGCCTTACCCATTCCACCACATAGCCGACCAGTTTCTCGTTGAATCGAAACAGCGTGGACGGTATGTACTTAGAGAATTTCGTTTGCACTCCTTGCCGCGGATTCTGGCTGATGGTCAGATTCTCCTCGTTGAAGCAGCCGAGCGGCAATGTGACTATTGCTTTATCTCTCATTCCGCTGAGTAAAGTGAAGGATATCAGGGCCCTATCCCTGAGGTCGATTTCCGAATTAATCTCGATTGATCCGGCCAGTTTGATGACATACTCCAGAGGAGGATACTGTCTCGGGACGTATTGAGTAGCAATCCGCTCGTCTTTTTCCGACATTTTCAGATAGCCCACGATGTCTGGCGTGATCCTGCTCCTGTATCCCGGCTGCAAGGAGAGCCAGAAGAAGAACTTCCTCAGACTGCGGAGGTATGAGTGAATTGTGGTAAGGGAAATCTGTTTGCCTCCAGATTCCCTTCTCGCGAGCCAATTCTTGAAGCCTATGGCCTTGTCCGGATTGAAGCTGGCGAGATCAGCATGATTCGTGAAATCCTCATAGAGCAAAATGGCTTTTTCAATCCCGTTGATGGTCGAATCACAAAGCCCCTCCGCCTCTTTGAGCCGGGTGAAAAACCTTCGCTTTACCCTCTCATTTTTGATGTTAGCTTTCACCATTTTCACCCCTTTGTATGTCAGTGTTAACGGAGCTATCTCCACTCCCAATTAGAGTCGCCTCATGTTCCGTTATGCACAGTCCGATATTCCCGAATTCACTGATCTTTCTGTCCGAAGAGAAGCGGAACAATCTGCAGTCGCAGACCTCACAGATTCCTCTTATGATCGCCAATCGATACCTGCCAAGGTTCTTGTCTGTAATCTGAATCGAGATCCGGTGTTGTAGACTCTTTCGAGGTGTTCTGCACCTCGGACAAAAAAACTCGCCCGGTTTGAGTGTATGTTTTCGTCGGTTGTTCTTCTCCTTCAAGAAGCGCCTTAGGTGCAAACCGAGCACAAGGTGCGGTTTGGAGCTGGCGTCGAGAACCTCCAGACCCTGTTTTCTCCAGCTCTGGACGGTCCGGATGTGAACTCCATACACCTCGGCGACTTCGGCAAAGGTGTAAGAGCGCCTAAGCCTTACCAGACGGGGATTGTGCTTTCTTGTGTACTTTTTCATCTATTTGGTCCAATTCCCGCAATAACCAGAGCTGGTCAGTGGGGTTTTTATGTGTCTGTCTTACGTCATACTCAGCCAGTTCTGCCTCCGAGAGGTTGCCAGTTTCCCATTGTCTTCGGGATCAGTTCAGCCCTAGGCTCCATTTCCGATGTGTTGGTCGCGGAAAAGACAGAAGCCCGCTATCCGCGCAGGGCGGATCAGAGCGGGCTTCGTTCTTTACGAGTGTCCCTTAACTACCTATTTCTCGACTTGCTCTTTGGGTGGCTTGATACTCTCGTCCTTGTTCACGTTGGTCACGCCACCTTTGAAGAAGTTGATCCTCAGATTGCCTGTGAACTTCTTCTTGCCGAGGTCCCTAATAAGATTGAGCAACCAGTTCAACGGCGACACCTCTGTTTGATTTTCCAGGCTTCTGTTTGCCTGTGTAAATGTATACGCTTAACGGCGTACAGTGAAATCAAAAAAAACTAATTCACGCTTTGCCAGAGAGGATATCCCCAAGGCTCACAAAACCACTGTCTTTGAGCAGGTCCTCTTGTTCTGGATTCGGGATTTGATTCAACTCACCTAAGCGGTACTTGACTGCCTCCTTGGATGCTTGAAACGCTCTGGCAAGGTATCCTACGACTGCATCGAACAAGTGCTTGTCTTTGACTAACTCCCAGTTGTTTCGAACTCCGTATGCGTTTCTCTCCCTTTCGAAATGAGCCAAAAACAGCTCTCTGGGCATAAGGAGATTTGCCATCATTTGATTTGCCTGAAATTCCCACCAGTCGCCTGAGTAACGATCTTCTATTGTTCTTCTTAGGCAGGATATCTTGTTGACTGTCTGAGGACGGAATAGCACCTGCTGATTCGGATCACATTGAAATAGCACTCGATGCAGAATGCAGTGACCTGCTTCGTGGGTGCCCGTGGCATTATATCTGCCCCACTGATCCAGCCGATCCGCCTCCTCGGTTACTTTCCTATCGATCTCGATCTTGAGACAATCAGATCTAAAGTAAGTTGCCCCCAGAACATCAGGACCCTCTACGCTCTGTAAATCTGCGTAAGAGTCAAAGACGATTTCGGTGTTTAGTGCTCCGGGAAGGTAAATTTCGATGAACTTGTCTACTTGGAGTGCCGGGCTGTCTACTTCTGTGGCCAGGCGACGGCTGTCCTGACGATGCCTTTCCGCTATCCCTTCAATCTCGTCCCCTTCAAACCATAACCGGTGATTGAATTGCCCGGTTTTGTCTTTGATAATCTTCACGTCTTCATTTTCCTCCTTCTTCCGTTCGTGTGTCTAAGCCTCTCTCTTATCTCTTGAACTCTTTGTCCGGTTCTCGATTAGTTTCTCCACCTCCTTCCAATTTTCAAAACCGGCCTGTTTCGCTTTTCTCAGCATCCTTCTGACCCTCTGATTACCCTGAAGGATCTCCTTAATGTCCGGTGGAGTTCTCTTCGCCAAATCCATCAGTCTATCAAAATCTGCCCCCAGCTCCTTGGCCATCCTGCGAATTACCACCACAGCCGGTGGTTTCTTTCGTCCTTGCTCAATATCACATAGGTAGGACGCTGACATCGGTTCCCCATCCTCCTTTATCACCTTCTTCGCAAACTCCCTTATGGTATATCCTTTCTCCTTGCGCAGGCGCGCTATCTCGGCGCCAAAGCTCCTTCTCTTCATTCCCGTCTCACCTCCTGCTGTATGTACGCCATATA
>CAYMNI010000051.1:9430-13060 GCA_964391755.1 uncultured Ignavibacteria bacterium
CCAAAGCTCCTTCTCTTCATTCCCGTCTCACCTCCTGCTGTATGTACGCCATATAGCATACAACTGTTTGAGATAGTTGTGGAGAAAAATCAAACATTTGGAGTATCTCCTTTTCATTCACTATGTTGGTGGTCAAAAGGCCTTAGATGCCTCCGCTCTGTATCCGTTGAGCCTACTTGTCAGGTGGGCTGGTTCGGACTAAGAAGGAAAAAGGCCGAATCTCAAAAGAGATTCGGCCAGCTCATTGTCCCTGGATGTGATGTGATGATCAGCAGGCAGGAGCTTCTCCCCCTCTAAACAGATAGTTCAGCAGAAAGATTGCGTCATCCAAGTCTACAAGCCAGTCGCAATTGGCGTCCCCGACCCATGATGGTTCGGGAGCAGGTCCACCGCGGTATAAGTAGTTGATCACGTAAATCACATCACCAAGTCGGATCGCTCCGTCGCAGTTAACGTCGCCGCAGATAAACATCTTCTGTTGGGCTGGGTAGGTGACGGTGTCTCCGATGCTTCCATCACTGCGAATCATCTCAAACCTCAAGGAATCGGCCCTCACAGTTAAGTGAACGCAATGATGAGATTTCTCTGAGTACTGCGTCCAGGTGCTCTCTGCGGGCGTATGCAGGGGTGCACCGCCGCCGCCTGTAATTATGTAAGTTACCCCGTTGATTGGGCCGTTCCTCTGGTAGAAATGAGTGTGTCCGCTGAAGACCATGTGCACCTGATAATCCTCGAAGAGTAGACAGAGCGCATTTCTCAAAGGTATGTTGCTATTATGACCACCAGCACAGTAGGGATGCTGGTGCATAAAGACAAACACGTATGGTCTGCCATAGGACCGACGAAGTTCAGCTCTCAACCACTGGTATTGAGCACTTCCAGGCCCGTAGGGTATCTCAGTATCCAGACTGATAAAATGTGAATTGCCATAGTCAAAGGAGTAATAAGATTCGGTGCTGTCAGGGTTATCGTGGGGCAGATAAAAATAATCGTAATAAAGAGGGCTTTCGTTTTCATGGTTCCCTATGGCATAGTAAAAGGGGATTTCCTGTGCACAGGTAGCACTGGAACACACGGTGGTGAAATAAACGGCCCAGTCGCTTTCGCTGAAGCCATCCGCTACAACATCCCCGGTGTGAAGGACGAAGTAAGGATCAAGCGCAACGATTTGATTCACAACAGCCAGATGGCTGTCAGGCTGAGTTCTTGTGTCTCCGTAGACCACAAATTGGAATGTGGTGTCGACAGGTGCGTCTGTCCTGAAGTTATAATCTGGGGTGTGGTTGCTGTCGAATAGGACTCGATAATGATAGACAGCGTCAGGAAGAAGACCGCTCAGGGTTAGACTGTGCGCAGTCTTCAGGGTTGTGTCCTTGGCCTGGTTTCCATATTCGGTGGTAAGACCATATTCAACCGTCGAACTATCTAAGGTCGCTGTGCGCCAGCTCACAACGATGGAATTCTCAGTTGCACACGAGAGATACGGTCCTTTTTGTGGAAGACCTTTCGTGCTGCTGTGTGGGGCCTCAGCGGAGGTCCAGCTGTCGTTGGGTACCAATAGAACTAAGATAATGCTCAGCACGATACCGACGTATGACGCACATGTGTGGTTTCCTCTCACGAATAACTCCGATCATCAAGGAAAAAGGAAAGCTCTGGTGTCCGCGCCAGCGAAACCCACAAATATCTTCGTATCTACTTCAGATACGCTTCCTTTGCGAGAATAGATGGAGAAGTCGATAGAGCACCCATGTCAATGATCCCTCAGCCTGAGCAAAAGGCGGCCTTCGCTCACGGGCATCACGCTTATATACAGAAAACGCATTCATTTTGCAGGCGATATCCCTTCCCTGACCTCCCTACTCGACATAGATAAGGGGCCTGGGAGGTCGGTGGTTCTCGCCAGGGAGATAGTGTTTCTTTCGAATTCTGAGTGAGGTCCCTTGACTCTGGTAAGAACGGGGTTGGCGGTAGGTGTCCCCGGCCTCGATTTCCGGCAAGGGATTCCTTGTGGATGAAAACACCAGCTGGGTCTGAGAGATGGAGTCAGTGAAATTTCATAAAGCGTGGAGGTAACCCATGAGCTCCTTAAGTGGAAGCAAGAGCATTATTAGGAGTTCTGTCGCTAAGTTTTTTTTGTGATGTTTTGTGAAAACCTGCCGACCTAAAAGTCAGACCAAATCTCAAAACTAAAATCTCAGATTACAGCAAGAAAGGGGGGTATCATGATAGCATGGGTCACCATTTTGTTTCTCTTGGGAGTTTTGGCATTCTTGGATGCCATCTTCAACTATGGGGAGGTATTCAGAAGATGCAACTCCTTGATGTTCATGTTGATTTCACTGGGAGTGTTGATTCGCCTTAGATGGCAACGAAGCCATTACGAGAGTAAAGAGCCTGCTGCCGGGGTCTCTCAAGAAGAAAAGAAGGAAACACCGGTGCCAACTCTGAAGATCATTTGACGGTGTGGGCTTACTGAGTTCAAAAAAGTCTTTTCTCTATGTGCGTGCTGAAAAACATGCTGAGCCAACGTTTGCTCGAGAATTCCACCCTGTGTTTTCTCCGCTAGGAGATTTCTTGATGGGACGGATGCCCCCTGGTCGGCATTTGGTGGCTTCCCCCAAGGAGTGCCCAGAATCTAAAATCATCTCCGACCGGACCTTTCACTCCGTCAGATGATCCCCCGGTGGAGGGTGTTCCCCCCTGTTTCAGGATCCAGAAAAAATCCTATATTGTTCAGGGGTGGGTGGCGACTACCCACCCCTAAGGTTACTCCTTTGCCTGATCCAAAGAACCAGGTGTGGTTCTTGCTGCTCGCTTGTTTCGATTCAGGTTCAGTAACTCCACAAACCTGTCCTTTATGAAAGGTCAGGCTTCCTTGACTGATTCCAGGAACTCCTCCAGTGGTATTGCAACCAGAGTCTCCGGTGCTACTCGCCCCTTCAAGGCAGTCCGAAAAAGAGACTTCAGTGCTGCTTTTTGATTTGGGAACTCGGTTATGTATATGTAGTCGTATCGGCCCATCAGGGCATAGGCAGCCAGAATCTTTCCGCCAGCATCCCGCACGTCTTTTTCACCCTCCTCAAGGTAGCGCTTAGTCTCCTTCAGTCCCTTTGTCCCTTCAGCTGTGGATTTGAACAGCGATACATAGGTCGGCATAGCTTCTCACCTCCCTCGCATTGTTTGGTTTCGTCTTGCACCAACAAAATAGATTGACCCTGCGCTCTTGTCAAGGCCAAAACCCAGATCAGGCGTGATGTCTGTCTGCCTCATCGCCCCTGCTGGGGTTTTCTTCTGTCTGTTCCAGACCTTCTATCTCGGCCACTTCTGCGCTCCGGTCCTTTGTAGCTCGGATCATTACCCCTCCGGCGATCTAAGCCCGATCTTCGGTCCCTGCCGGACCGACGCTTCTGGTGTTCCATTGGACCTCCCCCTCCCATTGGTTATCTGCGGCTACGGCAAGGCTGAGCAGCACCATGAAGCGGCGTCAGTTGGAGCACCCCGCTTCCTTGCCTCTATTAACACCCGCTCGGAGATTCCAGAAACCTCTGCTTCAAGTTGACCAGCTGGCCATCGATCATCATCTGATTTATGTGATATCTCCTGTACAGTTCCTCCATGGCCTTGGTA
>CAYMNI010000052.1:0-13040 GCA_964391755.1 uncultured Ignavibacteria bacterium
CAGTGTTACCTATGTGCCCGGTCTAATCTGTAACCTATGTCCGGATCGTACACCGTCACCCGTCGTCCGAGACAAGCTCGGACGCTACATGCTCTCCCATCAAGGGAGAGGAGACTGTTTCTTTCCTCCCAGAGGGGTCTTCGTCTGTCCCTGGTATGACCCAAATGGTACATACCGAGGGAGAGGAAGGTTAGGTTTGGGCGTCTAGAGACAGGCGATTTGGCCTTCGAGACTGACACATCTGACGCTTCTGAGACTTCTGACGATGGTTTTTCATTTTTTTTCTCGTCTGTATGATGTGTGAACCATAAGACAAGCTCAAGAAAACGATATGCCCTCCATAAACCCCCTTGGTATCCTCTTCACCATAGGTATTGTAGAGAATTTGCTTCCGAAGAGTATGTGTCAGGTCACACCCTTCGGGCAAGACCTAACACAACTAAAAAGCCAAGCATTCGGTTTCTATGGCTATGTGAAATGATGTGGCTGAAGCCGGATGGATATATAACGTATTTTGTCAGTTGCTTGAAAGCAACTGAAATAGAGAGAGTAGAGGTAAGTCGGAAGCCCGGACGGCCCATACGGGCCCGTCCGTTGGACGGATGCGACCGGGCAAGGTAACGGGTATGCAAGCTGTCAACGGATTGAACGGATTGAACAGATGCGACCGGTGCTCGGTTGAAAGCATGGAGATGACAGCGGCCGGGCAAGGTGTCCGGCCTACGAGCAAAAGTACCCTCTTCCCCGCCTATGGTGGTTCGACTTCGCTCAAGGAGGGTGGGCCAAGTCGAACCCTCAGGATGGTGAGCCTGTCGAACCGTGTGGCTGTCCGCTGGCCCGCCATTGTGCTATTTTGAGATACCCCGAAAAATTGTCAAGGTATTTCTTGACAATCCGTATTATTCGTATATATTCAGAATTTGTCGTTTTGAGACCATAGGTTTAGGAGAAAACCAAGATGAGAAAATCGCGGCTTTACCTGATACTTCTAATTTGCTTTCTGCTGGCAGCCTCTTTCTATGCTCTCTACCCCACGCTCAAGATGTGGACCATGTCCTCGGAGACAAAAGAAGAGATCCGCAACACCGAACCCCAGGATCTGATCGCCCTGGAGAGACGTGCGATAAAACTGGGTCTGGACCTCAAAGGAGGCATGCACGTCGTCCTGCAGGTGGATCAGTCCAAGCTGAACGAGAACGAGAGGTCGGACGCTGCTGACCGGGCGTTGGAGATCATACGTAACCGCGTGGACCAGTTCGGGATAACCGAACCCCTCATACATCAGCAGGGGGGCGACAGAATCGTGGTCGAGTTGCCGGGACTTCAGGACGTGGAGAGGGCTCAGGTTTTAATCGGGCAGACTGCCCAGCTCGAGTTCAAGCTGCTGGAGGAGCCGGAAAATACTGTGTCTCTTTTGAATAAGATCGATGAAGTGCTGGCACAATCGGAGACCACCTCTGTAGAGAAGGAGTTATTTGAGCCCCCGAAGGAGACCGAGGAAAAGACACAAGCGGAAGAAAGCGTGGTGAAGGATCTATTCGCGGACGAGGAATCCGACACCACCGAGGATACCGCCGGTTTCCTGGAGGAAGAAGAGGAGCCGTTCTTCGAGGAAAGACCCTTCACCCAGCATCTGGAAGGGACTCAGGGGAGTTCGTATTTCAGGGTGTCGGCGCAAGATAAGCCCAAGGTCGAGTTGCTGTTAAGCAAACCCGAGGTTCAAGAGTTGATTCCCAATGATGCCGAGTTCAGTTGGTCCACCAGAACGGAAATGGACCGGGGGGAGGAGTTCTGGCTTTTCTACCTTACAAAGAAGAGAGTGGAACTCTCCGGCAAGTACCTGGTGGATGCCAGGCCCAGGCTGGATCAGCAGTTCCGCAGGCCGGAGGTGCTCTTCACCCTGACCAAGAAGGGCGGAAGGATATTCTCCCGGGTGACCGGCGCCAACATAGAGAAACCTTTAGCCATCATGCTGGACGGGAGGGTGGAATCGGCGCCCATCATTCGTTCCAAGATTCGGGACGAGGGAGTAATCGAGATGGGCGGGACGGCCAACTTCGAGGATGCCTCGGATCTGGCTATCGTGCTGAGGGCCGGTGCGCTTCCCGCACCGGTCAAGGTAATCGAGAACCGGATTATCGGGCCGTCTTTGGGGCAGGATTCCATCCGCAAAGGCACCAATGCCGCTTTGATCGGATTTGTTCTGGTTCTGCTTTTCATGGCCGTGTACTACCGGCTCTCCGGCATCATAGCCGACGTCGCTTTGCTTTTCAATTTGACGTTCCTTCTGGCGGCTATGGCTGCGCTGCACGCCACCCTGACCTTACCGGGGATAGCCGGCATCATACTCACCGTGGGAATGTCCGTGGATGCCAACGTGCTGATTTTCGAACGCATCCGGGAGGAGTTGAGAACCGGAAAAACCATCCGGGCGTCAATAGACGCCGGTTACAAAAGAGCGCTTTTGGCCATCGTCGACTCCCACGTCACCACCCTGATAACCGCGGCCGTATTGTTCCAGTTCGGCACCGGGCCGGTCAAGGGATTCGCCGTTTCCTTGAGCTTGGGAGTGGCCATCAGCCTGTTCACCGCCGTGGTCATCACCCGGGTGATCTTCGACATAAGAAAAGGATATCGCACCCTAAGCATATAAATGTGGGAGTAGCCTGACATGTTCGAAATCCTGAAGAAGACTAATATAGACTTCATGGGCAAGAGGTATTACGCGTTTGTAATCTCCGGCATCCTGCTGGCTTTCGGGATAGCGGCTTTCATCGCCATATTTTTGGGCAAGGCGGATCTGGGAATAGACTTCGCCGGTGGGACCATGATACAGGGAAGCTTCGCCCATCCGGTGACCATCGGCGAACTCAGGGCGGCTCTGGGCAACAGCGGTTATGGTGACGCAGAGATTCAATCCCTCCGCCGGGAGACTGCCAACTCTTACTTGATCCGGGTCAAGACCGCCACCGACGAGGAAGTCACCATCATATCCCAGGGTATCTTAAGCGCATTGTCCAAAGAGTTCCCGGAAAATAAGTTTAACTTAGACTCCGTGGACGGCATCGGACCGGCAGTGGGAAAAACCTTACAGAGCCAGGCCCGTTTGGCGGTTCTTCTTGCCCTGGGGGGCATACTCCTTTACATCTGGATCAGATTCGATTTCAGGTTTGGGGTGGCCGCAACCATTTGCACCTTCCACGATGTGCTGGTGGTTTTGGGATTGATGTTCATACTTCAAAGAGAAATCACCCTGTTGATCGTCACCGCTCTTCTCACTCTGGCCGGATACTCGCTCACCGACACGGTGGTGGTCTACGATCGAATCCGGGAAAACCTGAAACTCTTCCGAAGGAAGGGTGACTTCGCCAGCACCATCAATGCCAGCGTCAACGAGGTTTTAAGCCGGACCATCATCACCTCTCTCACCACCTTCATGGTGGTCTTTATCCTTTTCTTGGTCGGCGGCGAGGTGGTGCACGATTTTGCACTGGCGCTGATGATGGGCATCATTATCGGAAGCTACTCCTCCGTATTCGTGGCCAGTCCCATCATCGTGGAGTGGGAGAGAAAAGCTCCCAGACGGTTCAAATAGCCATACTTGCAGAGAAACCCGAAAGCCGTCCCATCAAAAGACGGCTTTTTTGTTACCGATCCGAATCGAAAACCTCTCCGGCAAATGAATCCGGCTTTGAATGTGAAGTACAACACGTTGGAGGGCCAACGCTTCCCTTTTGGGCTACCGACCTGTCCATTGACGGTCCGTACCGATCAGGCACTCCCATCCGGGCTTCGCTTACAACGTATATACATTGGAAGCTGGGCTGGCAAACGTCCCGAAACCCTCGATTGTATAAGTATATTATGAAAAAGCTCATCTTCATCTGGGTACTGTTCGCGATCTGCTGGCCGGCACTGGCCCAGGACCAGCGGGAAAACGTCAACCAGAATCCTTCCGCCTTCACCATGGCCCGGCTCAAATACGCCGGAGGAGGCGATTGGTACTGGGGTTCATCGGCCATTCCCAACATGTTGAAATTTTTAAAGGAGAACACCAATATCCCGGTGAGAGAGGAGGAGGTCAGGGTTTCGATAATGGACGAGGACCTGTTCTCCTATCCTTTTTTATTCCTGACCGGCCACGGCAACATAAGGTTCACCGATCAGGAGGTGGAGAGGCTCAGAAACTACCTCACCCACGGCGGCTTTCTCTTGGCCAACGACTCCTACGGACTGAAGGACGCCTTCTTTCGGGAGATGAAGAGGATCTTCCCGGATGAGGAGTTGGTGGAATTGCCCTTCAGCCACGGTATCTATCACAGTTGGTACCAGTTCCCCAACGGCCTGCCTAAAATACACAAGCACGACGAGAAACCGCCCCAGGGATTCGGGATATTTCACCAGGGGAGGCTGATGGTGTTCTTCGTCTACGAGTCCGATATAGGAGATGGATGGGAGGATCCGCAGGTACATAACGATCCGCCGGAAAAGCGCGAGGCTGCGTTGAAAATGGGGGTCAACGTGATTGCCTGGGCCTTGTCCCAGTGAATCAACCCAAGGTCGAAGCAGCCTCTAATTAGTCCCGGAAAGGGAAAACATGACCGATTCGAGCAGTTCCCAAAGTTATCAGACGCTGGTACAACGCCTGAGCACTTTGAGGCGCGCCCATGCCAAAAACCGGGCTCTTCACGGGATAGTTTTGTTTCTATCATTGGGAATGGGCATGGCGCTTTTCGGCTTGTGGCTGAACTCCATCTTTATCTTTCCGGTAATCGCGCGCTTGCTCTATCTGGGCACCGCCGCACTCATACTGGTGGTGATTTTTTCCTATTTTTGCCTTCGACCGATTTGGCACCCGCCCGACTTAGAACACCTGGCTTTGAAGGTGGAGGATAAGTTCCCCATTTTGCAGAATCGTCTGATCGCCGCTTTGCAGCTCTCCCGGTACCTGAGAGCCAATCCGGAAGGCTACTCCACCGATCTGATTCAGGCGGTGATCCACCAGGCGGACTCGGTCTCCGGCGGCCTGAACTTAAGGGAGATCATAGACCAAGACCCCATCCGCAGGACGGGGAAGTGGGCAGCAGCTTTGGTGGTGCTCTCTTTGGTCTTCGGATTGATCTTCCCCGTATCCTTCAGAACGTCCTTTTACGTCTTCTCTCATCCTCTAACGGAGTTCTCCCCGTTGCCGGATTTATCCTTTGGGGTCTCGCCGGGCAACGCTGAGGTGGTCAAGTTCTCCGACGTGAGGATAAAAATCAACGTGCAGGGGGAGAGGCCCTCAGGCATCGACCTCTTCTGGAGAAACCAAGGAGCAGGCTGGAACAGGGAGAAGCTGTCCCCTTCACCCGCAGCCGGTTCGGGGAGCCGGGAGACGGCACAGTTGGAACCGGATTTCATCTGGCAGTTCAAGGAGGTTAAGAGGAGTTTCGAATACTATGCCCAGGCCGAAGGGGTGAGAAGCGAAAATTACGCCATCACCGTGGTGGACAAACCCCGGGTGGTAGGGCTCAAGCTGACCTTCAACTATCCCCCTTACACCCGGCTGAAGACGCAGGTGGTGGACGAAAACGACGGGAACATAACCGCCATCGCCGGCACCCGCGTGGGAATCGAGGCGAAAGCGAACAAAGAGCTGGATTTAGCGGAAATCGTCTTCTCCGACTCCACTAAAAAGCCGGCCAAGATAAAAGGCAACGTGGCTTCGGGCGAGATTCTGGTTCAAAAGGATGCTACATATCACATCCGGTTGTGGGACAAAAACAAAATCCAAAGCCAAGATCCCATAGAGTACAAGATCACCAAAATCGACGACCGGTTCCCGGCTGTCGAGATATTGGAGCCGGGACACGATCAGGACCTGACCGAGAATATGAGAGTGGGGCTTCTCTTCAGAATAACCGACGACTATGGATTCTCCTCCCTGAACCTGAAATACCAGGTGGTTTCAGGCGGAGAGGAATCACCGGAGAAAACTCAAACCATCGATATTCCCTCCGGGAACCGGTCTGAGGCCAACGTGGAATATCTCTGGAGCCTCTCGGATCTTCCGCTTTTTCCGGGAGACATGGTAAGGTACCGGGCGATTGTCTACGACAACGACACCTTCTCCGGGCCCAAGAAGGCGGAAAGCCAAACCTACCACCTCAGACTCCCCTCCTTGGATGAGATCATAGCCGAGGTGGAACAGGAGCAGGAGGGACAGATCACCGACCTGGAGACGGTGCTCCGGGGGCAGAAGGAGCTCAAGAAGAAGATCGAGGATCTGTCGCAGGAGATGAACCGGTGGACCGGCCTGGACATGGACTGGCAGAAGAAGCAACAGATGGAGGATGCCCTGGACAAACAGCAGAAGCTGGCCCAGGATCTCAAAGACTTAGCCCAGAGAATGGACCAGAGCATCAAGAAGGTGGAGGAGAACAAGCTGGCGGCCGCGGAGATGGTGGAGAAGATGATGGAGATAAAAAAGCTGATGGAGGAGGTCGCTACTCCCGAGATGAAGGAAGCTTTAAAGCAGCTGGCCGAGGCGCTGAAGAATATGGATCCGGAACAGATGAAGGAAGCCGTGAAGAAGATGCAGCTCTCCGCAGAGGAGATGCTGAAGAGATTGGAACGGACTCTTTCCTTGCTGAAGAGAATGCAGGCAGAGCAGAAGCTGAGCGATTTGATCAAGATGGCGGAACAGATGGCGGGAGAACAGGATCAGATCAACGAAAAGACGAAATCCTCAAGTAAAGAAGATCTGCCCGGTGTTTCCTCCGATGAGAAGAAGCTGAAGGAGGAGTTGGGTCAGTTCGATCAGAAGCTGAAGGAATTTGCCGATCTGGCCTCGGAGCTGTCAATGCTTCCCCAGAAGAGACTGGATGAGTTGTCCCACATGCCGGAAGAATCGGGCGTCGAGGAAGACATGAATCAGATGATCTCCCAGCTCTCCAATTCCGACCAGTCCGGCTCTCTCAAATCCGGCGGGTCCTGCTCCCGGAAGCTGCAGCAGATGAAGGAACAGCTGAGCTCCGCACAGGAGGACATGCTGTCTGCGCAAAAAGAGGAGATCGTGAAGGCCATAAGAAAATCGCTCTACGACGTCTTCTCGCTTTCCAGCGGTCAGGAGGAGCTTTTCGATCGGGTCGATCGTCTGAACAAAAAAGACTTGGCCTTACGGGATCAGGCCGGCGGACAACAGAATCTCAAGTCGGCCGGCATCCGGGTCTCCGAGGATTTAGAAGCTCTGTCTCGCATCACGCTTTACGTCGGCGCCGACGTTCTTAGGTATATGGCCCTCTCCGTTGCGGGCATGGAGGAGGCCATCCGGCAGCTCTCCGAACGCCAGAAGGAGATCGCCACGGATGAGCAGAAAGAGGCGATTTATGATTTGAACCTCACCGCCCGGAAACTCATGCTGGCTATGGCCAATGCCGAGAAGTCGTGCAGCGGTTCCGGCATGAAGGAAATGTTCAAGAAGATGAAAAGCATGTGCGACAAGCAGTGCGGGATCAACCAGGAGAGCATGAAGCTGGGCCAGTGCGGCGGCCAGGGGATGGAGCTTTCCCTCTCCCAGCAGGCGACCATGCAGAGGCTGGCCGCCGAACAGGAGGCGGTGAGAAAAGCTCTATCCGAACTGGAGCGCGAGTTCGGAAACCGCTCGGAGGTGGCGGGTCGTCTGGACAAGATGGGGGAGGAGATGAAAAAGGTGGTGGGAGACTTAGAGAGAATGCAGGTGGATCAGTCCACCATCGACCGGCAGAAACAGATACTCTCCCGTTTGCTGGACGCCGAGAAATCCATGAGAGAGAGGGATTACTCCAAGCAGCGAAGAGCGGAGGCCGGGGAGGATGTGGTTCGGGCCAGCCCGGATCAGCTTTCGCTTGAGGCGCTGCGAAACGAAGCGTCAGCTCAGGACAACCTGTCCAAATACATGCAGGAAGCCTATCCCAAGGAATACGAGCAGCTGATCAAGGAGTATTTCAAGGCACTGTCCGAGCAGAAGATGAAAAGACAGTAGTTTCTGAGTTTGATCTTGCCGTTTTAGAAAACCGTTAGGGCAGGGCATTCAGCCCTGCCCTATTTATGTGTCTGTTCACGGGAAAACAGGATTACCCTCCGAATAAACAAAAACAGGGTGGTCTTGAGAAAAACCACCCTGTCCGGAACTGAAAGAATCAGTTGGGAGTAATCCCATATTAATTATCGACAAAATACGCGTTCGACTTTAACGCTTGCAGGATGCCTGGGGAACCGGTTAAAACAAGAGGTAGGTGAGACTACTGCTGCGTCCTATACCGTTCCAGCAGTTGGCGGGTTTGCTGGTCTTCAGGGTAATACTTCAACCAGTCCTCCAGAAGCCGGATGATCTTCTCCGGTTTCCGCTGGAAGAGGTAGAGCTGCTTGAGTATCTGGAAAGTCATCTTGTCCCGGGGATCGAGCCGGTAAGCCTTCTCCATCACCCTCTGGGCATCGTCGAACTTCTGCTGCGCCTGGTAGGCCAGCCCCAGGTACTGGTGATACAAAAGAAGCTCCGGGTACCGGTTGGTGAGGATCTCCATCCTTTGTTGGTATGCCCCCAGAAGACTGTCTGCCTTTATCGTGTCCCCCAGTTCTACATACGTCTGGTATAGCTGTAGTTGGGTGCGATAGTAATCCGGCAGGACTTCGGACGATTTATGAAGTTCAGCCAACGCCGCCGAAGTGTCGTTCTGTTGGAGATAATATCCGGCTAAATCCAAAAATCTCTCCGAGTAGTTCATCACCAGACCGATGGTGTTGTCGTCCTTATAGACGTCCATATCCGCCAATCCCCGATACCGATAAACTTCCCACAGATTCCGGTGATACCTTTCCGGGTCCATCATGTCGGCGCCTTCTTCCGGCACCAGACGGTCAGCCAGACCCTCTTTGCGCACGTGATCGTCCAAACCCACCCGGCTGCCGGAAGGGGTGGTGCGGGAGAAGTAAAAAGGATACTCCCACTTGTTGGCCACCAGGATGTTCTCCACCATCAAATCCTGGATGCGCATGAACTTTCCGGCCTTATCGTCGAAGTGGGGGAAGAGGTATGTCTTCCGCTGCCTTATCTGATCCCAATACGGCTCCCGGGGATAGGGAACTACCATGCCGTCGCTCATCCTGGTTGGAATTCCTTTGATCTGGTCGTATTCCAGATTCATGGGAACGTTCCACATATTTTTAAGCTGGAGGATGTACCAATCGGCGTTGAGCAGGCTTAGATTTATGATCCTCACGTCCTGTCTTATCTTCTCCACGTTCTGCAGAAACCACAGGGGAAAGGTATCGTTGTCTCCGTTGGTGATAAGCATGGCATCTTCATCGCAGCCCATAAGATGGTTGTAGGCATAATCATACGGAATCCAGTTGCCGGTGCGATCGTTCCGGTGGTAGTTCTTCTTCAAAGCCAAAAGCGGCAGAACCAAAAGTATCACCACCAATATCCCTAAAACCGGCTGGAGAGCTTTGTATCTTCTCTCCACCAGATTCCCCAGGCGCCCGATCAGCCCGAACGCCCCCAGACCCATAGCCAGGGCAAAGAACATGAAGCCGGGAGTGAAGAAATAGTCCCGATCGCGCACCTCCAGGCGGATGATCTCACCGGTGAGTCGATCCGGCTTGGTACCGTCTGCGAAATTCATGTAAAACACCAGGCCCAGCGTGCAGGCCAAGATGAGGAAGATCAGCACCACCCCCTCCCGCTTTCTCTTGCGCAACAACTCCCATATTCCAAAAAGCCCCAGAAGCGTCGGAATGAACCACAGGCTCCTTTGCATGTACTGTTCACGAAAGAATCCCCAGAATCCCATCCTCTCTTTGGTTCCCAGCTGATTGGCCCAGGTGCCCCGGCGATGAAACATCCTGCTTATCATGCTCTGCTGCCCGTACTGGCTGCGCTCCAGGAAACTTTTGAAGCTGGCCCAGTCGTCCGGATCGTTCTCGTCTATGGCCGGGTCCAAAGAAGATCGAATGGGAATGAAAAGCTGGGAGGAATAGCCGGCCACCCCGGCGCAGGTGATCAGAAAGCAAAGCGCCCACACCTTTCTATTGCGAGCGGCGAGGCTGAACAGCAGGGTAATGAAGAACCAGGCCCCCACCGTAACCAGAAAGGGCGTAACGCGATGAACCACCAGCAGCAACACTATGCCGGTGATCCAGAAGCGCAGGTCCAATAGCTTGTTTCGGTCGGTCACGACTATCAACAGAAATGCCAGCGGCACAACCAGAAACACCGTCATGTGGATGCCGGTGGAGAGCAGAGCCAGATAGGCCATCAGAATCAGAAGCCTATCTCCTTTGGCCGTGGTGAGACGGTCCATCCAAAGCAGGGCCAGGTAGAGAATCAACATCATCAGAAACATGGACAGCCCATACACCTCCGCCTCCACTGCATTGGACCAGAAGGTCATGGAGAACGCCACGAACAGACTTCCCACGATTCCGGCCACGTAGCGGCCCATCCTTTTCCACAAGCTCTCCACCTCCCGGCCCCATCCGGCGGTGAGCTTCACCGTGACCAGATAGGTCAGCCATATGGCCAGGGCCGAAGTCAGTGCCGAAAGCAGATTGATCCTGGCGGCGATCTGGTCGAAGAAGGGAATAACCGAGAATATGCGCGCGATCATCACGAACACCGGGCTGCCGGGGGGATGAGGAATGCCCAGGATGTATGAGCAGGCTATGAACTCCCCGCAGTCCCAGAAGGATGCAGTGGGAGCCATAGTCTTCAAATAGATGCCGAAGCTGAGCAGGAAGACGAAGAAGGATATCAGCAACGAAATCCGATCCTGCTTCTCATACCAATTCCGGAAACCTTGGCTCAATATGTCTCTCCCGAGATATTAAAACACCTAGGCGTCAGATCAATCCCGAACAGTTCCAACAATATAGGCCCATTTCTCCGGTTGTCAATTCAAAAACGATGGGGAAATGTGGATACCAAATACAAATCATACACTTTTATATGTTGAGTTGAGACTTCCATTCCGCGGCAAAGATAATGAGTTGCTTCAAGGTCGATCAATTCTCTGTCGGGTCGATCAGTCCGTTAGTTGGAGGATCGATCAAACATAACTCACCCCCTTGATCCCCCTCTCTTTCGAAGAGAGGAGGTTCGGGGGTGAGTTACAAGTAGTTGCCGGACCGAACACATCACAACAATAGGTCGCCAACGCCTTGACCAAGACTCTAAAATTCTGACCACTAACTTCAGTTTTGAGTTTCGATTGAGAGAAAAAAACTTATCCAATGCCCGATATGTATTTGGTCATTACAAAAACGATGCGAAAACAACGACGAAGCATCTCGGCTCCGCAAGTCCTGAGCCGGTCAAAGAGTTTACAACACGTGTGGATTAGAAGGAGGCCAGAACCTGGCTTAAGCCAGGTTCCGGCACCAATCGAAGAGTCCACACGCCCGCTTGATAAACAGGCACCCATACGGGGACGTCGGCCCACCCGCCCGATGACCAGACGCCCAGACGGGAGCGTCTGCCGTCCCTTTCGGGAATCGGGCAACTACCACGTTTCGTATGGGCCGCCTTTCCGCCCCAAAAGAAAACGTCCGAGACAAGCTCGGACGCTACACCGCATTTGCAAGAATAACTAAACTGGCCCCGAAAACGTCCGAAAAAGGAGAGAGGAACGCGTGTTTCAACTTTCATAAGGAGGTCGTATGCTGGTCTGGTGTGCAGTGCTACTTTTCCTGGGGGTCGCCGCCTTTTTGGACTCACTTTTCACCTTCGGGGAGATATTCCGAAAGATCAACTCCGTTCTGTTCATGCTCGTCTCGCTGGGACTCTTGGTCAGGGTCAGCACCAAGATCAAAACGGCAAGGAGAGAGGGCGAGAGGCAGCGGATCGAGGAGTTGGAAAGACAGGTGGCCGAACTGAGCCACAAGCCGAAGGTGAAAGTAAGCTAAGAATTCCCCACGGGCGTCTCTGCTCCGAGACAAACATCGAAAGGATTTCGGATCGGACCGGAATCGTAAAAAATTCCTCCTTCATCCCGAGGAGGCAGGGGGGAGTTCTGCCTTCAGCTCCCGGAGCTTGTCCCTCACCTGATCAGAGTACACCGAACGATCGTAATCCTTCAACAGCTTCCGGTATGCCTCGATGGCCTTTGACCTGTCGTGCAGGTGATAGTTATAAAGGTCTCCGATCAGCATCTGGGCTTGTGCCCGGAGAAGGCTCTCCGGGTATTCATCCAAAAGCTTACCCAAGGCCTTAAGCGACCGGTCAGGCTCTTTTTCCTGCATCCATATCTTCGCTTTCGTCAGTTGAGCCAGATCCGAAAGCTTCTTCGATTTGGCCGAGATCAACCGATCCAGCTTGATAACGGCCGAGTCGGTCTTGCCTTCTACATTGTCCAGCAGGGCGCCGGCGAACTTGACCAGCATGGGCCTGTCCAAGTCCTGGTTTTCGGTGATGACGATGGTTCTCTCCAGGCTGTTGTTGATGTAAAGCCCTTTGGGAAACTCTTCCAACAATTGCCGGTATCCCATCAGCGCGGCTTCGAAGTTGCCTCGATAGAACTCCAGCTCGGCCAGTTGATATTTAAGCTCTTCCTGCGTGGGCTCCGACCGGGGATCTCTCAGAGCCCTCTCGTAAAGAACTTGGGCGCTGTCCAAATCGCCATCTGCCGTCAGGCAGTCGCCCCGTCTGACCAGGGCGTTGGCATATAGCGGCGAATCCGGGAAGTCGGAGATCACCGTCTGGAAGTGGAAGAAAGCCTCATCCGGCTTTTTCAGATTGTGCAGTTGCATCCAGCCGATTCTGTAATGAGAAAGACCGGCCTCCAAAGGGAAGGCCGCTTTGTATTCGTCGATGATGGACTGATGGGTGTCGATGGCATCCTGGTACTTCTCCTGCGCCTCCTGGGAATAGGCTATGTAGGTCTTGGCCGACACCACCACCTCTTCGGACGGCTGGGTCGAGACTAAATATTGGCTGGCCTGAACGGCCCGGTCGTGGTATCCGCCGGTGTGGCACATGTGAATAAACGTTAGGACGTATTTTCCCCGGGACTTGGAAAGCTCGT
>CAYMNI010000053.1:0-12837 GCA_964391755.1 uncultured Ignavibacteria bacterium
GAAGCAAGACTTAAGATCCTATTTCTCCGGAAAGAGGATCAGATTCAAAGGAGCTTTGGATCTCTCCGGAGGCACTGCATTCCAGAAGCGAGTTTGGAAGGCGATGCTTAAGATACCCTCAGGCGAAACCAGAAGCTACGGATGGTTAGCCCGGCAGGTAGGGGGCAAGAATAAGGCCAGAGCGGTAGGAGTCGCGTGCGGAGCCAACCCCGTTCCGATTATCATTCCCTGCCATCGGGTGCTCAGAGAGAACGGAGAGTTGGGAGGATACGGCGGTGGGTTGAGCGTGAAGAGAAAGCTCCTCAAAGTCGAGGGGGTCAAGACTTGATCCTGGAGACATTGGTCGTGGGGCCACTGGAAACTAACTGCTATGTCCTGGGTGACGAGAAAAGCAAAGATGCAGTGGTTATAGATCCCGGCGGCGACTTCGAGGATATTCACCGGCAGTTGCAAAAGCTGGACCTGAAGGTGAAATACATCGTTCTGACGCACGGCCACTTCGATCACACCGATGCTTTGGCACAACTGAAGAAGACCACCGGGGCAGAGGTTCTGATTCACGCTCAGGACGCAAACATGCTGTTGCCCAACAGTCAGGCTCGGCCTTTTTTCTTAGAAAGCGGAGGTGCATCATGTCCGGCAGATCGCACCTTAGAGGAAGGGGACAAGATTCGGTTCGGCGGATACGCTCTTGAGGTGCTGCATACGCCCGGACATACTCCCGGAGGGATTTCGCTTTTAATTGACAAAATGATCTTCGTCGGCGATACCCTCTTCTGCGGCTCCATCGGAAGAACCGATCTGCCCGGCGGATCCTACGAACAACTTATTCACTCCATTCAAACCAAGCTTCTAAGTAAAGGGGATGACTATCTGGTCTGTCCGGGGCACGG
The DNA here is from genome assembly GCA_964391755.1 of uncultured Ignavibacteria bacterium. Taxonomy (GTDB): domain Bacteria; phylum Zixibacteria; class MSB-5A5; order MSB-5A5; family SM1-73; genus SM23-73-3. The sequence goes on from CAYMNI010000053.1 coordinate 894, forward strand.
TCCGTCTTCCACTGTCGGACGGGAAAGAGAGAACAATCCGTTTCTGAATGAATGACAAGATGTCGGGGCTCCTCCGGTCAGGTATTCATCAAGTGCCGGTGTTCTCAGTGTTGCCGGTTGAACTAACCTATCAATCCCATCAGACGAAAGAGCGAGCAAGCTCGTGCACTACGGTTATTCAGATTGTCTGCGGAGTCATCCGAAGCAGCCAGGGGGGTAAGAAATTCCCCTTGTGCATTAGGAATATTGGTCAGTCTAAGGCAAAACAGACGGCACCGCCGGGAACCGATACCGGGTTCAACAAAGCTTCCGGCAGGATCGTCTAAGTAAAGAAACCGGGCAGCGTCGGAGGCGATACACGTTGTGAGCAAGAAACCACCCAGGGTATCGTGTAGATTAGACAAGGCAGACTATCACATCCATCCCGACTACTCCAAAGATGCCACCGGCAGCATCGATGAGTATTGCCGGAGGGCGCTGGAGTTGGGATTAGATGAAATCTGTTTCACCACCCATTACGATAGAGATCCGTTCAGGAAAGAAATTGATCCTTTCATGCGGGTTGACGGAGAGATATTACCGGTTTCCGAGGAGGTGGTGGGAAGGTACATTCAGGATGTCCGGCAGGCAAACGAAAGATACCGACCCCAGGGATTGTCGGTTAAAGCCGGTTTGGAGGTGGATTACGCTCCTCATTACGAACCGACCTTAAGGGACGATCTGACTCGCTTTAATCTGGATTATATCTTGGGTGCCGTGCACTGTCTGGACCACCTGGCCATCACCGCATCGGAGGAGGCCGCAAGTTGTTTTAAACACCGGAGCATGGAGAGTTTGGTGACAGAATACTACCGGGTCCTCAATCAGGCAGTGGAAAGCGGATTGTTCGACGTGATGGCGCATCTGGACATTTACAGAAAGCACGGGCTGGATTATTATGGAGAAAGAATTCTCACCGCACATCGAGGTTTAGTGGAACCGGTTTTGGAGGCTATGGCGAAACACGATGTGGGGTTGGAGATAAACACAGGCATTCTCAGGAGAGGACACGATGAACCCTCGCCCGGTTTGGAGATTGTCGATCTCGCTGTTTCAATGGGGGTAAGAATAACGGCTTTCGGCTCTGATGCTCACAGGGTAGAGCAACTGGGAGAGGGAATTGCAGATTCCTTTGAAGAGGTGGAGAAGGTTATAAGGAAAAGAAGTGGCAGAGACAGAGTTTCTGCAGATTGATCAGATCTTTCATCTTTCCATACAAACCATGAAGCTTGAAGATAGACTGAAAAACCTGGACAAAATACGTGCGGGAGACCAGAGAGCTGCGCCGCATGTCGAATCAGATGATCGGACCATAGAGTCGTTAGAGGGTACGCTGGCCCGCAACCGTCTGGGAGAATTCGTCTTGGTCAGGAAGAGCTTCGACGCCCAGGGGCTTGTGCGGGAGACTAAGTCTACTTCTTCTCTCAGTATCGGCGGCCAAATGCTTGCCAGGATTTGCTCGCCCAGAAGATCCGGCAGGCAAAAGAATCATCCCGCCGCATTTAATCTGAGGAATGCGGTCTTTTTTGACTGTGAGACAACTGGTCTGGCAGGGGGGGTGGGAACTTATGCCTTCCTGATCGGGGTGGGCTATTTGACCGGAGAGGAATTCGTCATAGAGCAATACTTCATGCAGGACTTCCATCAGGAGGGAGCGGTGCTGACCACAGTAGCCGAGAGGATGGCTGGATTCGAATTCCTGGTAAGCTACAACGGAAAATGCTTCGATCTTCCGCTTCTGGAGACTAGATGGACCATTCACCGCATGGATTTCGACCACGATCGATGGTCCCACATCGACCTGCTCTATCCATGCCGACGCTTGTGGAAGAAGCGCATAGGGGACTGCAGCCTGGGCAACATCGAGAGCCGGATACTGGGGGTGAGAAGAGAGGTGGATGTGCCCAGTTACATGGTTCCTCAAATATACTTCGACTATCTGAGAACGGGCCAGATCGAACCTCTGGTGCCCGTTTTTCACCATAACCGGTACGACATTCTTTCGCTGTTGAGCCTCACCGTTACCATCGACGATCTACTGGAGGAGTCGAACCTAAGCCGGATTCAGGATCCGGTAGACCTGCAGAGTCTGGGGAAGATCCACCGCAACTTGGGGAACCATCAGATAAGCGTCGAGTGCTTCAAACAAGCACTTTCCGGAAGATTATCGCCTGAGCTGGAGCTGGAGGTGTCCCTCAACTTGGCGTTTCTCTACAAGAGGATCGGGCTGGCCGAGGATGCTGCGCAGATCTGGCAGAAGCTGGTTGAAACAGACCTTCTCTTTTCTCTTCGTGCCCACGAGGAGTTGGCCAAATACCATGAGCACAGAAAGAGGGATTACGATGAGGCTCTGTCCATCGTGGATCGGGCTATTTCCTGCTTGAGCTACGATACCCTCCCCACGGTTGGAACAGCGGAGAGAAGTCGCCTGGATTCTCTTGAGTACAGGAAATCGAGGCTCCAAAGAAAGATCAAAAAGGCTTCCTCACGCGCCCAGCGAAAGGAGCCATGCAGCCGGTGAACCATTACTTGACTTGGTCTACTCAGAGCGGAGAAAGTCTGACCTGGAAAGGTGATGAACATTGGTGTCTGCTCACATTTTACGCTGGGAATAGTGTTGACCTTTTGGGGAAACGGATTATATTGATTTTAGGGCTATTTTGGCGTCAATCGGGGCTTAAAGCTCAGTTAAAGTCATGATGGGGGGCAGGTTGAAACACTCGATTTGTGCCTGATGAGAGTTTGTAGCAAACATAGGCGTTATTCGAAAATGATGATCTCACACCCCTGACGCCGGGTGTGTATACTGTGAACAGGGGAGCATGAGAAAAATAATTGCAGTCAGCAGCGGATTGGCGGAAAAGTGAGTGCCCTAAGCATGAAAGTCAGGATTCTGTTGTTGCCCTTGGCGTTTCTGTGGGTTCTGGTGCTGGCAGACCAGCCTGTTATGCCGAAAGACGCCCGCTTCTACAGAGAAGAATTGCTGAAAACACGACACGGGATGGAGCTGCACGGATACACTTCCATCGCCACCCTGGAGAAGAGGCTATCCGTATGGGGGCATATCCTTAAGCATAGCTGGGGGAGAAGGGTTGGCCATCACCGGGGATTGAACCGGAGAGTCGACTTTTTCGAGAGCAGAGGTGTCCGGTTGGATAATGGGTACAAATTGGCAGGATATACCGACATCCCCGACATGCAGGTCAATGAGGACGGCTTCACCAGTTCGTTTGATCAAGAAGATCCTTCCTGCTGCATGTTTCCAGACAAAAGCTTTATTGCGGTATGGCAGGACGAAAGAAACGGCGACCTTGATATTTTCGGTCAGAAGTATTCTTACGAGGGAGTTGCACAGGGAGTCAACTTCGAAGCGGGTGAGGAGGACTTTCCCAAAGATCAATATCTTCCGCGCGTTTCGCTGCTCGGCGATACCAGCTTCGTGGTGGTGTGGGTAGACGAGGAGAGCTTCGTCATATACGGGAAGATATTCTCCGAAGACCTATCGGTTCTGACTGGCGCTTTTCAGATCAGCGATTCTCCGCTGGATTTTTCCACCTGGGCTCCGGCAGTCTCATCCGGACCCAAGGATGAATTTGTGGTGGTCTGGGAAGACACCAGGTCGGGCAGCAACGTCTATGGCCGAAGATTCGATCTCGGCGGTAGCCCGCTGGGATCGAGCTTCAAAGTTAACGACGAGGAGGTAGGCGGGCTTAGCCTGGCGCCCGACGTCTCCATCGACACTTCGGGAAGCTTCGTCGTGATTTGGGAGGATTTTCGAGACTCGGATGGGGACATCTATGCCCAGAGATTCACACCCGGCGGAACCAAACTGGGTGACAATGTTTTAGTGAACGTCGACTCGCTGAACGAAGATCAATATGCGCCCAGCGTCGACATCGGTCCGGACGGCAGATTCGTTGCTGCCTGGGTGGATACCAGACGGGAAGATCCGTTTGTCTTCGCCCGTTCCATATGGTTCGACGATCCGGCCAGCGACACCATCCTTTTCTCTGCCGGCGTTGGAGCCGGTTCCTGGGTCCAGGAGGGACCCCGAGTTGTCTCCGACACCCTGGGCCGGTTCGCAGTATCGTGGGTTGAATATTCCTCTTTCGACCGCGCCACATATACGCAACGATTCAACGGGGCGGGACAAGCAATGGGGGATGCTATCCTCATCACCGGCTTGCACTCCACGGCGGAGCGTCATAGCCTGACGTTGTCGGCCAATCCCGGGGGCAGTCTTATCGTCGTTTGGATGGACAAGGAAACCGGCAACTACGACATATATGCACGCAGGATTCCTGCTTATGGAGTTCCCCAGGATTCCGTTCTCACGCTCAATGACGACCTGTGGGGAGCAACTCAAAGCCGCCCCAGAGTGGCAACCATTAAGGATGGGGGTTTCGTGGTAGTCTGGGAGGATATGCGCCGAGGAGCCTCAGACGTATTTGTAAAGAGATTCGACCAGGAAGCTACGGCCTTGGGATCTGACCAGATGGTTAACGACAGCACCAGCCGGGTGTATCGCGGAAACCCGGACGTAGCCGGCGATTCTGTCGGTAACTTTGTCGTAGTGTGGGAGGATACGCGGGGAAGTTCTCTGGAAGTCTATGCCCAACTGTTCGATCATTCCGGTGTTCCCAACGGGGCAAACCTGAAAGTGAACTGTGCAGCCACAGTCATCAACTCCACGCCTCGCTGCGCCATGTCACCGGAAGGCGGCTTGGCGGTGGTCTGGTCGTCCGCCAATGGCAGCGCTACCGACATATATGGCAGGCTCTTTTCTCCGACAGGACTGCCTGTGGATACCTGTTTTAAGGTAAACGATGACGAAACAGCGGTGAATCATCTCTCTCCCGCGATATCCATGGACAGCACAGGTCGGTTCGTGGTAGCTTGGCAGGACAGAAGAGAGGGACAGGACCGCATCTACCTGCAGAGATTTGCCCCTGATGGCACGAGAATCGGTGCTAATTTCCCGGTTTACACCGATAGGATCGATCCTCTGCAGTACGACCCGGATCTGGATTTGAATCAACAAGGAGAATTCGCTGTAGCCTGGACCGAACCCTATGCCTACTCTACCATGATTTACGCACAGAGATACGACAGCTCGGGCAATCCCGTCGACACCAACCTCATGGTGGTGGATGGTCCTTCCGTTTTACCCGAGAGTCCCCTGGTTAAGCTGACCAATGGAGGCTCTTTGATAGTGGCGTGGACCGACTACGCAGAGGAGGGCTCGGACATTTACTACCGGGTGTTTTCGGGCAATCAGCCTCAGGGGTCCAGCGGCTTGATAAACACGGAAGCCCAAAGTGTGCTTCAGGACTTTCCTCACATAGATATCTGGAGCAATCACATTTTTTCAGTTTGGCGTGACAATCGAGTTCCCGGCTTGGGATTCAGCATCTTCTTCAACAGAAGAGAGTTCACCGAAACGGATGTGGATGAGGAACAAGAAAAAGAAATCCTGCCGGTGGGTTTCAGTCTCCATCGAAACTATCCCAACCCGTTTAACCCAAACACGATGATCAGGTATTCCATCAGTTCGAAGATGACAGACGGTAGTCCTGTTCGAGCAACTCTGGAGGTGTACAACGTCTTGGGACAAAGGGTGCGTACATTGGTGGATGAAGAGAAGCGATTCGGAGAATACCAGGTGATATGGGATGGAAGAGGAGACGGTGGAGAGGAGTTGCCCAGTGGCGTTTACTTCTGCCGGATTACGGTTAAAAACCAGTCGGCCTCCAGAAAGCTGATTCTGTTGAAGTGAATTCGGGATGAAAGCCCCCACGTTGCTAAGATATATATATGTTGCAACTAAATCAATTTCACATGATTACCTCGGATTGACCCCTATGCAAATTTAAGGTGGCCATCTCCTAAATGGGGTAAAATACCTATTTGATAATTTCTCTGGATGTGTGATCTTAACACGACAAGTAACTGCAACTGCATCTTCTTAGATGGGGTCTACGTATGAATATCCTTTTGACGGGTCATCCAGGGGTAGGTAAAACTACCATAATAAAGAAAGTCATCGAAAAGCTGAAGCTTCCCTCCGGGGGATTCTATACCGAGGAGATTCGTGAGAACGATATGCGTATGGGATTTGCCGTGGCTACCCTTTCAGGCTTCAAGGGCGTGCTGGCTCATCGCAACTTCAGGAGCCGATACAAGGTGGGACAATACGGAGTGGGGGTGTACACCCTAAATCGCATAGGGGTGAAGGAAATCCAGATGTGCCTGATGGAGAAGAAACTCATCGTCATCGACGAGATCGGGAAGATGGAACTCCTCTCGCCGCAATTCCAAGCGGTGGTAGAAAAGGCGCTGGACGCGGACAACCCGGTGCTGGGAACCGTCACACTGGCACGTCACCCGTTTGCCCAGAAGATAAAAACTCGTGACGACGTGAGAATCATTGAGGTGAGTAAAGAGAACAGGGATGAGATTCTGAAAGCTCTGCTGAAGGAATTCAAGAAGATGAAGCCTTAGAAGATCGGGGGCATTTTTCCACTATTGTGTTGAACGCTGCTTTCACTGTAGGCTTTCTGCAATACGGCTTGAATCGAACGATGGGGATCGAAGGGTGGATCCGGAGCCAACCTTTTGCATTGCTGTGTGCCCGATCTGTCCTCCCGACGGGATTTCCTCTTGATTTTTCGACTGCAAAATGCTAAGATGGAATGGGGGAGTGAAAGTCGATAATGGTAGCTTGGCCGTATAAACCGGCCGCAACCGAGTCAGCACGACGGAACAAGGTGGCTTGACGCGAATAAGCGCCGGAGTTATCTCACACACAATCTGGTTTCCCATGATCTGGCGTTTCTTTGTTAAGGATTCAAAGACCGCAATCACGGGAGGTCAATAATGGTCAGAAGCGGAGGAATCGACATAGTGAAACTGGTGGTGAGCATCTTGGTCTGTCAACTGGCCGGCGTGATCGGCTCCGTGTTCACGGCACCTGCAGTACCCACATGGTATGCCGCATTGAGGAAGCCATCCTTCACACCCCCTGGTTGGGTGTTCTCGCCGGTGTGGATCATGCTGTATGCGCTCATGGGGATATCGGCATATCTGATCTGGCGAAACGGTCTGGGCAGCAGAGGAGTCAGAATCGCCCTGGGCATATTCATTGCCCAACTGGTGGTAAATGCCCTGTGGTCGGTCATGTTCTTCGGATTGAGATCTCCTCTGGCCGGATTGATCACGATAGCAGTGCTGTGGATCCTGATATGCCTGACCACGCTGCGTTTTTTCAGGATATCGACCACTGCCGGTACATTGCTTGTTCCCTACCTTCTGTGGGTCAGCTTTGCCTCTGTTCTCAACTTTTTCCTATGGAGGCTGAACCTTTGAGGTTGTGGAGCATCCATCCCAGGTATCTTGATACTGTGGGATTGGTCGCCCTATGGCGGGAGGCTCTGCTGGCGCAGAAGGTTCTGAAAGGGGAGACCAAAGGATACAAGAATCATCCGCAGCTGGAGAGATTCAAGCGTAACCCTCAACCCAGGAAGGCCATCGCAGACTATCTGCTGAAGGTATGGGAGGAATCGAAAAGGCGCGGATTCAGTTTTGATAAGAGAAGAATCGGGCGCAGACGTGGTGTGGGGAGATTGATGGTGACTCGCGGACAACTAGGGTACGAGTTCGATCTGCTGTGCAGGAAACTGAAAAATCGCAGTCCTGCAACATGTCTGAAACGACCCTCTCTCGGACGAGTGCAGCTTCATCCAATGTTCAAGGTAGTCAGCGGTGAAATAGAATCATGGGAGAGAATACGACCTGACACATAATCTTAAGGAGCGTGCATGCGAGTCGTAATAACTGGTGCCACTGGCTTTATCGGAAGAGCCTTATGCAGTGAACTGGCTGAATCCGGATACGAGGTTGTGGGATTGTCTCGAAACGCTCACAAAGGAACACAAGTTCTTGGTAACGCTGTGACTGTGGCCGAGTGGGACGGAATGAGTGCTAAGGGTTGGGCAAGATACGCAGACGGCGCCCGGGCTATCGTGAATCTGGCAGGAGAAAGCATATCTACAGGCAGGTGGACCCAATCCAAGAAAGCTTCGATTCTGCAGAGCCGGTTGGATGCGGGAAGAGCAGTGATGGAGGCGGTTTCACAGGCGGACACCAAACCCAAAGTAGTAGTCCAATCATCAGGCATAGGTTATTATGGTTCGTGCTCCGATGAGGTCGACGAGTCTGCTTCGGCGGGCAGCGGGTTCCTGCCGGAGGTGGCCTGGCAATGGGAAGTTTCCACCGGTGAGGTTCAGGCGATGGGCGTCCGTCATGTCGTCATACGCACCGGCATCGTTCTGGGACCCGACGGAGGTGCCCTGCCCCGGCTTCTGACCCCCTTTCGCTTATTTGTAGGAGGGGCGCTGGGAAGCGGAACACAGTACTTTCCCTGGATTCATCTGTGCGATGAGGTGAGGGCGATTCGTTTCCTTATAGAAACAGATGATCTGGAAGGCTCGTTTAACCTGGTGGCGCCACAGTCGCTCACCATGAAAGAATTCTGCGGAGTTCTGGGCAGGGTGATGAAGCGGCCGTCTTGGTTTCGTGTGCCCGCCCCTGTTTTGCGCTTGATCTTCGGAGAGATGGCCGACGAGGTGCTTCTATCGGGCCAGAAGGCCGTTCCCCAGAAACTTTTAGCTGCCGGCTTCGACTTCACCTACCGGGATACGGAATCGGCGCTGCGTGAGATCCTCAGTCAAAACCACACCGCAGCCGAGAAGGTCTGACCAAGGATTGGTTTTCCGTCACACCCTTGGAAATCTGCAATTTTCCGGATCTTACAACGTCCTTGGAAACAATCGGCAACTGAGAAACCTTTGGAGAATCTAATCAGACAAGCTATCTTAGGTACATGCGAGGAGAGAGAAAATAGAAAGCTTTGGAGGGAAGGAGAGACTATGAGGAAAGGAGTGTTGCCGGATCTTCAGTTTCATCCTCTGACTCTCGATAGATGGGGAGATTTAGAAGAGTTGTTCGGAGAGCGGGGAGCCTGCGGTGGCTGCTGGTGCATGTGGTGGAGACTGAAGAGATCGGAGTTTGAGCTTCAAAAGGGAGCAAAGAATAAGGCGGCTTTGAAAAAGATCGTGAAATCGGGACAGGTTCCAGGTATTTTAGGATATTCGGCAGGCAAGCCCATCGCCTGGTGTTCGGTTGGTCCCAGGGAGACTTATGCTTCTCTGGAAAGATCGCGCGTCCTTAAGAGAATCGATGATAAGCCTGTCTGGGCCGCGGTATGTCTGTTCGTGGCCAAGGCGTTCAGACGAAAAGGCGTTTCGATCGAAATGCTGAAAGCTGCCGTGAGGTATGCGAAAGAAAAAGGTGCCGGGATCGTGGAAGGATACCCGGTCGAACCCAAGAGTGGGAGATGGCCCGATGCTTTTGTTTACACGGGATTGCCCTCAGCTTTCAGAGAGGCCGGATTTGAAGAAGTGCGTCGACCCTCGCCCACCCGACGCATCATGAGATGTCTTATCAAGAAGTGAGTAGGTGGGAGGAAGACCGTCACGCTGGAGTATCAAACTCCGTAGCAAAGAAAGAAGTGCCTGCGGATTATCAACACAGGGGAGATTATGATAGAGATCATCAGGGCGACAGAATACCATGTTCCCGCGATCATTGAGCTCTGGAAGGAGTTCATAGACTACCACCGGGACATAGAACCTGTCTACGCCAGAACCGAAGATGCCGCTGCCAAGTTCGAAGAACATCTCAAGAATTTGATGGCATCTGACGATTCGCAGGTTCTTGTGGCTCTGGACAGAGGAGAGGCTGTGGCCTACTCCATATCCCAGATATCCAAACGGCCTCCCATGGTTCTGCAGACCGAGTTCGGATTCATCTCGGATTTGGGCGTGAGATCGGACTATCGAAGAAAGGGATTGGGCGAACAGGTGCTGAACAGGATTCTCGAATGGTTCGAATCGAGGCGCGTAAAGAGAATCGAACTGCTGGTGCTGTCGCAGAACCATACGGCGGTCTCCTTCTGGAAAAAGCACGGTTTCGAGACCTTCGTAAATCGTATGTTCGTTAGCGTGGAAGAAAAGAAATGAAGAGATGAAAAATCAGATCCTGCTGAGGAATGCGAGTCTGCTTGATGTGGAGGAAGGTCGTTTCGATCCGAACCTGGACATCCTGGTCGAGGACGAAACGATCAGGAGGGTGGCCAGATCCATTCAAATAGAGGGCGAAAGACTGGCCGAGATAGACTGCTCGGGTAAATTTGCACTTCCCGGGCTTTTCGAATGTCATGCTCATCTGGCTCACTTGACGTCGAAGAGCGAAAAAACAAAAAAGCAGATAATGGAGGATTTCGGTACAAAAGAAACAGATGAATTGGAAAGACAGGTTTTGAAAGAATTCGTTGTCAGAGGGATTACCCAAGTACGGGACGTTGGTGGTCCTGTCAACATCTTAAAGAATTTGAAGGACAGGATTTCAGGCGGAGAATTCCTGGGTCCCGACATATTCTATGCCGGTCCCATGCTTGAAAGAAGCCCGTTGGTATGGGAAGAGCACAATAAGGATCTGCCCGGATTCACAGTTGCAGTCGACTCTACCCAAGATGCAAGAAGTGTCATCCATCAAATATCCACAGGGGGAGCCAGCCTCGTCAAAACCTTCAACAAATTCGATGACGACGTTTTCAATTATCTGCTTGATCTAGCAAAGGAACATAACCTACCTGTCACTCATGATCCAGGAACGACGTTTTTCCATTCGATTCCTATGGTCACCGCCATTGATTTCGGTGTTAGATGTGTGGAACATGCAAAAGCCCCTTGGCAGGTAGTTTTGAAGAAGGATTTGAAATCGGAACATGATAGCTTGATAAACGCTGATCCGAAAGACAAAGAGACATTCAGAAAGAAAGTCTTTCAGTTGAGAGTCAAGTCCGTTTCATCGAAGAGACTGCACGGGCTGATCGACAAGATGATTCAAAACGACGTTTATTGCTGTACAACCCTGCATGCTATCAAGTACATGAGAAAACAACAATCTGAAGAGCCAAATGAGGCGACGCTTGAAAGGCTTGAAATCTTGGAGGAAATGGATCGTTATTTCACACAACAGATGATCGAACAGAATGTAAAGATCCTTGTGGGACAAGATGGACTTATGCCTCAATTCACGTTTGATGAGATGCGATACCTGAAGGAGGTCGGTCTTTCGGAAGCAGAAATCATCAAAGGCGCGACCATATACCCGGCCCAGTGGCTAGGAATGGCCGATCAGTTGGGGTCGATTTCCCCAGGCAAGAGAGCGAATATCCTGATCTTGAAAGAGAACCCTCTTGAAGACATTGAAAACATAAAGACCACTTATGTGGTCATCAAGGGGGGAAAGATCGTATTTCGAGAATGAAGCCAGCACAGCTTAAATTCAGGTATTCCACCATGAAATACAAACGTACAAAAATGGTTTGTACCATCGGACCAGCAAGCAGTTCACCCGAGATTCTGCGGTCGCTGATCGAAGTGGGAATGAACGTGGCGCGCCTGAACTTCTCCCACGGCACGCACGAAGATCATGCCGAGGTCATTGGCAACGTCAAGCGCATATCGAGGGAGATGGGGGTGACGGTGCCGATTCTGCAGGATCTATCCGGCCCGAAAATAAGAATCGGTAAGCTGAGCGAGGGGAAGGTCGAACTGGTGCCGCATTCGAAATTCGTGCTGACCACTCGACCCTTGATGGGAAATCAGAACTCTGTATCGGTGAATTCTCCGGGATTGGTGGAGGTTCTGAAACCGGGTGATCGCATCCTTTTGGCTGACGGAGAGCTCGAATTAAAGGTTGTGTCCAAGAGTCAGACTGACGTAAAGTGCGAGGTGATAGTAGGGGGAGAGCTCACTTCGAATCAGGGGGTCAGCGCTCC
>CAYMNI010000054.1:0-12825 GCA_964391755.1 uncultured Ignavibacteria bacterium
TCGCTCACGTAAGCTAAGCAGCTCTGAAGCGCCTGCTGCGTGACTTGAATCAGCCTCTGGGCCTCCTCCGGAATCGGACCCACCGCATAGGTGCAGGCTGCATCAGCGTAGTAGCCGTCCTTGAGGACTCCTGCGTCCACCGAGACGATCTCTCCTTCCTCTATAGTTCTCTCTCCCGGAATCCCGTGTACTACCTCGTCGTTTATGGAGATGCAAATGGAGGCAGGAAATCCGCGATATCCCTTGAACGCGGGGTAGGCTCCCTTCTGTTTGATGAAATCCTCAGCCAGCTGATTTAACCGGCTGGTCCTGATTCCCGGATGGATGTTCTTCTGTATCAACCGCAAGGTCTGAGCCAATATCCTGCCGTTGTTCCTTATGATCTCTATCTCTCTTGCCGTTTTCAACTCTATCATATATCACCGTCTGGCGCTGTCGCCTACGAGGCCTTACCCGGTTCCGACTATTGACAATATTTGCTTAAGCACCGCATAGGGATTGGCTTCCCCGTCCACCGGCACCAGTTTTTCCTTTCGCTCGTAGTATTCCTCAATGGGTTGAGTGAGTTGTCGATAAACCATCAACCGATTCTGGATCACGTCTTCCTTGTCGTCTGCTCGCTGGAACAACGCTCCTCCGCAGATGTCACACACGTCCTTCTTCTTGGGAGGCTTTTGGTAGAGATTGAAGATCGCTCCGCACACCGAGCAGGTTTGTCTTCCCGCCAGCCTCTTCATGGCCGTCCGATCGGACAGCTCGAACTTTATCACGAAGTCAATGCTTCTGCCCGACCCGGTCAAAATTCTGTCCAGCCTTTCCGCCTGGGCCAAGGTGCGGGGAAACCCGTCCAGTACGAAACCTTTCTGGCTGTCCGACTGGTTCAGCCTTTTTTCCATCACCTCCAAAACGACATCGTCCGGAACCAGCTCTCCTTTCTCCATGAAGGGCTTGGCCAACAAACCCAGTCGGCTCATCTGTCTCAACTCCTGCCTCAGAATGTCACCTGGTGCGATGTGCGGCACCTCCAACTCGGAGGTCAAAAGTTCCGCCACACTTCCTTTTCCTGAGCCTGGTATCCCAAGCAATATAAGGTTCATCTCTTCTATCTACATCCTGCCCCTTATTCTTCCTTTCTTCATAAACCCATCGTAATGTCTCATCAGAAGATGAGATTCGATCTGCTGCAAGGTGTCCAGCGCCACCCCCACCACGATCAGAAGGCCTGTTCCCCCGAAGTAGAACTGCACGTTCATACCTTGCATCATGAAGGTAGGCATGAGTGCGATCACGGCAAAGAATATGGCTCCGGGCAAGGTTATCCGGGTGAGAACCCTGTCGATGTACTCGCTGGTTCTTTTGCCCGGTCTTATACCGGGAATGAACCCGCCGTATTTTCTCATGTTATCCGCCAGATCCACGGGATTGAATACGATGGCGGTGTAGAAATAGGCGAAGAATATGATCAGCAGCCCGTACAAAAGGGCGTAAAGAGCAGTCCCCGGTTGGAACCAGGAAGAGAACGTCTGCATGAACTCGCTGTTGGGAAAAAACGAAGACAGCGTGCTGGGAGCGAACATTATGGATTGGGCGAAGATGATGGGGATTATTCCCGCCGTATTGACCGACAACGGTATGTGAGTGGACTGACCGCCATACATCTTCCTCCCCACCACCCTCTTGGCATACTGCACCGGAATCTTCCGTTGAGCCCGGGTCACCAGCACGATGGACGCCACCACCACTACCATCAATGCGAGCAAAAAGACTTCGGAGAAGAAGTTTCTCTGCCCCAGGCTCAACATCCTCACCTCGTCCATTACTCCGCTGGGCAGACGGGCCACTATCCCGATCATTATGATCAAGGAGATGCCGTTCCCGATACCTCTTTCGGTGATCTGTTCACCCAACCACATGATGAAGATGGTGCCGCAGGTGAAGGTGATCACGGTCATCAGCTTAAATCCCATCCCCGGATGGGGAACCACGTATGTGCCGGCCGAAGGCTGAAGGCTCTCTAAGAATACCGCCGTTCCCATGGCCTGCATGGCGGAGATCAAAACCGTGCCGTAGCGGGTATACTGGGTGATCTTTCTTCGTCCCTCCTCACCTTCCTTCTGCAGTTTTTGAAAATAAGGCACCACCGCACCCAATAGCTGCATGATGATGGAGGCGGATATGTAGGGCATGATGCCCAAAGAGAAGATGGTGGCCTTCTGGAAGGCGCCGCCGGCGAACATGTCGTACAGGCCGAACAGCGATCCTCGCATGCCCCGGAAGAACTCCCCCAGCGCCTGCGCATCGATCCCCGGGGTGGGCACGTGTCCCCCCACCCGGTAGACCACCAGAATGCCCAAGGTGAAAAGGATTCTCTTCCGGAGCTCCGGGATTTTGAAGATGCTGCCGATGGTGTTTAGCATCTAATGACCTCAACTTTGCCGCCAGCTGCCTGGATCTTCTCTTGGGCCTTTTTGCTGAAAGCGCTGGCCTGGATAGTGACGGCGCCCTGCAGCTCACCTTGGCCCAGGATCTTGACCGGCACGTTGGCCTTCTTGATCAAACCCGCCTCTTTCATCGCCTGGGGAGAGATTACCTCCGTTTTGCTTATTCGCGAGAGGCCGGAGAGGTTAACCATCTGAAATTCTTTCCTGAAGATGTTGGTGAATCCTCTCTTGGGAACCCGTCTCTGGAGAGGCATCTGCCCCCCCTCGGACCAAGCCCGCCTTTTGGCCCCGGATCGGGCCAACTGCCCCTTGTGCCCTCGGGTGGAGGTCTTTCCATGACCGGACCCCGAACCCCTGCCCACACGCTTCCTCTTCTTCCTCGACCCGGGAGTAGGGGAAAGATCTCCAACTTTCAACTTTCTCTTTTCCGCAGAAGTCCTTGCCAATTTACACCTCTTCCACCTTGACCAAATGACTGACCTTCCGAATCATCCCTCTTATCTGGGGCGTATCCTGGTGTTCCACCGTCTGGTGGAGCCGGGTGATTCCCAGCGCCCGCATCACTCTTCTCTGATTCTCGAAGCGCCCGATAACGCTTCTGATCTGCTTCACTCTGAGTTTCCCGCTCACCTGTCACCATCTCCCTTGAGGTTAACTTCCGAACCGTCTGATCTGCTTTATCTACAAGAATCGACCGCACCACCTTAATACTGTCGATGCCGGTGCTTCCCGGAATCCCGCGCAACCCTGCCTCCGGCGGAGGCTGATCTACGGCTTCTTCTCGCCGGATCTCAGCCGAGCCTTCTCTTTGAGCATCTTCAGATCGAGAAGACCGTTCATCGTGGCTTTGACCACGTTGTGGGGATTGGAGGAACCCAACGATTTGGTCAGCACGTCCTGGATTCCCGCCGCCTCCAGCACGGCCCGCACGGGACCGCCGGCTATGACTCCGGTACCGGCTGATGCCGGCTTCAGAAGAACCCTGGCTGCGCCGAATCTTCCCACCACCGGATGGGGAATGGTTCCGTCTGCCAGCGGCACGTCGAACATCCTCTTCTTGGCTGCCTCGGTTCCCTTGCTGATGGCCACGGAAACCTCTCCCGCTTTACCCAAGCCGATGCCCACCTTCCCCTTTCTATCTCCGGCCGCCACCAGGGCGGTAAAGGAGAATCTTCTTCCTCCCTTCACCACCTTGGCTACTCGATTGATGTAGATGACCTTCTCGGCAAACTCAAAAGCGTGTTCGTCATCGGGTCTTGGCAAAAATCACCTCTTCTTTTGAACCGTTCTGTATCCATCCGCGCTGGTCAGGGTAAAATCAACTTCGCCGCGCAGATAAAATGTCTAGAAACCCAAACCGCCTTCTCTGGCTCCCTCCGCCAGAGACTTGATCCTTCCATGGTAAGGATATCTGTTTCGATCAAACACCACCGAAGCCACCCCAGACTGCTTGGCCTTTTGAGCCAAAAGCAGCCCCACCTTCTTGCTGACTGCCGACTTGTTGTCTTCCGGCTTGATCTGGGACGTCAGTTCCGGCGTGAGACTGGACACCCCGATGACGGTGCGAGAGGCTCCGTCATCCACCAACTGCGCGTATATATGCTTGAGGCTTTTATAAACGCACAGCCGGGGCCTTTGAGCGGTGCCGGAGATCTTCTTCCGTACCCGCTGCCGTCTCCTGGCTTTACCGATCCTTTTCAATCTGTCCTGTCTGTTCATAGCTTCCTGCCCTGGTCAAAATCTCCCGTTGCTCGGCATCTCATTAGGTGGCCGTCTTGCCGGCTTTCTTCCGAACCACCTCTCCCGCATATCTAATCCCCTTGCCCTTGTATGGCTCAGGCGGTCGGAAGGATCTGATTTTGGCGGCCACCAATCCCACCAGTTGTTTATCGATGCCCGATATCTTTATCCTACCGGGTGCGCTCACTTCTATCTTTATCCCCTCCGGAGGGGTAAACAGTATGGGATGCGACAAGCCTAAGATCAAGTTAAGTCTCCTGCCCTTAAGCTCAGCCTTGTATCCTATCCCCTGAATCTCCAGAGATTTCTCGTATTCGGCGGTAACGCCGGTCACCATGTTGGCGATAAGAGACCTGGTCAGGCCGTGAAGAGACTTGTGGAATTTGCTGTCGGACGGTCGCTTTACCACCAGTTGCTGCTGATCGGCTTGAACCTGTATGGAGGGGTGGATGCTCTGGGTGAGCTCCCCCTTGGGTCCGGCGACCGTGATCCGGTTGTCCTCGATGCTTACATTGACGCCGGATGGAATGGGTATTGGTGATTTTCCTACTCTGCTCATGTCAACCTTCCGCTTATGCCCGCCTCAGTTAGCCGAACATCACCACACTTTGAAGAGCACTTCTCCTCCGACCTTGGCCTGCTTGGCCTGACGATGATCCATGATGCCCCTGGAAGTGGAGAGAACGGTGAGTCCCACCTCCCGTTGCATCTGATTGACTTTCTTCTGGTCTGCATAGATCCTGAGGCTGGGCTTGCTGATCCGGCGAATCCCGGAAATCAGGCTGTTGTTCTCGTGATCGTATTTCACGAAGATGCGCAAAAGATTCTGCTTGGTGTCCTCCACCTCCACGAACTTGCTGATGTAGTTGTGCTCCAGGAGAAGCTGGGCCACGCTCTTCTTCAGGTTGGAAGAAGGCACGTCCACCTTCTTGTGTTTTGCCTTGGCAGCGTTTCTTATTCTGGTCAGCATATCGGCCAAGGGATCGGTGTTATTCATGAAACAGTCCTTCCCTGTTACGACTTTCCGGTTAATGCGGTCCGCCGGCCAACCTCACTACCAGCTGGCTTTCACCACGCCGGGGATCTCTCCTTTCAGGGCCAGTTCCCTGAAGCATATGCGACACAATCCGAAATCCCCCATGAAGCCTCTGGGTCTTCCGCAGCGAGAGCATCGGTTGTGTTTGCGCACGGGGTACCTCGGCTTTCTTTTGGATTTCTCTATGAGCGCCTTCTTAGCCAATCGACCTCCTTAAGCTTTGATCCAACCAGGCCAGCTAACCTGGTAGACTGAGGCTGTGGTCTTTATCTTACGAATCCAGCCACTCCTATCTTCTAAAGGGCATACCCAGGCCCTTCAGCAGCTCCAATCCCTCTTCGTCCGTCTTGGCGGTGGTGACTATGGTGATGTTCATCCCCTTGATCTTCTCCACCTTGTCATAGTCGATCTCCGGGAAGATTATCTGCTCTGAGATGCCCAGGTTGTAGTTTCCTCTCCCGTCAAAAGATTTGGGGGAGGTGCCTCTGAAATCGCGAATACGCGGGATGGCCACGTTGACCAGTCGGTCTAAAAACTCATACATCCGGGCCTTGCGCAGGGTGACCATGCATCCGATGGGCATGCCGGCCTTCAGCTTGAAATTGGATATGGCCTTGGCCGCCCTTCGGATCACCGGCCTCTGTCCGGTTATGGCAGCCAGATCGGAGGACACCGCATCCATGAGCTTGGCGTTCTGGATGGCATCTCCCATCCCCACGTTGATCACGATGGTTCTTACCCTGGGCACCTGCATTACGTTCTTATAGCCGAACCTCTTCATCAGAGCAGGCGCGATTTCCTTTTCATATTTCTCTCTGATTCGCGGTGTAAGCATGTCCTTTTCCGCTTCCTTTTCAGCCGGCGAAATCGGTCGGCCCCGCAGCCGGACGTCAACGCAGGCTGTTTATACTATCTCGCCGCACTTCCGGCATATTCTGACCTTGTTGGATTTGCTACCTTCCTCTCCCCCCAGGATTCGAAAAGCCACCTTGGTGGGAGTGGAGCATTTGGGACAGTAGAGCATGAGATTGGAAACGTGCACCGGTGCTTCCTTTTCGATTATACCGCCCTTCTGCGCCCGCTGGGTCTGCCGGGTATGCCGTTTGATGAAGTTGACCCCCTCCACTATGACCCGGCTCTTCTCGCAGAAGACCTTCAGCACTTTTCCGGTCTTGCCCCTGTCCTCTCCGGCTATGACCAGTACCGTATCTCCTTTTTTTATCTTCATCTCTTTCTCACCGCCCCGATTGATTCTCGCCTCCGGTTTACAGAATCCGGAAAACGAAAGCTCGAATTATTAGATGACCTCGGGAGCTAAGGATACGATCTTCATGAACTCCTTCTCCCTGAGCTCTCGCGCCACCGGACCGAATATTCTGGTCCCCCTGGGTTCGTTCAACTCGTTCACGATCACCGCTGCATTGTCCGAGAACCTGATATAAGAACCGTCTTTTCGTCTGGTCTCCCGGGTGGTTCTTACCACCACCGCCTTGCAGATGTCCGACTTTTTTACGGTTCCACCGGGGATGGCATCCTTTACCGTCACCACGATGATGTCGCCGATCCGGGCATACCTTCGCCTGGTCCCTCCCAGCACACGAAAACACATAACTCTCTTAGCTCCGGAATTGTCGGCCACCCCCAAATTTGAGTACTCTCTGATCATCTTTCATCTTCCCTTCAGAAGACCTCTCGGAAGAAGTCGTGCTTGTCGTTGTTGAATATCTATCTGGCTTTCTCCAGCACGTCCACCAGCCGCCATCTCTTCAACTTGGACATGGGCTTAGTCTCCATCACTTTCACCTTGTCGCCGATCTGGCACTGGTTCTTATCATCGTGGGCGTAAAGCTTGGAGGTCCTCCGGATGATCTTTTCATATCGGGGATGCCTGAATTGTCTTTCGACCGCGACTATGATGGTTTTGTTCATGCGGTTCGAAATAACCCAGCCTTCTCTTAGCTTTCTTTTGCTTCTCTCCACGCTCCTTTACTCCTGTTTCTCTCCAGCCGAGTCAGCCTGCTCCTGCCCCGGTGCCGAGGATCTGATCTTCAGTTCGTCCTCTCTTATAATGGTATTGGCCCGGGCTATCTCCCTTTTCAATATCCTCAACCTCAAGGGATTATCCAGATCCTTGCTGGCCTTCTGAACCCTGAGATTGAAAAGTTCCTCCTGCATCTCTGATCTTCTCTGCAGAAGCTCCTCTCTGGTCAATTCTCTCATCTGCTCTTTCTTCATGCCCGAGAAATCCTCCCAGATCTCTAAATCGAAGTCCTGGTTACGAACCTGGTTTTTATGGGAAGCTTGGCCGACGCCAAATCAAGCGCTTCCCGCGCGAGCTGGGCGGTCACTCCCTCCAACTCGAACAGAATCCTTCCCGGCTTGACTACCGCCACCCAGTGATCCGGAGCCCCCTTTCCTTTTCCCATTCTGGTCTCAGCAGGCTTCACCGTAACCGGTTTGTCGGGAAAGATGCGAATCCACACCTTTCCCCCTCTTTTTATATGTCGGGTCAGGGCCACCCTGGCTGCCTCGATCTGTTTATTGGTCAGCCAAGCCGGCTCCAGGGCTTTTATGCCGAATTCTCCGAAGTTGATTTCCGAGCCGCGATAAGCCTTTCCCCTTCTTCGGCCTCGCTGCTGTTTGCGGTACTTGACTCTCTTGGGCATTAACATGACAAGTGCTTCCTCTCAAACAATACCCTGATCTCCCTGCAGAGCCTAGCTGACTTTGACCAAGGTCTCGTATTCTGCCAGGATTTGCGGGACTTTAAGCCTCTTTCCTGGTCCTGCGTCTGTGCCGCTTCCTATCTCCCCGCTTGGCTTTGTCCTCTCCCGGCTTGGGCCGGGCGGGCAGCTCGGTCTCCGCTTGCGCGGCTACGCCGGACATCTCCTTTTCTTTGCTCGGTCCTAAGATCTCGCCTTTGAATATCCACACCTTGACCCCAATACAACCATAGGTTGTGTGTGCGGTGGCAGTGGCATAGTCGATGTCCGCGCGCAGGGTATGTAAGGGAACCCTCCCTTCCATGTACTTCTCCGTGCGGGCGATCTCCGCTCCGGCCAGCCTTCCCCCGCAGGAGATCTTTATGCCTTCGGCACCCGACTTCATCCCGGCCGTAATGGCCTTTTTCATGGCCCTTCGGAAGGAAACCCTCCCCTCCAGTTGTTTGGCGATGCTTGTGGCCACCAGTCTGGACGATAGCTCGGGCTTCTTCACCTCAATGATGTTGATGGCCACCTCTTTCTTGGTGAGCAGTTGAAGCTCTTCCTTCAACTTGTCCACCTCAGCTCCCTTGCGCCCTATTACGATGCCGGGCCTGGCCGTGTGGATGTCCAAGGTCACCTTTCGCGGAGCCCGGATGATGTCCACCTCCGCTATTCCAGCGTGCTCCAGCCTCTTCTCTGTGTATCTCCTGATTATCAGATCTTCCTTCAGCAGATCGGCGAACTTAGCGTCGGAGAACCACCTGGAGCTCCATCCTCTGATGACCCCCAATCTCAGCCCCACCGGGTTGGTCTTTTGTCCCAACTACTCCTCCTTAAAGCCTGTTTGACTCGAAACTGGCATATTCAGGTGACGGTGCGCTCACCTCCGCACACCGTAGTTTGTATTCCGGTTACGGTTGAACCAATCTGTTATGAACCCAGGTTTCCTTCGGCCCTCTCGGCGAACTTTCGGCAAAGATGACTTTCACCTCTTTGTCAGACCAACAGGGCTTGTACCGTTATTTCTATTCTTCTTTCTCCTCCGTGCCGTCGGTGACCACGATGGTGATATGATTCGTTCTCTTTCTTATCCTGTAGGCTCTCCCCATCCCCATGGGACGGATCCTTTTCATGATGGGGCCGTCGTCTACGAGTATGCTCTTTATTCGCAGGTCCTCCGCCTTGAGCTTGGCCGTTCCCTCCTCGTTCAGCGCGTTGGCAGTAGCCGACTTGAGAATCTTCTCCAAAATGACGGCTGCCGTCTTGGGAGTGAAGGTGAGGATATTCAGCGCGTCCTCCACGTTCTTCCCCCGGATTAAGTCCGCCACCCTCCGCACCTTCCGGGCGGACATCCTGACGAATCTGGCTCTGGCTTTGGCTTCCATGGCTGCTTCCGGTGCCTCTTGTTTCGATCCAACCCTCCGCGCAATCCTACTTCAACGCGGTTGACCTCTCTGTCATCCTTCCGGAGTGCCCGCGAAATATCCTGGTCGGGGCGAACTCTCCCAGCTTGTGTCCCACCATGTTCTCCGAGATGTATACCGGAATGAACTTGTTGCCGTTATGCACCGCAATGGTATGCCCCACGAACTCCGGTATTATGGTAGATCGTCTGGACCAGGTTTTGATCACCCTCTTGTCTCCGGTGTCGTTCATGGCAGAGATCTTTTTTTGCAGGTGACCATCCACAAAAGGACCTTTTCTCAGAGACCTTGCCATTTTTCAGTCCACCTCCGAAATGTTTTCGTCTATCAAAAAAATCATCCTGGTTTTACTTTTTACTTTCTTAATCGATGTTGCATCAACTTCTCGTGGTTCTTTCTCCCGCCGGACAGCTTCGTGTGCCCGCGGGCCTATTTGCTCCTTCTCTTGACGATCAGTTTGTCTGAAGGCTTTCTCTTTCTGGTTTTCAAGCCTTTGGTGATCTTTCCCCAGGGGGTACATGGATGTCTGCCTCCTGAGGATCTCCCCTCTCCTCCCCCCATGGGATGATCCACCGGGTTCTTGGCCACTCCCCTGACCCTGGGTCTACGGCCCAGCCATCTGGTTTTTCCGGCCTTGCCATAGGTTACGTTTTCATGGTCCAGATTGCCCACCTGACCGATCGTGGCGAAACACTCCAGTCTTACCAGACGGACCTCCCCCGAGGGGAGCCTCAGATGTCCGATCTCACCCTCTCTGGCCACCACTTGGGCATACGATCCGGCACCTCTGGCTATCTGGGCGCCCTTGCCCCTTTTCAACTCCACGTTGTGGATCATGGTCCCCAACGGAACCCTTCCCAGAGGCATGGCATTTCCCGGCTTAATCTCCACCTCATCGCCGGCCATAACCTTATCGCCCACCTTCAGACCCAGAGGGGCTAAGATATATCTCTTCTCGCCATCCACGTAATGCAGCAGAGCGATACGGGCGGAACGGTTGGGGTCGTATTCTATGGTAGCCACCCGGGCGGGGATGTTCAGCTTGTCCCTCTTGAAGTCTATGAGCCTTAAAAATCTCTTGTGGCCGCCTCCTCGATAGCGACAGGTTATCCGACCCCGGTTGTTCCTGCCGCCGCTTTTCTTCAGAGGCACCAAAAGCGGTTTCTGGGGAGTGGTGCAGGTTATCTCCTCGAAGCTGGACACCGTCTTGAATCTCAGAGATGGGGTGGTCGGTTTGAACGCTTTAATGGCCATCTTGGTACCTCAATCTACTCCGTTTCTAAAGTCGCTTTGAAAGATTCCAGGGATTCATCTAAACTGTCTCAAACAGCTCTATGGTCTCTCCCTTTTTCAGCTTCACTATGGCTCTCTTCCAGTCGGCCCTGCGTCCCTCGAACCTTCCCAGCTTCTTGGGCCGGCCATGTCTGGTCATGGTGGTTACGTCTTCAACCTGCACCTTGAAGAGCTCTTCTACCGCTTTTTTTATTTGGAGCTTGTTGGCCCTCTGGTTCACCTTGAAAACGTACTTGTTCTGTTCGGCGCGCAGGTTGGCACCTTTTTCCGATACCAGAGGACTGATGATGATATCCCGGGCATGTTTCATCCGGCGAACACCTCCGTCAGGCTGTCCAAGGCTTTCTTGGTCAGGACCACAAAGTCGCAGGTAAGAAGATCATAGGCGTTGACCAGACAGGCCCGTTTGTTCACCACACCCTTCAAGTTCCGGCAGGATTTCAGCAGATTCTCATCCTTCCCCTCGGTCAGTAACAGTGTCTTTGATCCGGCGACTCCCAATCTGTGGAGAAGCTGGACCATGATCTTGGTCCGGGGAGCTTCTAAGCTCACATCCTCGATTAGCTTGACTCGGTTTTCCGATGCCGCCGTCGACAATCCCGACAGAAGCGCCTGTCGTTTCATCTTCCTGGGAATGTTCATGCGGTAGTCGCGCGGCACCGGCGGGAAGGCTCTCCCGCCACCCACCCATACGGGCGAGGTATTGGATCCCGCCCGCGCCCTTCCGGTACCCTTCTGCCTCCAGGGCTTGGCGCCTCCGCCACTGACCTCCATCCTGTTTTTCTTCTTCGCAGTCCCCTGTCTCTGGTTGGCCAGGTAAGCCTTGACGTACTGGTGCATAACAGACAGATTGACCTTCTGTCCAAAAAGCCTGGGGTCCAACTGACAGGTCTCTTTCTGCTTTCCCTCTTTGTCGTATAAGACTGCGCTCTGCATACGAATCCTCTGAGACCTAAGCTTTCCTTATGGTCAGGTATGAATTCACTTTACCCGGCACGGCCCCTTTCACCAGCAGCAGATTTCTCTCTTGGTCCACTTCCACCACCTCCAGCCCCCTGGTGGTCACCTTCTCACCGCCCATTCTCCCCGCCATCTTCTGCCCCTTGAAGACCCGGGAGGGGTAGGAGCTGGATCCTATGGAACCCGGCGCTCTCATTCGGTCCGACTGCCCGTGGGTCTTTGATCCGCCATGAAAACCGTGCCTTCTCACACTTCCCTGAAAGCCCAGTCCCTTGGAGATTCCGGTAACGTTGACCTTGTCGCCGACCGAGAACATATCCACCTTGAGTTCCTGCCCCATCTTGTATCCCTCCACCCGGTCGGTTCTGAACTCCCTTAACACCCTTTTGGGTTCAACTTTGGCCTTCTGGAAATGGCCCCACAGGGGAAGCGTGGTAAGCTTCTTTTTTTTCTCCCCGAAACCCACCTGTATGGCGTCGTATCCCTCCCCGTCCTTGGTTTTTATTTGCACCACCGGGCAGGGTCCGGCCTGGATGACGGTGACCGGCACGACATATCCGTCCTGGTTGAAAATCCTGGTCATCCCGACCTTCTTTCCTATAATCCCATCCATCTTCTTACTCCCACGATCTGAGCACCATCCACTACCCACTTTGTACTGTAGACGGTGTACTGCCTACTGCCGGTTAAACCTTTATCTCCACGTCCACACCGGCAGGCAGATCCAGCTTCATCAAAGCATCCACCGTCTGAGGCGTGGAATCGTAGATGTCAATCAGCCTCTTGTGAATGCGCGTCTCGAACTGCTCCCTGGACTTTTTATCCACATGAGGGGATCGCAGTACGGTGTAGATTCTCCTTCTGGTGGGGAGAGGCACAGGTCCGGTTATCCGCGCTCCTGTGCGGGTAACCGTTCTGACAATCTCCCGGGCCGACTTGTCAAGAGACCGGTGATCGTAAGCCTTAAGCCAGATTCTGATTTTCTGTCCGTTCATCCACCAATCCTTCGGATTCGATTTTGATTACGACAGCAAGCTCTGAAATCATTGTCCAAAATAAGCTTCCTGGGCGATCCGGGAGAGTTTTCCCTTTGGGCTTGCCCATACAGGGGTGTTTGACTATCGGCACCGGTTCTCAATTGTACTCTCCCCATCCTCCTGTACTCTCTCTATCCGTTTAATCCGTCCATACGGACGCCCCAGACGGGCGATATATCCGTTGACCGT
>CAYMNI010000055.1:0-9717 GCA_964391755.1 uncultured Ignavibacteria bacterium
CTCCAAATAGAAATTTACACAAAAGAATTTACACAATATACCCGGGGATCTTGGGCTGAGGGCAAAGGTCAGGTGCGAAGCAGGGCCTGCAGAATGATGTCTTCTCCAGTGGCGAAGTATCTGACCGAACAAAGCGACGGGATTTTTATGACTTGACCGGTAGCCGAATAGCTCACACCGGCTATGCCTCTTCCCATTATCTTTGGGGCTATGGCCACCAGCAGATGATCGATCAGACGGTGGTCGAGAAAGGAGCCTATTACCTTTGATCCTCCCTCGATCATAATCGACCGGATGCCGGCTTGTCCCAGTCTCTCCAAAAGGCGCCGCAGATCGACTTGGCCGTGACTATCTGTCTCCATTGTCCAGACTTCGGCTCCGGTGGATCGCAGCTTTTCGGTCTTCTGCTTGCTGGCTAAAGAGGTGGTGGCGATGATGGTCGATTGCGCCGATCGGCCTTCAAGTGCTTTGGAATCCAGCGGAGTCCGAAGCCGACTATCCAGAATTATCTTCCGAGGATTTTTTCCTTTAACCAGCCGAACGGTCAACTGTGGATCATCCCGGATGACGGTGTTTACTCCAACCAGAACGGCGTCGTGGCAGCTTCGCATTCGATGAACCAGGCGAAGGAACGAAGGTCCGCTGATCCATCTTGAATCGCCGGTGATGGTAGCGATTTTGCCGTCTAAGGTTTGAGCACACTTAAGGGTGACAAGAGGCAGTCTGGTCTTCCGGTATTTGGATTCACTGAGCCGGATCAAAGACTTTCGGATATCTTGAATATCCTTCTCTGTCAGCGGATGAACGGTCCTCATGGCAGACGTGTCCCTCAGTGGTTCTTTATGGTACTGTAGTCATTAGAGGGATTGTTGTCAAGGCGTAATTCGGAATAAGGCTTACAAGCGCTCGGTTGACCTAGGGTCAACAGAAGTCGAAGAGGACAACCGTACCGGAAGAGCTGACAAGGAGACTGAGTTATGCAACTGCGGCTTCTGACTTAAGAGCTATATCTCATGAATATGCCACCAACCTGAACTTCCATGGCAGATTCAATGATTCCACCAAGGCTCTTGAAGCTATATTATCGGATGCGTGACTGTAAAAGGGAATTCTGCCGTTGAGAAGCTGCCATCTTCCCCATGCAGCCGTCACCTTTCGTCCAAGTCCATGTCGTCTGAATCCTTCCTCGGTATGTGTATAACACTCAGCCGAATCGTCATCCTGCCTTACTGAAATACAGGAGGAGATTGGTTTACCATGGCTGGGTAAGACAAAAATAGGTCTGCTGGGGGAAGCTTTTCCGAAGGAGCTGGTTTGATCGATTATATCGACGTCCGTAATTTCATTCTCACCGGGAAGATCTTCAAAAACGTAAGTCTCAAACGAGCCAACCTCAGTACAGGGGAAATGCTTATCAAGGATTGATTGGATTTTCTTCCTTTCAGCAAAAATGTCGTCAATCGATAATGCCGAAATAAGGTTACGTAAATTTCGTGGGACATCGTTCCTGAAGTAGATTTCAAAGCCTTGGGAATGTCTATATGCCAGAACACGAGCTATTTCATCAGGATCAGGACCAGGGATGCGAACAAGGAGTTCTTCTTCGTCCAACCCTATACACTCAAGCTTCAGTTGGGTAAGGATGTAGATAGTGGGATCTTTCAACGGTTCTCGAAATAGAATAGGAATCAGGAATGTCAGACCATCGGCATAACAGTGATTTTTTGTTCTTCAGCGCCGGGTGTGATCAAGAATCATTGCCCTAAAGTCCAAGCTCCGACCAACAATGCCCAGACTCGCCTCTTGCGTTTACATCTTCTGCCAACAAGATGCAATATAGCATGCAAGTCTTTTCGGGTCAAGGAGATTGCTCCGGAATCTTATGAAGAAGTGGACATCTTACCAGATCGAGGTTTGATGCATCTGTCAGAGTAGCTCCCGACTCAACTTTTAAGTTCACAGATAAATCGGATTATTACACCAATTCTGGTCTTTTTATTATTGACAGGAATTTGAAAGGGAGTATATTAAAAAGTAGACCCTCAAGACATCGGATTTGAATTTAAAGATCGGACTTGCTGGCGCTCTCACCTGGCCCAGACGGTAGTGAGGTGGAGATTTCTCAAAAGGTTGCCATGGAAAAGAATGAGGCGTAAAACTCAAGCCAGGAGGTGATCTTATTATGAAGAACAAGTGTCTTCTGACGCCGGCCTTCACGATTCTCGTGCTCGTTTTGGTCAGCACGTCCTTTGCCCAGTTCGGTTCGCTCTCCGGCAGGGTCACAGATGAGGCTACCAGCGATCCCATCGCTCAAGCCTCGATCACCCTAAGCGGTCTTTATTGCGTGTGGCATACGAACTCGGAGGGCTACTATTCCTGCGACAGCATACCTGCCGGATCCTACATTGTCAGCGCTTCCGCAGCCGGATATTTCCCGGAGACTTTCCCGGATTCGGTGATTGTAGCAGAGGGAGAAAACAGCCCGCACGTCGATTTCGCCTTGAGTCCGTCGGGCGGGGGAACCGGCTGGATATCGGGAGTGGTAACTGATGATTCTACCGGTGAACCGATTGAAGGCGCGACTATTACGCTCAGCGACCTGGATTGTGACTGCGTATGGTACACTGATTCCACAGGTCACTACCTGTGTGACTACGTTCCCTCCGGGGCTTATATCGTTATGGCTTGCGCGCAAGGTTATCACTGCCAGACTCATCCGGAGTCGGTGGTAGTGGTGGGAGGTCAGGAAACCTCCGGCATCGATTTCGCATTGACTTTAATCGGCGGAGAGACCGGCGGGATTGTAGGCAGGGTGACGGACGAACAAACAGGTCTGGCCATCATCATGGCGCGCGTGGAGGCCATAGGTTTAGACAATTATTGTCACGGCGTGGGTTGGAGTGATACCGGCGGTTACTACGGCATTTCTTCGTTGTGCCCCGGAACCTACCAGGTGATCGCAAGCAAGGATGGTTATGCTCCCGAAGCCTATCCGGACTCGGTGATGGTCATTGGGGGTGAGTTTACCGAGGGAATAGATTTTGAGCTGGCACCTATGGGCGAGTACGGGTCTATCTCAGGTTGGGTAACCAACGAAGATACGGGTTATCCCATCAGCATGGCCTATTTGGTTGCCATCGGCCTGGATAACTGGTGTTGGGCGGAAGCCTGGAGCGATACCAATGGATATTATCTGTTCCATAACATGTGTCCCGGCATCTACCGGATTGATGCCCAGGCCTTAGGGTACGTCCCGGAAACCTATCCTGACTCGGTGCCGGTGATCACGGGACAGACTACTTACGACATCAACTTCGCTTTGGCTCCTGAAGGAGGTCCTGAGTTCGGCTCCATCTCCGGGAGGATAACCGACGAGCAGACCGGTGTCCCCTTGCCCATGGCAGAGATCACCATAAGCGGGATATACTGCGTGTGGTACTCGGACACAGCCGGTTACTATTTGTGCGATAACCTTCCACCAGGTTCATGGGTGGTGCATGCGGAAAAAGACGGCTACCAGCCGGAGACCTATCCCGACTCGGTGATTGTAATCGCAGGGCAGAACACTCCTGACATCGATTTCGCCCTGATTCCCGTGGCTGAGTATGGCTCGATTTCGGGTCGGGTAACGGACGAAACAACCGGTCTCCCCATCCCTTCAGCTAGATTGTTGGCCATAGGCTTAGACAACTGGTGTTTCGGGGAAGGCTGGAGTGATACGGGAGGTTATTATCAGATCCCGAACATGTGCGCCGGAATCTACCAGGTCAGCGCCCAGAAGGCGGGCTACGTTGACCAAACCTACCCGGACTCGGTTGTAGTACTCTCAGGCGAGGATACGCCGGGCATCGATTTCGAACTGGCACCCTTGCAGGTAGGCGACGTCACCGGCGATGGGGTGATGGACGTTAGCGACGGCATTTTTCTGCTCAACTACCTCTTCAGAAACGGTTCCGCTCCTTATCCTCTGGCAGTCGGCGATCTGAACTGTGATGGATTAGTAGATTTGGGAGATGCGATCCGCCTGTTCAACTACC
Source organism: uncultured Ignavibacteria bacterium (assembly GCA_964391755.1). Taxonomy (GTDB): domain Bacteria; phylum Zixibacteria; class MSB-5A5; order MSB-5A5; family SM1-73; genus SM23-73-3. Next base: position 4,038 of record CAYMNI010000055.1, read on the forward strand.
TGTATAAAGGCGGAGACCCGCCATGTGGCCGATAAACGTCAATTGATTCGAAGCTGCCCCACCAAAAAAGTGGGGCAGCTTCTTATCGGTGAACGGCCTCGATATCCTCCAGCCTTCCGGTCGCTGATTGCTAAACCCGCGTCCCCGACCCTCGTAGGACGCTTTCCTGCTTGAAAGATCAGTCACCAGTCGATATCTTTTTTGCCTTAAGTTGTGGTATGCTCGATGTGGTGGAGAATCTTAAGATTTTGAAGGAGCGACCATCACACAAATATATGAGCTCATCCTTCGCAGTCAAACTGCCCGGATTGTCCACGCCACTGTAGCCGGCGACAAAAAAGGGAGCAGAAGGGGAGCTGATGTCGATCACTTCGACTCCCTGGTTTTCCACGCTCAGATAAGCATAGTAACCTTCAACATGGATATCCTCGATTTGCTGCGAGGCAGAGTAGGTTCCCAGAGATTCCGGCATTTCCTCAACGGACAAATCACATATTAGGACACCGATATCTTCACATACTAAAAACAGAAGGGTATCTGCCGAAAACACGTTGATGCAGTCTCCCGCGGTCGGAAACGTGCTTGTCACATTGGGGGTGTCCTTGTCGGAGACATTCACTATGATCAGGCCCGAATCCGAGTCGGCAACGTAGAGATAATCGCCTTGAACTACCATTTTCTTTGGGCTTCCAGGAGTCTGGATGGATCCCTTAGGTATTGGGGAGAGGGGGTCTTGTACGTCGATTATCTGAATGTCGTTTCCGGAGTTCCGAAGGTAAGCGAATCCGTCCTGCACCTCCACGCCGTAGGTGTAGCCCTCCGGATTGTATTGGGAGACGGCCGTAGGCGACGATAGATCAGAGATGTCCACAATTCGCATTCCGGCCAAAAGGGCGGTGAGATAGGCATAGCTTCCCTCAATGTCGATATAGTTGTTATCGTAGGGAGCCCAGAGCGTGCTTACGATTTGTGGATCGGTCGGGTTCGTTAGGTTCAAGATATGCAGCCCGGAGTTCCGGCAAGCTAAGTAGGCGATCTTGTCTTTCACCACCACAGCTTCGGGAGTGCCGGGGACGATCCATTTGCCGGTGACGAAGGGACGGTGGGGATTGAACACATTTACTATCTTGGCGGGACCGAAGATGTCGCTGACGAACAGGAAGTCGGAAAAGGAATAAACCCCGCTGGTATAATCCCCCATCCGCAGGGTGGCAACCTTTTGGGGCGATTCCTCTTCCTCCAAGTCCAAAACCACCAGTTCCTCATATCCCAAGCCCAAATAAGCATAATGTCCCGAGACCGTGAGATCGACTATGTCGGATGCTGGCGTATAAACGGAAACAGGAAGAATATTTCTAGGATTGGTGACGTTGAGAACGGAAAACTGCCAGGGATTACCCAGGTAGGCGTACACCGTACCGTCTTTTTTTCCCACAAACACTCTGTTTGCTGCGGGCACAACATCGCTGGAACCGAATAGGTAGGGAAATCGGGGAATTAGAATGTTTATCAGCTTCAAGCCCCCGATTCCTGCCGTATAGGCCAAGTTCCCGCGCAGGCAAAGCGATAGAGCCTGAAATCCTTCGACCTGACAAGAGCCGATGACGGCCGCATTGAAAGGATCGGTCACGTCCACCACCACAAGCCCAGCGTCTCTGGCCGAGGCATAGATGCAGTTGTCCTTAGCTTCAAGGTCGGTAAAGACATCCGGCATCTTAAAGCTACCCATCAGCAGGGGATTGCTAACCGACGATATGTCAATGATATGCAATAGGCTGTCAGACGACGTCACATAAGCATGGTTGCCCCAGACGGTGACTTTCCGGCCGTCCTGGGGCAACTCGATCTGACCCGCCTGTGAGGGCGAGTTGATGTTGGAGAGGTCCAGAATAGTCAGCCCATCGAAAAAGAGGCAGTAGGCATTCGATCCCTGAAATCGGATATCCCTCAGATCCGACCACAGCGTGCTGGAGAGTTTGATGACGGAGGGATTGTCCTGCTTCAGATGCTCAGCTCCCGTTACTGCAGACAAGAGTAACACGAGAAGTATTCCCAGCAGGAGGCATGCTCTATTTCTCAAATTCTGTCGGAACATCGGTTTGGAGTGTGACGACAACGAGACCGATCAGAGTCGGTCAGCCGTCGGGCTGTCATCGAAGAGAATCGGACAGGGAAAGCTCACCGTTTGAAATAAACGTTTCCCGGTACCGGATTTTTTCCTTGACGTTGGAGCCTGACGTTCTTATATTAGTATTGTTCATAAAACCAGGTAAAGATCGTTTTGAGGGCGAGCTCTGGATCCCCCAGGATAGTCTTTTAGCCCCCCTATCCTACCAGAGTCAGCCCTCATCTTTTTTACGAAGGGTTTGGAAAAATAGAGGTTGTATTTTTACAGCCTTCTTCTTATACTTGAGTCAGTTTCAAGCTCAACGACATAAAATCATGCACCGGAACAAAAGAACATATTTGCTGCGACTGGTCTTTTCTCTGCTCTTGGTTTCTCTGGTATGTGGATGCGTGGGGAAAAAGCCGGATGACGACGTGGCGCTGATCAAAGGTGTGCTGGGCAGATTCGAGAGAGGAATCGCTCGGACCAGCCAGACGGTGCTCGACTCCATCGTGCTGGACAAAAAGCAGAATCTATCCTTACAGTTTCTGGATAGTCTTTCCCTGGAGAAGAAGCTGGTAACGGGCAGGATAGCCGAGAAGAATTTTACCATCGTCAAAGACAGCGCCGAGGTCAAACTGAGATTGAGCCTAGAATATTTTACCGGCGCAGAAGAAACGGAAGTAATCGAGAGAGCCGTTACGCTTTTTCTGCAGAAGAAAAAGGGGGAATGGCGGATAAGCAGGTTTGTTATGCCGCCTGATGAGCGCAAACCCCAAGGCAATTGAAACAGTGAACTGTGCCGGGGAATCACAGGCTTAAATCTGCAAAGACAATTGGTTGTGCGAAACCAAGGTTGGCGAGCTTTGTTGCTACGATCTTCAGATCTGCCTTAATGATATTCATCAACCGGCTATTCATCAAAACCAACGTACGTGGTGAGCATGCTTGATCTAAACGAGAGCATAGAAAACGAGATTCATAAAGCGGTAAGCTTCATCCGGGAAGCACTGGAACAAGAGCCTTCCTACGTCGAGGTGGAATCGGGCGAGGAGGAGCAGGAGCCTTTGCTTCTGGACAAAGACTTAGATCACCTCTCCTTCCATCCCATAGAGGAAAGAGAACCGACGGGTTTGGTGGCTGCCGTGGACGGCGGCTCCGCAACCGTGGTGAAGGGAAGATCATTTTTAATCGGAGTTTATCGGGCCGGTGCTGTGTGCTATCAACATGGGACGAGGGTGGATCAAAGGGTTTTCCCCCTTAAGTTGGAGATAATCTCTCGGGCCAACCTAACGCAGCTTTATCGTTCGGCCTACAACGATCTTGTGGGCGAGGCACCCTCCGAGACTCCTGCGATGGAGAAGATGCTGGATCGGTTGCGTTTTTTCTCCGAATGGAAGATGGCGCAAAGTGTCATGGAGGAATTGGGTGAACACGATGTATTGCTTCTGGACGGATCGCTGAAGGCCAGCATCGCGCCTCCTCATCAGTTCTGGATGAAGTTCTGCCAAGGGGCCAAAGACAAAGGTGTAAGCCTGATAGGAGTAAGCAAGACCAGCACGCTGTATTGGGGAGACAAGGCTCCTTTGATCCCGGCTGTGATGAAAAGAGGAGAGAGGTTTTGCCCGAAATCCAAATGGTTTTGCCAAATTTCCGACGAGGCGCTTCACACCACCGGCTCCAACTACTTCGGCAGAATCTACGTGGCCCGGCTGAAAGCCTCGTCCGGCTTCGGGTTTCGAATAGACGTCAACCGGTTCGGACCTGCGGATGAAGGTGAGGCTTTCTCGGGGCTGTCTTGGCTTTCCGGAGATCCCGTCTTTTTGGGATATCCTTACCCGCTGGCGGCGGCGCATAACATCGCCCGGGTCACCTCATCCGAGGTGGAGGACATAAGGTACAAGCTTCAGTCGATGGCCTTTACTCAGGGAATCAGCCAGGCGGACTGGGACCTTCTGTTTACCGATTTTCACGAGATACTGAATGCGGATTTGAATCGATGAATCTGGGGTTAACCAGAACCTAGTTTAAGCTAGGTTCTGGTTCTTAAACGAGGATAGACTATAGCCATGGATTACAAAGGGAGAATCACCGGAAAGAGAATAACGGAGCTGTATTTTCGTTCCTTCTACGAAGAGGACCTGCACCTGGGAGACATATTATTGGCTCAGGACGAAGATCATAATCTGCCCTACTTCCTCCGGGTGGTGGATGTGAGCTATGGAGTGGAGGCTTCCGATCCCAACTGGGCGGAGAGGACTGCCGGAAACATGATGCTTTTGGACAGGCAGGGGGAGTCCTTTCAGTTTCACGAAAAGGAGAGAAGGCTCTACAAAGTGGGCCGGTGTGTTCCTCTGGGTTACATGAAACAAAATGCTTTTCGAAAGCCCAAAACCATCCCTTCTCATTTTTCCCGGGTGAGAGCACCACGAGGAGAAGATTTCGAATTCCTGAAGGACTTTGTGGGAGATCTGACCATCGGATTCTTGAGATCAGGAGAGGAAGTTTTGGATTTTCCGGTGGGCATTTCCGGTCAAGTGTTCCCTTATCACATCGGTATATTCGCCACCACCGGCATGGGGAAGAGCAATCTGATGAAGGTGCTGGCCGGCTCGGTCTTGGAGTCGTCCCGATACGGGATGTTGATCTTGGACCCACACGGCGAATATTACGACGGCGGCGGAGATCCTACTCACAAAGGATTGTCAGATCATCCGCTGGCCCAGAAGCGTCTGAGGGTTTACAGCTCTCGCGATCTGAAAGGTCCGCACAACAAGCTCAAGATAAGCCCGCGGGAGATAGACATAAAGGATTTCCGGCACATATATGATTTCACCCAGCCCCAGGTGGAGATGCTCTACGCGTGCAGGTACCTCTTTGGAGAAAACTGGATGGAGAGCATTGCTCAGGCCAAGATGGAAGAGCTTCTGATTCAGCTTTCCCCGGCAAAAGGCTTCTTTGAAAGCACTGCCGGCGTCATTCAGAGAAGAGTGGAGCATATCCTCCGTTTGCCTTTCATCCACAAAGACCCGAAGCTGTCCATAACCAAGAACGTCATCAGCGACCTGGAGGCGGGGAGGCTGGTATTGGTGGATACGTCCAACATGTCCGAGCAGGAGGAGCTTTTGGTCTCTGCGGTTCTGTCCCGAGCCATATTCTTCCATCACAGCCGGGCCTATCAGGACCCCCAGCGGTTCAAAAAACTTATGCCCACCATCATAGTGATGGAGGAGGCGCAGAGAGTGCTCTCCCAAAAGGGGAGGTCGGATGTGAACATCTTTGCCCAGATATCCAGGGAGGGGAGGAAGTTCAAGACCGGGCTTTGCGCCATCACCCAGCAGCCAAAGCTGATCGACGAGGAGCTGTTGTCGCAGTTCAACACTCTGTTCATCCTGGGACTGGCGGATGAGAGAGACAGAAACATAGTGAAATCCTCAGCCAAGCAGGACATTTCGGATTTAGGCACGGAGATACAGATGCTGGAGGCAGGGGAGGCCTTGATCACCTCGCCTCAGTCCCCCTTTGCCATTCCGGCGAAGATACACCTGTACGAAGAATGGTTGAAAGGCAGAG
>CAYMNI010000055.1:9817-12806 GCA_964391755.1 uncultured Ignavibacteria bacterium
AGAATAACCGGTTCGCAGATTCCCCTGGTGATAATCTCAGGAAATCACGACACCCCCAAACAGAGGTCGGTGGGCTCCGTCTTCTCCTTCTTCGAAGTTTTGTCTCCTCTTCTCCATTTAGTCTACAGGAATCAATATGAACTTTTAAAGCTCGACCGGACGAATATCCACGCCATCCCTCACTGCTTGGATCAAGAAGATTTGAAGAAAGAGCTGGCAAGAATCGATATCAGCGGCGGTCGGCGGACGGTGGACAACGGTCCTAATCCCGACTTCAACATCCTCATGCTGCATGGCGTGGTGGCAGGCATCCCGGAGTTCTCCATGGGCGAACTGGCCGAGCAGGAGATTCCCGCCTCCTACCTTAAGATGCCTTTCGACTACGTGGCTTTGGGCCATTATCACCGCCACTGCCAGGTGGAACCGAGGGTATACTATGCCGGGTCGACCGAGAGACTCTCCATGTCGGAGTTGGGCCAGGAAAAGGGATTCGTGGAGGTCGATTTGGAGACTCACAAGGTTAAATTCCGCCCGGTGCCTGCCAGGGAGATGATCGAACTTGACTCCATCGATGCCAGAGAGTTGAATCAAGAGCAGGTTTTGCTGGAGATCGAGAAGAGAATAGAGGGCCGGGATATCGCCGAGAGCATAATCAGACTCAAAGTCAAAGACATCCCCGAAGACGTTTACAATTCCCTGGACTTTCGGAAGATCAGTGAGCTCAAGTCGGAAGCTTTTCACTTCGATCTGCGATTCGAGAAGATAGAGGAGAAATCGACCGAGCAGGCCGGCCAGACCTCGATCGGCAAGCTGAGCCGGGAGTTCGAAGGATTCTTGATACAGGTGGCGGTGGAGAATCTGAACAAGGATAGGCTTCTCGAACTGGGGCTGACCTATCTTTCCGCCGAATCCGAAGAGAGCGAAGAGCCGGTGGAGATTCATTCCTGAGGAGTATCGGAAACCAAATGCGGCTGAGCAGGATTCACTTAGACAATTACCGAAGATTCAAGTGGGCCGAGCTGGAGTTTCCCGACGGCATAGTGGGTGTCATCGGGAACAACGGCGCGGGCAAATCCACCTTGATGGAGGCCATTGCCTGGGCGCTCTTTGGAGCGGATGCTTCGCGCACCAGCAAGGATCAAATCAAGTCGGTATTCGCCGGAAAGGGGGAGGCCTGCCGGGTGATTTTGGATTTCGAGATGAACGGCGACAACTTCCAGGTGGTAAGGGAGTTGAGGGGCGCTTCTTTCTCCGTGGATGCCTCGGTCATCATAAACAAGAAGGTGTCGGCCCGGGGCAACAACGCGGTGAACGAACTCATCCGGAAGACGCTGGACATGGACTACAGAGCATTCATGACCTCCTTCTACGCCAAGCAAAGGGAGCTCAACGCGCTTTCCGATTATCAGCCGCACAAGAGGAAGGAACTGCTGGCCCGCATGTTGGGAATCGAGACGGTGGACCGGGCTTTAAGGAAGTTGAGATCGGACAAAAGAGACCTGGAGTTGAGACTCGATTTGAACCGTTCCCATCTGAAGAACAAGGTCCAACTTCTGCCGCAGAAGAAGGAGAAATCGGAAGCTCTCTTGTCGATAAGCCGGAGACTGAAGGAGGCGCAGGAGCAGTTGGAATCAGAGAAGTCAGGCCTAGCGCAGGTGGAGAGCTTGTGGCAGAGCATGAGGTCTAAATATCAAGAGATGATTCGCCTCGATCAAAGAAGGAGTGTTACCCGAAGCCAAAGAGAGGGTACGCAGGCACAGTCGGAGTCGCTGGAGCAGGAGAAAGCTAAACTGGCAATGCTTGAACCGGAGAGAACAGAGTTAGAGCAATTGCTGGTTCCCTATGATCAGGTCAAAAGGACTCTCTCTCATCTGGAAGAGGAGAAGGCCAAGTCGGAGTATAGGAAGGCGACGGAGAGACAGGCCAAAGAGGCAGAATCACGGTTGGCTGCTGATAGGGGGAGATTAACTTCCATCGACAAGCGGCTTGAATCGAAAAGCGCTCTTCAGAACAACCTGGCTCAGATCAAAACCAGCCTGGAGTCGGCGGAGAAGGAGTTGGAGACGGAAAGAGGAAGATACGTGAAGACGGAAGCTTCCCTCAAGTCGCTGGAGGATGAGAGGGACAGGTTGGAATCCCAACTGAAAAACATCGAAGAGCTGGGCCCGAATTCGGTATGCGATCGCTGCCTTAGGCCCATGGGTTCAGATTACGATGAGATTCGGGAGCATTTGCTGAAAGAACGTAAGCAATTGCAGCAGACAACGGAGCCTCTGGCAAAAGAGAGGGTGGAGATAAAGCGGAAAGGGCAGAGTTTGAAGGAAAGAAAGCTCGACTGGGAGGCTCGGAGGGATACTCTTCAGATATCTCTGGAAGAACTTTCTAAATTGGAAGGGGAGAGGAATAATCTGGAGGTGGGCTTGAGGGAAAAAGAAGAAGCTCTCACCTCGCTACAGGAGGTTTTAAGGGGCTTGGGCGAGGTGAAATACGATGCCGCTTCCCACGTCAAACTCAAAGAGCAGCTTGAGACTCTGGACAAACTGAAGCAGAGATCGACCGAGGTGGCTTCGGAGCTTAAGAGATTGCCCTCGCTGAAAGCTAAGGTCGATGGGCTTCGGCAAAAGATGGATTCCGTAAAAAGGGAAGAGGCGCAAGTGGAAGAGGCCATCTTCAATCTCAGGTTCTCCGAGGAGGAATTCAAAAAAGCAGAATGGGGATTGGAGCAAAAAAGAACAAAGGCACACTCGACCGAGATGGCTTTGGAGGAGACCAAACACCAAGTGCAGATGCTGCAAAAAGAAGTAGAGCAGATAGACCGGGAGATAAGGGAGGCTGGCCGGGTGGAGCAGGACATCGCCGGGTGGCAGGAAGAGCAGCGGTATTTGGAGAAGCTGGATCTGTTGCTCTCGGACTTCAAGGTCTCTTTGATCGGCCGGATTCGTCCCACCCTCTCCCGCCATGCCAGAGCCTTGTTTCAAGATCTGAGCGA
>CAYMNI010000056.1:0-12665 GCA_964391755.1 uncultured Ignavibacteria bacterium
GTGTTGATCAAAATAAGCAGTATACCTTTTATCTCCCCCAAATACGAATCCCATCTTACCTTTTGCTTAATTAACGACCTTTAACACGAGAGTATATGTGAGATTATTGTCTCTCTTATACTTGGAGCCGAGGTACGGTTCTTTTGTATAAGGTTGTAGTTTCTACATATTATCCTTGACAAATAAGCAGTCAAGGCTTAACTTTACTGTCGGCATCTTGTATTTAGAGATATATAAATTGGGGATTGTAAACGCATTGCGAAATGTCACGGTGCGCACCAGGGACAGGAGCGCAGATAAGGTTGAGGAATGGAATCTTGCCTTCTAAAACGACGGAGGTTTACCAATGAAAAGGGGATTCTTGCTTGCGCTTCTGTTGACTTTGGCCGCACCGACCCTTTGTGGGTGGACCAGTCTCACAGCCCAGGGCTGTGTGGAGGAATCGGCCGACCGAGGTGAATGTGATACGCTAAACGTTATCTGTTTGGATTGCGACAAGCAGGAGGGTGAGTCTGGACCCTGGCTGGTTCGATTCCCTCTTTTGGTTACACATGATCAGACGGAGCCTGACGACAGCATAGGGGGATTCACCGTACCTTTGACCTTCACCCACACCAATCCTGCTGCTTTTTGCAGTGTGAGCGCTTATTGGAACGGCACCGAGATGGGGTGGTGGTTCCCCAATTTCGTAAGAAGCGTCTTCCGGCATATGTTCGAAACCGATTATCCCGACACATCGGGCGAGATCTATCGCAACCGTATGGCCTTGATGGAGGGGGATTTCAGCAACCGGGGATGGGATTTCGTTCAATTGACCTTGGACGATACGTCCAACTTCTGGTTGACTCTCGTGCCCATAAATTCTGCGAATCAGGGGTGGTTGGAAAGCGAAAGAGTCTTGCTGGCTACTATGAGCTTAATGATAGAGGACACCATGCACGTTTGCATAGACAGCACCTTCTGGCCACCGGCTACATCCTTGAGTTTCAGTCGGCAGGATGCCACCGGTTATGTACCGAGGCACAATCTACCTTTTTGTTTCCCGGTAGGGATTCCGAATATCCAGGTTCTATCTCCCAATGGCGGAGAAGTCTGGATTGCCGGAATTTCACAAGATATCACCTGGATCTCGCAGAGTTTCGATGGTCCGGAGGTGACAATTGAATATTCGACAAACTCCGGAAATGATTGGGATACCGTAGTCAATATCACCGCCAACACGGGCAGCTACTCCTGGATGATACCAGATACGCCTTCCGACTCCTGCCGGGTGAAGGTTTCTGATGCAGTAGACGGAGCACCGTATGATGAGAGCGATGCTGATTTCGCTATTGTGAAGCCTGACTTCACGATTGAGTGTGAACCGGACACACAGATGGTGGATGCAGGTCAGTCAGTCGATTTCAGTGTTATCCTAACTTCCGTGTATGAGTTCAGTTCTCCATGTACTCTCACTGTTTCCGGTCTACCCTCTTTGACTGACGCTTCTTTCAACCCGAATCCCACCACTCCTACAGATACTACAGTTCTGACCATAAGTACGCAAGGATTGACTCCGGCGGGGACGTATACCCTTGTGGTGACTGCTACCGAAGTTGGAGAGCAACAAACTCAACACAGCACAAGCGCAGTGCTGGTTGTTAATGCCGGAGGATTTTACCTCGAAGAAGCCGAGGTTAGCTCGGAGCTTATGGAAGGCGGGACATCTGGTGGGGAGCATTGCCCAAAGTGTGTTATTAACTGGTGTTCTACTACTTACCCAACATACGGTGATTATGACTGGGACGGAATGAATGATGATTATGAAATGGAACTCGCGCGACAGTTCAAGCCAACCTTATACTATGATGATGCAATTTCAGAGATTAGCTACTGCATGCCTCATCATTATAATGAACCACCTTATTCACACGATTCAGGTCCCAACCATGGCATGCCTGATGACATCGTATCAGATGGTACAGTTTATGTGCATGTGCGTCCCTATGATGAAGTTGAACCAGGGGTCGCATTTTATATTGAAGTAGCTTACTGGTTCTACTACTCATACAATCAGGCCGAATGTCATGGTGGCTACTGGGCTGAACACGGACATGATTGGGAGCATGTAGCGTTATGTTTGTCTGTGCCCCCAGATAGCAGTTCACTGCAAGTTGTATCGATTTTCTTTGGGCAGCACGAAGGATGGCAGTTTCGCGGCCCAGACCAGGTTCAATGGACTGGAACGCCAGGATTATCTAGTGTTAAGGTTTACGTGGTGGATGGATCCCACGCGTCGTATCCATCCACAGGTAGAAAATGCACTCTTTGGGCTGCTGAATGCCTTTGTTGGGAGAATGCCAACGGTGGACAGATGGTTGAGATTGAAGACTCAAAAATAATAAACTTATATGAGCTAGGTGACTATAGATCGCCTAATTGGCTGGACTACACTAGTCGATGGCCAGGGTATCATGATATTGTAGGAAAGCTCCCTTATGGTCCAGCGCAGGGGAATGATCCCCCCAACGATGGACATGCTGGATGGTGGAATTACGGTCATTTTGTTAGCCCGGGGCTTTGCGTAGAGACCTGGAGAGATGATGTTTATACCCCTGAGAACTTTCAGGTAAGCACCTTCAGAGATGGCCTACCGATAACCAATGCCCTTTACCTTACGTGGGATGGTCCTTCTGGCTGGGATGGCTTTAACCTCAGAAGATGTCTCGTACCCATTCAGCCTAATTCTGATGATCCGACTTGTGAATGCATAGCCCAATTAGGTCCAGACACATATTCGTATTTCGACTCATGTTTAGATGGGGGGACAGCCTATTATTATGAATTGAAAACCTTCAATGATAATCCTAGTCCTTCGTATCGGGGCTGTTCGTGGCCTGCACTGAGTGAGCCAGGAATCCCTAACGGAGACCTTTGCACGCCTGACCTGTCCCCCGCTGCCCCGAGGGTAACGAGTTGCGATGGCTGCACCTTAAGATGGGAGGACAACTCCTGGAACGAGGATGGTTTTGTGATAGACCTTCACCAAGAGATATGTGACTCCGTTGGACCCAATGAAGAAGCCTTTCCGGTTCACAACTGCTGCACTGGAAATAAACGTGCTTACTTTGTGACAGCCTTTAATGAGTACGGTGAAAAGAGATCTTTTTCCGGCAGCTACTGCAATGATCCACCCGATTGTGAGCCTATGCTTGGATGTGAAGGAGATTCAGTCGTGGTTCCTGTTCCTGCCTTAAACCAATGTGGAGGCATAATCCTGATTGTCCTGATAATCGGGACGGCTATTTTGTTGATGAACCGTAGGAAGGAGAGTGGGGGGACTATGTGAACTACATACACTGTCGGTTTTTTCTTGAGTTTCCTATCTATCTGCTTTTATCTGAAGAGACTGTTTGTGTATGTTGCTGAAAACCTCTTATTATTAAGGCCAGATTCTTAGAAAGAAGTTTAACCAGTAAAGAAAAACGAAAACTTGAAACCTTGTCTCTGCTAGCTGCAGAAGTTGAGTTTCTTTGAAGGAATTAATTATTCATATCCTGCAAAAGAGGTGTTATAAAATGAAGAAACTTGAGGTTGCAATTGTATTTGGAATCGCTTCGGTCTTTCTGTCGTGCACTAATGCGTATTCTTCGATAAACATAGTTAAAGATTATGTTTCCAGCATGGACTACACAGAATTACACCAGAACGGATCAATTTTGAAAGATTCAGATATGGCTGTTTTTCATCCAAAGTTACCAGGGGATTTTTTTCGCGTGCCAGGGCATTCCAGTGCAGTTAGAAGAATAACCGGAGTTTTTTCGCGGACATCTCAGTTGGTCGGATGTACCTTCTCCGCTGCTGTTGTACTTGACCAAAATATATCCCCGATGGAGGAAATCCGCTCATCAACAAGTGGGGTGCAGACTGTTCTTTTAAGCAATAATACGACAAACTCTTCATTCACCCACTATACAGCGAGTTCATCCTCGCTGCAAGGGCAAGATTCATCAGGAGTTCACGTTTCGGACTCCTTTAAATTAAAAGATCCCAGTACGGCTTTCCTCTATGCGCTTGTCCCTGGGGCAATCGCTCACGGTGCGGGTCATTTCTATGCAGGCAAAACAGCAACAGGGTTTCTTCTCCTGGGAGGAGAATTAGTTGGAGCTGCTCTTATTCTGGGAGGTACCTCGACGGGCTGGGGTAGATCAAGTCTTACACGAGAGGGTTTTACAGTTTCACTTGCAGGAGAGATTCTGTTTCTCGGCTCGTGGATATACGACATGATTGCAGCTCCTCTGGAGGTTAAGAAAGAGAACAAAACTCTGCTTGAGAGAAAATCCACGAGCTTGGAATTATCCATTAAATATAGAGAACAAAGACTATATGCTGTGTGGCGGTTTTAGCAACGCCGGTGTATGGGTAATCAAAAGCCGCGAGACATCCAAAATGAGACAATTTGCTGGAATCATCTTTCCTCTTTTGCTCATGGCATGTTGTTCCTCGTCTCTTGCCTATTCGTCAACAAGTGGAGTTCATACTCTTATCTTCAACCAGAGTATGACAAATTCAGCACTCCCCCTCTACGCATCGAATACATCCTCACTGCAAGGGCAAGACTCAATCGGAGTTCACACTCTGGACTCCTTGAAACTTAAGGATCCAGCCATGGCGATGTTTTATGCGGTCATACCAGGCCTCGTACTTCACGGTTCCGGCCACATGTATGCCGGAGAGGTGCCAACCGCCATTATTCTGTTCGGTGGTGAGTTAATTGGAGTAGGCGTAGCCCTCATGGGAGGCCTGAGTCAGATTGAAGGACCTCATGAGAAAGGAGAAAATGCAGTCGTGATCGGGTCGCTGTTAATTTGGGGCACCTTGATCTACGACTTCACCGTAAGCCCGATGATGGTCAATAGGAAGAACAGTAAGCTCTTGAGCCAGAGGAAGGTTGATCTTGAGCTACGAAAACAAGGCTCTCAATCGAGAGTTGTAGTAGTGTGGCGGTTTTAACTCACAGGTCCATAAACACAGAAGAACTACAATTGCAGTAATGAGAAAAGCGGCTGAAATTATCCTTTTATTAGCGCTTCCTGTATGTTGCTCTTGGAACAAGTCTTGCTCGTCAACGAGCATGGATCACTCTCATCTTTTTGATGCCACAATCAGAGTCTCGCAACAAATTGAACATTCCAACCTTCTATTCGCCCGGCAAACGGAAGACTCTACGAAAATTCGGATTCCGTCTTCCTTGAAGCTAAAGAGTCCCTACATAGCCTTGTTTTACTCGGTGATCCCGGGCGTTGTCTTCCACGGTTCAGGCCATGTATATGCAGGGAAGATCGGAACCGGAATTGCTCTATTCGGGGTCGAATTATTAGGTCTGGGATTTATGTCTGCCGGAGCTCTCGCAGAGTTTGGAGAAGAGGAGTCAGGTGACAGAGGAGAAACTGTAGATTTTATCGGCATGGTTTTGTTCCTCGGATCGTGGGTATACGATCTGATCGAAAGCCCTGCAGCCGTTAGTAAACGAAACGCTAAGTTGCTCAAGCAGAAGCCAGCCGGTGTGGAATTCGAAATAAGGGACGGACACCCCAGACTGGCTGTTGTGTGGCGGTTTTGAGCATCGAACCAACCTGAGTCTCCTTTCCTTCGCCCATCGCTACGGCACAAGATATAGATAGTCTCTCATCATTTACTTGCCCATTTCCACCTTTCTCATTATAATTGACCAACACATAAATGGTTCGCGAGGAGTTCGGGATTGCATCCCGAATCGAAACGCCCCGTCAATTGCGGGTGCCCTCGGAAACAGAACGATAAAAAACTGGTTTAATCTATGAAAAGTAATCTTATTATCAGAGTTCTGATCGCCTTCACCTTCGGCCCTCTCATTCTGTACGTCACCCTTCTGGGCGGATTCCCTTTTCTGGCTCTGATCACCATCCTGGTTATTCTGGGTCTATGGGAATTTCTGTATGTCGCCAAATCGAAAAATCTTCAAATCCCTCTATGGATTCTTCTGCCCCTGGGAATACTCCTACCGGTTTGTGCCTTTTTCTTCGGAGAGAAGGTTCTTATGGTATTCCTGCTGGCCGTGATGTACTTGACTGCTATCAATCTGGTAATCCGCGGAAGAACACAAGGCGCAACCGCCGATTGGGCCACCTCAGTGTTCGGACTTTTCTACGTGGCTGGTTTGTTCAGCTTCCTGATACTCGTAAGAGAGCTGACCCGAGAGTTGGGGATGGATTATAAGCTCGGCGGCCTGTGGATCATCTATCTTCTTTTATGCATCTGGTCCTGCGACACGTTTGCCTATTTCATCGGAGCACCTCTCGGAAAGCACAAGCTCTCCCCTAACGTCAGCCCTAATAAGACGGTAGAGGGATTCTTAGGAGGAATCGTAGGAGCAGTGGCCGCGGCGTTTTTCTGCTACTATGTCTTCTTCGGTTCTGCTCGATTAGGACACCTGTTGGTGATTGCAGCATTCGTGGCTCTGATAGGCCAGGTGGGCGATCTGGCCGAATCTCTATTCAAACGCGATGCGCAGATCAAGGACATATCCAACATAATTCCCGGACACGGTGGAATTTTGGATAGGTTCGACAGCTTGTTGTTTATGGCTCCGGTGGTTTATTATTATTTGAAATTCGTGGTGTTTGGGTAAAACTGTCAACGGATTAAACGCCCAGACGCCCATACGGGCCCGTCTGGGGGCGTCCGTAGGACGGATGTAACGGATTAGAGAAGTTGCTACGGACCACCGACGACGGACCATGGACGATTCAAGCGGTGGACTGTGGACGGAAAAGTGGAGTCCCCTCTCCCCTGGGGGAGAGGGTTAGGGTGAGGGGGACATTGAATGAAATTCTTGGATTATCTCTTCTTGATTCGCCCGGTGCTGATGCCGCCGGTATGGACTATAGTGCTCTTGGGACATAGAAGAAGCGCGGTCCTAAGTGAAGGTGGTCATCTTCCCGGCTTGGCCGTTCTGTTGGTTACTTTTCTGGTGGGGGGCGTGTACGTGCTCAATCAGATCTGCGACGTAGAATCGGACAGGCTGAACAGGAAACTCTTCTTCTTGGCGCAAGGCCATATCTCCAAGAAGAATGCCTTAATTGAGATGATGCTTCTGAACGTGTTTAGCATCGTCCCGGCTTTTCTCATCTCGCTCCGGCTGGGCGTGCTCTTTATGTTGGGTGCTCTATTCGGATTTGTATATTCAGCACAGCCCTTTGCTTTGAAGAACAAACCCATCGGAGGTTTGGTTGCAAATGCTTTGGCACACGGAAGCCTGGCTTTTCTGATCGGGTGGAGCATGAACCGCTCATTGTCAGTCGAATCGATCTTGCTCTCACTCCCCTATCTCTTCGCAGTCGCAGCGGTCTACCTGAACACGACAGTGCCGGACGTCGAGGGCGATCGGGCAACCGGCAAGATCACTCTTGCAGTCAGATGGGGAAAAGACAAAACCAAAGTACTTGCAGCTTTACTGGTAGCTTTGTCCATCCCCCTCGCCATCCTAACCAGAGACGTCCCCTTCCTCATCGCATCTGCTCTTTCCTTTCCATTCTTCCTTTTTGCCGTTTTGAATAAAATGGATCGAGCCGTGGCTGTGAGCAGCAAGGCGGCGATACTTCTTCTATCCATCGCCGCAGGCATTTTCTACCCGTGGTACTTACTGATTTTGATTTTTGGATTTATCTTAACCCGCCTTTATTACAAGATGCGCTTCAACATGAACTATCCCAGCTTGGCGTAGTACATTCTGAAGTGAGGTAGCGGAAGGCTTCAGCTTTCATATAATGGAGACCTGAAGGTCTCCTCTACAAAAATCCGTAAAGGATTTGGTTGTTCGCCGATGAAAGAATTGTTGGATCGCTTTTTAGACCATCTCTCACTTGAGGTCGGCCTGTCCAAAAATACCACCGAGTCATACGGAAGCGATCTGAGGCAATACATCAAATTCCTTGAAGAGAGGAAGGTGCTCTCCGTCGATAAAATCTCCGGCCGCGACGTGACAGGTTTCATTAGCCGTTTGTCCGAGAGGAATCTGGCAGCCGGCAGCAAAGCCCGCAAGCTTTCATCCATCAAAAGATTCCACCGGTTTCTGATCAACGAGGGGCATGCCCATTCCGATCCGACAGGCGCGCTGGACTCCCCCCGACTTTGGAGAAAACTCCCCTCGGTGCTGAACGTCGACGAAATAATGAAGCTGCTGGGTCAACCCAAGGGTCGCGACATTCTGGCGCTGCGCGACAAAGCCATCCTGGAGTTCCTCTACGCTACCGGCGTGAGGATATCCGAGCTAATAAACACAAAGAGAAAAGACCTGTTGACCGAGGTTAAATTGGTTCGGGTAATGGGGAAAGGCCAGAAGGAAAGAATAGTGCCCATCGGACGACACGCTCTGCAAGCCGTGCATGAATACCTTCTCCGATCCCGTCCGGAACTGGCCAACGACTATTCCGAGGATGTTCTATTTCTGAACAGAAGAGGCCGCCGGTTTTCGCGCATGGGATTATGGAAAATACTTAGAAAATACGTGCTTGAAGCCGGCATAACCAAAAGAGTCAGTCCCCATACCATCAGGCATTCGTTTGCCACTCATATGTTAAAAGGGGGGGCGGATCTGCGCGCAGTTCAGGAGATGCTGGGACATGCCGATATATCTACTACACAGATTTACACTCACCTGGACCGGGAATATCTTAAACAGGAACACTTGGACCATCATCCTCGATCCAGGATGAAAATCTGACACCGTCAAAGCGAATCTGTGTGGTGCAATCAACGCTGCACCCGATCAGGAGTTCTACGTACTCAGCCGGCAGCGCCGGGCAAGCCTGGATGGACAGTTTTCGGGAGTAGCTCTCTGAGGCTCTCCCGGATTTGAAGGGAATAGGACCCCCCAATAGACCAGAGTGTTACCGTCCTTTGCAGCCGCTTTCCTTCAAGTAAGCGGCCGACAGGGAAAGGAAGAACTCCATGTTCTGTTGCGCCCTGTATCAGAACGGGGTCGACGTCAAAAGAAGACTCAGCCAGGTCCTGAAAAAAAGAGCCGTAAGATTTTTTCCCTTTTCCGATCTAACCCAGCTGGAAAATGTAATTCAAAAGAACATTCTGGATCTGGTGGTAATCGCCGGCAAAGGCTCCTTCACCAAGGAATTGTCTATCACCCGAACCATCAAGAAACACCCCATTTTGTCTTTAGCCCCGCTGGTAATGTATCATCCCCAACCCAAGTTGAAGGTCATCCTCTCCGGCTTAGGTTACGGGGCGGATGAGTTCTTTCACTCCAGATGGAACCGCAAATTGGTCTCCTCCAAGCTGAAGATGATCATAGCCCGCAGCGGAAGGGATCTGGGAGTCAATCCTACTACTCGGCTTCCCGGCACCAGCATCATAGAGAGGGACATCTCTCGGAGAATAAAGAAAGGGGAACAATTCGCCGCCTGCTATGCCGATCTGGACAATTTCAAAGCCTACAACGATCATTATGGATACCATTATGGGGACAGTCTCATCAAGATGACCTCCGAGATCATCCGGGACGTGGTCTATAGCTCCTCCAAGGACGGCTTCGTAGGACATATCGGAGGCGACGACTTCGTGTTCGTCATCCCCCCGGAGAAGGTACACGGGATCTGCGACAGGATACTGAAGATATTTGACCGGATGATAATTCGTAAATACAAAAAAGAAGACGTGCTGCGGGGTTACATCGTCACCACCAATCGCAGGGGCAAAAGAGAGGCTTTTCCCATAATGACCCTATCCATCGCGGTCATCGTGAATCAGAAAAGGATGTTCCGGCACTTGGGAGAAATATCTCACATGATCGCGGATCTGAAGTGCTACACCAAGACCCTTCCCGGCTCCAACTACGTGATTGAAAGAAGGAAGAAATACTAAAATGTGATCGAGAAAACGGATCGGTCTTAGGGGAATTCGGACGATGAGTCGAGCCTACGCAGCTCCTCTCCCGATACACAATGTCCCTCTAAGTCGACTTCTGTCCTTTTGACCTTTCCTATTTTAGGCGCCCACCAAAAGTCGCTTTTCTTGGAGTCTCCCGAGATGGTACGCCGGACCCTTATACATCCCCGGTAGTAACCTCCGGCTGCCTCGGAATAAATGTCCTCAAAACCGGATATGACATACTCGTATCCCCGGGCGTCTCTCCAGAAGGTCCCCTCCTCAATCGGCCCCACCAGAACCTTGGCCGGAAGCTGGGTCGACCCGATCTCCAGTGTAAAAATGCTGTCTCCCTTTTGGTACACGAAGGTGGTCCCTCCACCGGAAGGCAACAGATCCCAACCGGATTCAGAGCCGATTCCCTCAAGATCTCTGGTGCTTCTGTCAAGCGCGCTGATTGAGAAGCTGTCATCACTGACCTGGCATGCATTGTTCAGCCTTACGTAAGTCCATTTATACTCGAAGTTGATGGGATAGTAATATTCGGGACCATGCGGTTCCGAATTGTTGGGCTTTTTCTCTTCGCAGCCGTGAAACAAAAAAGCCGGGACCAACACCAGGCTGAGGATTATCAGTATGCGTTTCACCCTTTGTCTCCCTGTAAAGACCCTATTTGCTACGCACCGGCTTGATAACCTGTTGGTAATGCTCCCGGAACCTTATTGCCTCTCCCCTATTGCGTCAAACCCCTGCCTTCTGATCTCCTCCTTCTGAGCCAACGATGCGAGGAATGAGCATAGACGGTGCGTTGTCCTTACGTCTTCAGAACTCCGTCCTCCATGATTTTCTTATCATCGATCCACAGGGTGGGCTTAAGGAGAATGCCGTCCAGATGGCTTTGAACCGAGACGTTTCCTCCCATGGATTTGTTGTCTCCCAAAGCCATGTGCACGGTCCCCATCACCTTCTCATCCTCCAGCACGTTCCCCACTATCTTTGCCTTGTGGTTGGTCCCGATGCCCAGCTCCGCCACGTTTCGTCCCGGCTGGCCGAAAGGCTCCAATATCTCCTCCAGCTCCTTAGCCGATCTGCCGCCGGTGATCTGTGTGGCAAAGCCGTCTTTCACCGTGATCCTTATGGGCTCCTTGACCTTTCCCACCATGGCTCCGTCCACAACGATGATTCCGTTGGCCGTTCCCTCCACCGGAGCCACGTAAGCTTCTCCGGCGGGAAGGTTGGAGAAATCGCCGGGATTGTGCACCAGCCCGGTGTCTGCATGACACTCTCTGCCCTCCAGGCTCATGCTGATATCCGTTCCGGCGGGGGTGGTCACCCTGGCGGTCTTACCCTGATTGACCATCCCGGCCAGCCGGATGCTTCGCTGGGCGATTTCATTGTAGTCCGCATTCAGGGTTCTCTGCATGGTGTCTTCGATTATTCCGGGCAGCGTAACGCATCTGGCTCCGGCCTCACAAGCCTCCCTTCTGGCTTTGGTGTGAGACATGGATTTGCT
Organism: uncultured Ignavibacteria bacterium; assembly: GCA_964391755.1. Lineage (GTDB taxonomy): Bacteria > Zixibacteria > MSB-5A5 > MSB-5A5 > SM1-73 > SM23-73-3. Next base: position 11,414 of record CAYMNI010000056.1, read on the forward strand.
GGTAGGGATGATGAGGACGTCGAATTCCTTCATCAGCTTGGCTACCGCTTCAGGCGGCTCCTCGCCGTTGCTGGAACGGGGCAGAATCTCCAGCAGCATGGCCTCGGCTCCCGCCTCTTTGGCCGCCTCCCAGAATGCATAACCCACCTTCCTCTCGGGACTGTCGGTGATCACCAGCACGGACTCCCCCTTTTTGACCGACAGGCAATTTCCCATGGCCACCTGTGCCGCTTTGAACAAATTATCCATTTCTCCTCCTGACTCCGACAGGCTTCGCCTGCTTCGGACAGTTCTGCAGCGCGGGACACACAACGGCACTGCGTAGACTTTAAACTTTCACCAAACATGCGTCCTGCTGGACTCACGGTTTCAACTTTTATCAGAGGCAGTCTTCAGTTTTCCTACCCGCTTGTTCCTTTAATCCGGGTCGACCTATAGAGCAGATAGGATATCCCGGCAAAGGCGATCAAAGATATCCAGGGACCGTAGCCGGCTGTCAACGACAGCTCCTCATGGCCGTCGTAGAAAGACTTGTAGCCGGATGAAAGCATGATCACAAAGGCGATGGCCACGCCCAGCAGTGCATCTCCCGCCACCAATCCCGATCCGAACAGTATTCCTTTCTCCTCTCTTTTCTTTACGACCTCTTCCCTTGAGATCTTTCTTACGATAAGTGCTATCAATCCCCCGGCCATAATGGGAGTGGAAAGGTTCAGGGGCAGGTAAAGGCCGATGGCAAAGGGAAGCGAAGAGATGCCCACCAACTCGACTGCTGCTGCCAACATGCAGCCCACGATGATAGGAATCCAGGGGAGGTTCCCGGTCATCACTCCCTGAACGATGGCAGCCATCACGTTTGCCTGGGGAGCCAAAAGCGGCGTCGGATGAGTGGCGTCTTTGACGAACCCGAACGCGTTGCTCAGCAGAAAGATGGTGAACCCCATGGTCAGGGCGGGAAACAGCAAACCCACGAACTCCATAATCTGCTGTTTCCTGGGCGTAGCACCCAGAAGATAACCGGTCTTCAGATCCTGCGCGATGTCGCCCGAAAGGCAGACGGCGATGCAGACCACAGCGCCGATGGACATGACCGTGATCATCCCCTTAAACCCGGAGACCCCGAAGGCCAAAAGAATGACGCTGGTGACCAGAAGCGTGGCGATGGTCATCCCCGATACGGGGGAGGATGAACTTCCCACTATTCCCACGATTCTGGCTGCCACCACCACGAAGAAGAAACCGAAGACCACCA
>CAYMNI010000057.1:0-12504 GCA_964391755.1 uncultured Ignavibacteria bacterium
CGACTTTTTGCTTCTGCAACACCTTCAGTTCGTTGACATGCACCACGCTGTCCGCTTCGATGTCGGTCCACTTCACCGGCATTCCGTGAAAGCGCGGCCCTTCATCCCCCTCGAAAGGCTCCTGGGTGCCCACGAAGTAGCTCTCGAAGTCATCGCCGGCTATCTCACCAAAGAACTGCCCCAGCGCCTCTAACGGAGCCAAATCCTTGAAATCCACGTCCACGTCCTTGTAGTCTGCGGCCCACAACTCCCAGGTTTTCTCGCCGTCCGTGAAGGCGGCGTAGTGCTCGCAGGTGTAATCGTTGACCTTCTCATCCTTGCCCATGAGTTTGTAGACGGTCTCCTTCTTCTCCTCCGGCGGTGCTCCGGGCATCTTTCCCATCATTTTTTCCATCTGCTCCCGTTGTTCCGGGGAAAGGTTCTTCATCTGCTCATCCATCATCTTTCTGGCCTGCTCCATCTGTGCCTTCATCTTCTGTATGTCTTCCTTGGTGGTTTCCTGATAGAGCTTCTCTCCCGGCCTGATCATCCACACCAGGCCTTTATCACCCCGGTAAATGATGATGGTGGATCCATCCTCGTCCGGCTGCTCGATGCGCAGCTTGTCGGCATCCAAGTACATCTTGACCACCGTCTGCTCATCCGGCTGGTTGGGTTTGTACATGACGGTCTCGCCGTAGATTCCCGCCAGTGCGACTCCGGCGGTGAAACTGACCGCCAGAAATATAAGACAAAACGCGGTCCAAGGTTTCATCACTCCCTCCTTCTTGAAAGTTATTTGTGAATCAGTTTTCACGTTTCGAATATAGAGGAAACAATGACCAAGTCAAGAGGAAATAAATTGACGAAAACGGATCGGGGAAACCGACGGTCAGATAATCAGTGTGGCTTCCTGCCACGGATCCTCACCTGCTCACTGTAGAGTCTTTCGGTGAATCCGCCCTCGGCCAGGAATCGCTTTTCCAGTTGCCTCAACTGCTGGTCGAGCAGATAGCTGGCCTGGTGAATCAGGCTCGACTGTTCCTCCTTATGTTCTCTTTCCGCAGGGATCATGCCTCCACCCTTGCTAGTAGCCAGCCCCAAAAACCCTTTTCAGTATTTTGCATGGTTGGTGGACTATGAGAACTGAGTTTGATAGGAAACCTACGCCTACTTCTGCAGCTTTATGTTGTATTTGCGCATCAGCGCCTGGAAGTTCGACCTCTGCATTCCCACTTCGTCTGCGGATTTGGTGACGTTCCAGTCGTTTCTGGTCAGCGCATCCAATATGAACGACTTCTCGATGCTTTCCACGGCGGACTCCCTCAACTGCTTCTTGGCCTCCTTCAATTCGTCCGAGGTCTTGGGAATCTGCATGTCCGGATGGGCTGCCCCATTGGCCACCGCGAAGGGGAGGTGTTCGGTGGTTACGGTGTCCGCCTCGGCCATGACGATGGCCCGCTCGATTACGTTCTCCAACTGCCTGACGTTTCCCGGCCAGCTGAATGCTATCAATTTGTTCATGGCGTCCACGGAGACGCTCTTGATGTTCTTTTTCATCTCCTTGGCATATTTCTTCAGGAAGTGATAGGCCAAAAGCGGAATGTCGTCTTTCCTCTCCCTTAAGGGCGGCACGGTGATGCTGACCACGTTGAGACGGTAGAAGAGGTCTTCCCGGAACTGCCCGCCTTGCACCAACTGGTCCAAGTCTTTGTTGGTGGCCACGATGAACCTTATGTCCACCTTCTTGGCCGTTACTCCCCCCACCGGGGTGAACTCTCTCTCCTGCATCACCCTCAGCAGTTTGGATTGGAAATTGGAGTTAGTGTCGCCGATTTCGTCCAAGAAGATCGAACCGCCGTCGGCCACCTCGAACAAACCCGGCTTGGTCACCACCGCTCCGGTGAACGATCCCTTGACGTGGCCGAAAAGCTCGGATTCTAAAAGCTCCTGGGCTAACACGCCGCAATCCACAGGAACGAAGGGTTTCTGCTTTCGGGGGCTGTTGAAATGTATGGCCCGGGCGATCAGTTCCTTGCCGGTGCCGCTTTCCCCGCGGATCAGGACGGTTGAGTCGGTGGGAGCCACCTTACGGACTAACTTGTATACCTCCTGCATCCTGGGGCTGGAGCCGATGATGTTCTCGAATCCGTATTTGGCCTCCAGCTCCTTGCGCAGGTAGATATTCTCAACCACCAGGCTTTTTTTTTCCAGAGCCCTCTGCACCACCACCGAGACCTCGTCTGGGGTGAAGGGCTTGGGCACGTAATCGAAGGCGCCCAGCTTCATGGCATCCACCGCGGACTGTACCGTGGAGTATCCGGTGATCATAATCACCAAAACGTCCGGGTAGTCCTTCTTGATTCTCTCCAGCACCTGCATGCCGTCCATCCCCGGCATCTTGATGTCGGTGATCACGATATCGATCGGCTCCCGGGCTAAGACTTCGAAAGCCTCTTGGCCGGAGATGGCGGTGAAAACCTGGTGCTCCTCACCCTCCAGTATCCGGCGGCAGCTCTTAAGCACGATCTGCTCATCGTCGATCACCAGGATTTTGCCTTTGGGCATAATGCTTTATTCCTTTTAGGCAACTTACGAGGTTTTGGCCGGAGTCGGCAGCTTCACGGTGAAGGTGGTGCCCTCTCCCACCTTGCTTTTGACCTGCAATTTCCCCCGATGCCGTTCGATTATTCCGTAGCTCACCGAAAGCCCGAGTCCGGTTCCCTTCCCCTGTTCCTTGGTGGTAAAGAAAGGGTCCAGTATCTTGTGAAGAATGTCCTCCGGGATGCCCACGCCGGTGTCGGCGAAGCGCAGGGCCACCATTTCGCCATCCAAGCCCGAGGAGACAGTCAGCGTGCCGCCCTGCAGCATGGCCTCGATGGCATTCAGCAGTATGTTGATGAACACCTGCTGAATCTGTCCTACGTCTATCATTATCTTGGGCAGATCGGGCCGGAATTTCCTTTCGATCTTCACGTTCTGCAGGGTGGCCTGATGGGAGATTAGATCGAGGGACTTGTCCAGAAGCTCGTTTATGTCGCAAGAGGTCTTCTGGGGCGCGGTCTGCCGGGCGTAATCTAAAAGTCCCCGGACGATCTTCTTGCAACGGTTGGTCTCGTTTACGATGACCTCCAAATCCTCCCTCTCCGGGTCCCCTTCTTTCTTGGTTTTGAGCAGAAGCGACGAATAGGTGAGAACGCCGGTCAAGGGGCTGTTGATCTCATGAGCTACTCCGGCGGCCAGCTTGCCTAAGGAGGCCACCTTGTCCGACTGGATCAGCTGGTTCTCGGTCTTTCTCAGCTCCTCGGTCCTCTCCTGCACCTTTTGCTCCAGGGTTTTGCCCCAGTCCAACAGCTTATCGTCCGCCTTCTTCAAATCCAAGGTCATCTGACGGAACGAGGAAGCCAACTGTGCAATCTCATCCTCACCCTTGATGGAAATGGAATAATCCAAATCCCCCTCGGCCACCTTCTGAGTGCCTTTGACCAGCTCCCTGACCGGCCGGGTCACATACCGGCTGATGCTGATGCTTATGGTGACCGAGATCACCAGAAAGGCGATGATGGCGAATATGACCATTCTGTTTTGGGCATCGATTATCTCGGAATCCACGTCCGCTAAAGACATCCCGATATCCAGCACTCCCAAGACCTTCTGTTCGGGAGGATGGGCGTGACATTCCGGGGTGGAGCAGTCCGGCTCGTTGTAGATGGCGGAGATAACCCCCAGCACCCGGTGACCATCCTTGGAGGTAAACACCCGGGAGCGATCGGGGATGTTCAGCCTCTCCAGAGGCTTCTCTGCAGCATGACAGGCGTAGCAGGCCTCCGCCCTTTTGTCCACCATCTCTCCGATATCGCTTCCGTCGGAGGAGAACATTATCTGTCCATCCTTGTTGAAAACCCTGATCTTTTCCAAACCCTCCTGCTCTCCGATGGTCTCGATTATCTGATGCAAATCCTCCCTTAAGTTTCTCAGCATGTCGTATCGGGTGCTTCTCCTGATGGTCTCGCTTATCCGAAAGGCTCCCCGCATCACCTCCGCGGTAAGCTGTCTCTTCTGGGAGGCGACGTTGACGTAGGCGTATATCCCGATGGACAACACCAGGATAAATCCCACAACTATGATCAGCTTCAGCCCGATGCTTTTAGGCCACATGGACTTTCCTTAAGCTAGTGAATCGTTTCACAAGTGCTCAATATTATACGAAGATCGCCTGTCGGTGTGCGATCGAAAACCGAAACGGACTCAGCTTAATAAGCCGAGCAGCATTTGTCAATAGGAAATCCCCTCTGTTTTGCACGGGTGGCTCACAGCTCTGCTGTGAGATAGTCCGAAGGATCCAAAGTCGGACATATCACACGGACAGCAACTCATTCAACGGATCCCATCCTTTTTACCATCCGTTCAATCCGTTGACAGCTCTTTTCCTGTTTTTCTCTCCGTTCGTCACGGACACAGACGTGTCCCCGTCTGGGGACGCCTCGTCCGTGATGGTTACTTATGGTAACGGACATCGAAGATCCGTCTGGAAGGTGTCCGTTACCAACAGGGTTCTTTGTGGTTCGGGCGGGGATTGAATCTTCACTCAAACAGAGGAAGGACGCCTGCCCAACCAAAAAAATCGTAATAGGTCAACTACCTATTTATCTGATGCCTCAGCGGGGATTCGGTGGGTGCCGGAGACGTGGATCAGCGAAGATGAAGAGGGTAACTCGCCTTCAGTTCTATGATCCTCGTGACCAAGAATGCTTGACCATACAAGACTCTTCCCCACAATCTCTCGTACGGCTTTCTGAATACGCTTGCCTCTGATCTCTTACCTCGGCAGGCGGGGGGACAATCGGATGTTTATTCCGGCCTAAGTAGTATACCCGATCGACATTTAGCTGGTTGTTTTTGCTCTTGACACTGAGGGGATCGTAGTTATTTTTGTAGTGTAAAGTACCGAATTCTCTTCTTAGGCTTACAAAACGAAAGACCGGGGTATGCTTCCCAATGAGCGGAAGAGAATCGTGTTTTTTTATCGTTTCAAGAGGAGGCGAAAACGAAATGAAAAAGAGAATCATCTTCGTGGGGCTGTGTTTGGTGTTGCTTCTGATCTTCACTTCATTGAGTTACGGGGGGTATGATCCCAGATATTTTCCTGTTAAAGAACATCCGGACCAAGAGCTTCTTAGCCCGGCGAATTCGTTCGGTTTCGATTATGTTGTCTTTCTGATTATGCCTGGAGGCACCCATACATCATTGTTGGTCCAATTAAGAAATTCAACGTCAGAAGAGACACCGGACCACAAGACTGAAGTAAACCAGGGAGTCAGATGTAAAGACAATTATATTGAGAGAGAAAAATGAGAGAACCCCCCATTGTATCTTCACAAGAGCTGAAGCTAAGGTTAGAACTGATCGAAAAACAACTTCAGGACAATAAACACGCAGAAGCTCTTGCCGAAATCAGAGATTTTGAATGCACGCAGAAGATCGAAGAATTGCCGTCTGAGGAGCTTTTTCAATTCCATTATCTCAGGGCTGTCGTGTTACGCATTACCGGAAGTTATCAAGATGCTCTGGCAAGCGCGAAAAAGGCCTTTCACTTAGTCAGGGGCACGGGCGATGATAAGAAGACGGCTCAAGTGCAATTCGTTATGGGTCTGATTCACGTTTCCTTGGGCAATCTAAAAAATGCAGAAATGGAGATAAGAGATGCTCTTACTGGATTCAGAAGGGTGTCGGATTTCAAAGGGGTGGTGAGTACACTAAGCAAGTTAGCTTTCATCGAATCCATAGGAGGGAGTCTATCTAGGTCTGTTGAGTTGCTGCAGGATGCTTTGAAAGTCTGTGATGAAGCGAAAGATGAAAGATGTACAGGGATCTTGCATGGTAACCTGGGAGCCAAGTATACACTAATAGGTAGTTGGGAACAGGCGGAAGAGAACTTAAGGTTGAATGTGGAGTTTAATGAAAAAAGAAATGAAGGCACTAACTTGGCCAGAGGATTGCTATCTCTGGGTTATCTCCAGTACCTCAAGAGAAAATTCAGAGATGCCACCAGTTTGTATGAAAAGGCTCTCAGGCTTATTTATGAAAATAACCTCATGCGCGAGATGGCGATTTATTATGAGTATTATGGGGAGTTGGCATTTGCACAGGGAAATTACTTCTTGGCCAAAGATCATTATAAAAACGGAATTAAGATTGGTGAGGAGATTGCCCCTGACAGCGGCATCATCAGCCAGATCTATCGCCTGTTGGCTGAGGTGCAAATTGCGGAGAAGGAATACGACCAAGCATTGTCTTCCTGCGATAGAGTCATGAAGGTCGCCACATCTTTGGGGGAGAAGATAGAGATCGGAGCGATTCATCGGGCCTTGGGACAGATTCACACCGCCAGAAGAGAGAAAGAGAAGGCCAAGGAGAACTTCGAGAAGTCTGTCTCCATCCTGGATCAGATTGGAGCCAAATTCGAGCTAGGCAAAGCTCATCTGGAAGCGGTTAAGTCCAATGCCTTTGAATATGTGGATCGGGTGGCGCATTATGCCCGGGGAAAGGAAATATTCAAGGAGTTGGAGTCGGATTACCATGTGGCCATGATCACCCTGGCCTTCTGCGAGTTCCTGTGTGAGAGGGGAGAGTACGAGAAGGCGGAAGTTCATATTACCGGCTCGGAGAAGATTCTCAAACGGCTGGGGGAGAAGAGAGAACTGGACATAGCATCCGAGTTGAGAGGCAGAATCGACAGAGCCTTGGGTAAGATCGGAGATCCGGGGTCAAGGCACAGGACCGAATATCACTTCTCCGACGTTATCACACAAGACCCACAGATGCTGGCTTTGATCGAGGAGGCCAGGAAGATCAAGGATGCGGACGTGTCGATCCTGTTGGAGGGGGAGACCGGCACGGGGAAGGACCTTTTGGCCAAAGTCATACACTGTGAGAGCAAGAGGAAGGATAAGCGATTCGTCAAGGTTAACTGCGCTGCCATTCCCGATAACTTGTTGGAGAGCGAGCTTTTTGGTTACAAGAGAGGCGCTTTCAGCGGGGCGGACAAGGACAAGAGGGGATTGTTGGAGGAGGCTGATGGGGGGACCATCTTTTTGAATGAGATCGGAGATCTTCCTTTGGGGCTACAGGCCAAGATGCTGGACGTGATAGAAGACAAGGAGATCACCCGGCTGGGAGAGGTCAAGTCGCGCAAGGTTGACTTTCGGGTGATGGTGGCCACCAATAAGAACTTGAATGAAGAGGTGGACCAGGGAGGTTTCAGGAAAGATTTGTATCACCGGTTAAACGTGGTTGGGTTAAGACTTCCGCCCCTGCGGGACAGGAGGGCTGACATTCCTTTGCTGATTGCGCACTTCCTGGCAGAACTGGGAGTTAAAGGGATAACTCCGGCGGACTTGGAGGATTCTTCCTCCATTCAAGGCTGTGTCTCGCGTGCTTGGTCGGGTAACGTTCGTGAATTGCAGAATGAGCTCAAGAGGCTGGTCTCGATCTTGAATCTATTGGATGCTCGAAGACTACTTGAGGAATTAAGCAGACCGGACACAGTAGAAAGCCCGGGCGATTGCCTTTCCGACAAGAAAGCTGAGTTGGAGAAGGTGGAGATTCTGGGGGCGTTGAAGAAATTTGAAAATGACAGAGAGCAAGCGGCAAGGTTTCTGGGCATCTCAAAGACTACTCTTTACAGAAAGATGAAGATGCACAACCTGGAGTGACATTTCATTTTTGAAATTTGGCGTTTCATTTTTGAAATCTGTTGTAACTTTATGGTGAAGAGTAAATTACGCCGATTTGGCTGGTCGGCGTCGTTTCATTTCTGAAACGGTCTCCTGCTTTCCTCACATTTTTTCCCGCCTGACTCTGTTGGCTTCTGTGGTTTTATTCTCCAGTCAGATTTGGATTTAGCCTCTAAGTTCCTGCTATTGATCGTAACCGGCACAGTTCTTGCAGAAGGGGAGCACCGATCAGAGCAACCGGACATCCGTCCGGGAAGGTTATTGGTTATTTCCTCCTTCCTCTCAAAGGAAAGGCCCTGTCCCGCAGGGGGAGCATAGGGACGCTCTTCTAAGACCGTCGGGCGGGACAGGGCCGAAATTAAGCGGTGGACGGATTAAGCGGTTTTTGGTTCATAGTTCATGATACCCTCACCCTCGCCCCGGGATTTGCGGTGGACGGTGGACGGTAATCGCTGCCTTGCTCCTTTCAAGCAGAAGGGGGAACCGGACCCAGACGGGTCATTCGACCGTCCCCGGCTGGTTTGATCCGGTATCTCCTCAAAGCTCCGCCCCTCCTGCGGACGGTGAGCGAAGTCGAACCGCTTGGAGACGAGGGCACACCCCAAGAGGGGCGAAGCGGAAAAAGAGGAGGAGGAAAGAACCGTTAGATATAGCCAAAAGAGTTGTGTTGATGTTCTGCAAACCTGATCAGGAAAAAACAAGAAAGGAGGTGAGATAGATGAAAAAGAAGATTCTAACTCTTATACTTGGGGTTTTTGTGGTAATATTTTTTCTGACCGTCTTTGCTCAGATCTTTGCCACTACACAGCCCCAGGAGGCTGTGGCCGCACCAGATGAGCATTGCTATTGGCTCTGTGTTGATTGGTGTGGACCCTGTGAAGCTGATTGTGATCCAGGTTGCTTTGGTGGCGGTGATTGTGAGCGCTGGGAATGGGTCTGCCCTGGCGACCCCAGACCCCCTGTTAAGTAGTTGATAGCACTCCAAGTAGAAGTCCGATTGGCGAAAATTGCCCCCTAAAAAAAGGGGGCAATTTTTGAATTTCGCACATCAAAGCTACCTTTCTCCTTGTTTAACAAATCAATTTGAGAAAGCGTATATCATTCGAAATACCATAGAACAAAAAAGAAAAGAGAAGATGAAAAGCAAAATCTTCTTAACATTATTTATTGGGATTCTGCTTGCTTTTCTTCTAGGTTGTGCTTCTGGTTTGTATAGTCAAAAGGAGCTAACTTTCCAGCAAAAAGATTTGCTGAAACCATTGATCAAAGCTGGTATCTCTCGGGCAGAACTCGACACTCTGATTCTGCTACTTGAAACAGAAGCTCCTCAAAAGCAGATACAGGATAGAATTACTCGATTCTGGAACACCAGATACAATTTATTATCCCCGGAAGAGCAAGCTGCTTACTCCAAGTTAAAAGATTCCGTTGAAAAAACAGGATATCTTGCCAGCAAAAACCAAAGGGAAAGAGAATCTTTCCTGAAAAAGTTAATCAAAAAACAAGAAGAAAAGCTCTGGGAAACGGAAGATGGAAGAATTTTCTACTTCTCCTTCAAATTGGTAGCATCTGATGAGGAGTTGAAAGAATATCTTAATCTTCCCGACTCCTTAAGAGAGGAGTGGCTCTTTACCTTCTGGAAGAAAAAAGACCCTGACCCAACCACTGAGGAAAATGAATTCAAGATAGAATTTGACCGCAGGGTTGAACATTCGCTTTACTTCTTCGGGATCTCTTTTGGACAACCAAGACCCTGGGACGATAGAGGGGACGTCTATATACTTTATGGAGAGCCGGATGAGACGGAGTCACCTGAATACATATTTAGCCGGGCTGGTGCTAAATTTATTTCTAACTCAACTATGAGCGAAGATGGTGCAGTGGTCTGGCATTATTATAAATACGGCTCATTTCAGTTTCAAGAGTATCCTCCAAACACAGATATATATAGGCAAGACGTTTACAGACGCCCTGGCCAAGAACCACATGGGGCGATAGCAGGCTTCTATAAGACTATGATGGAGAAAGTTGAGTTAGCCAAGGCGGAGTTTATTCCCGATTTTGGCTCTCCTCTTGATTTTCCCTGGAACTATTGGAAGTTCTGGAACGAAGGTGATATTTATAACGTGCGGGTAAATGTAGGTGTTCCCATTGAGAAGTTAGGACTTCTGCCGGATTCTGTTGATTCGAATTTGGGATGGTTAATCTTCCAGGAAAAGGTGGTTATATCAGATGAGAAGAGAAGAACAATAGCTTGTGATAGCATCTGGGTTAAGAAAGAGATTTCCAAGTATCTGGATCGTAAAGAGTTGCTTTTTGTTGATCAGTATGTTTGTGACAGTTTATTTCCCGGAAACTATAACATTGCGGTAAGTGTAAAAGATAGTGCCTCAGATAGAATAGGTATCTATCTGGACACCTCGGTTATCTTGGTCCCACATGCTAATCTCGAAGCTCAAGAAAAGATAACCCAACTGATTATAGCTGATTCTATCTGGATAGCAGATTCTTCCTATATTGAGAAAAACGGAACTAAATTCATTCGCAATGGATTGGTGATTAGACCCCAACCGGGCAATGTCTTTCTTTTAGGACAAGCTCCTAATTTCTACTGCGAGTTCTATGATTTAAAAAAGGATGCGAATGACACCGTGAGTTGTAAAGTCTATTATTACTTTTTAAAGCGTGACAAAGAGGGGGAATATACCCTTTATCAAGGACCTTTCATAGAAGAAGCAAGTTGGCCAGCAACTTCCCGGACCTTTCTTAAGGGAAAGTTAAGTCCAGCCAGATTCGGCAAAGGAGAATATATCATCCGGATTGATGTATATGACCTTAATGACCCAAAGGCGAAAGAGGATGAAATTAGAAAGACCTTAGCAGGATTTAAAATCTCTTAGGCAGTAGGTCGGATATGTCCGTAGGACTATCCGACTCTTAAGGCGTCCTTGATCAGACGGGCGTTTAACTCCCGCCCGAGCAGAGAGAGAAATACATCGTCCGAGATGAATCCCGCCGCTGGCGGGACAAGCCTTGAACCATGCGGTTCAGGGCAAGCCATACACTATATGGTGCATGGCAAACTCGGACGCTACATTCGACTGTTGGGGCCTATCTTAGGGGGTGAGTACCGTCGGGCGTCGAAGTCACAAAAAACAGGAGGTCTCCCCCGATCTTGGATGGCCGGAGGAGACCTCTTTTCTAAAAACACCTTTTTATCGCGATTACGGGAATATGCCCCGCTCTTTGTAGACTCTCTCCAGGTGGGCCAAAGCCACCACGTAGGCGGCGGTGCGCCAGTCGGTACGGTACTGCTTGGCTGCATCCCTGACTCGTCCGTACGCGGCCACGATTTTCTTATGCAGCTTGCGGTCCACCTCGTCTAAATCCCAGAATTCGCTGCGCTTGTTCTGCAGCCACTCGAAGTAGGAGACTATGACTCCGCCGGCATTGCATAGGATATCGGGAATCATGTCGATGCCTTTTTCCTGCAGGATCAGGTCGCCGTCCGGGTCGGTGGGACCGTTGGCCCCTTCGGCTACCACTCTGACCTTCAGCCAGGGAGCGGTCTCTTTGGTTATCTGGTTCTCCAGTGCTGCCGGGACGAAGATATCTGCTTCCGTCTGCAGAAGGGTTTTACGATCGATGGGCTCGGCTTTGGGGTAGCCTGCGATCAGACCCTTGTTCCTGCCGGCATATTCGATCAAATCGTCCGGATCGATGCCGTCGGCGTTGGCGATGGCCCCGCTGACGTCCTCCACAGCAATGAGCACCGAACCGTGCCCTTTCATCAGCCGCGCGGTCCAGGAGCCCACGTTTCCGAATCCCTGCACGGTGTAGGTGGCCCCCTTCAGGTCGAAGTTGCGATCCTTGGCCCACTCCTCGATGGTGTACACCACGCCCTGTCCGGTGGCTTTATCCCTTCCCAAGCTGCCGCCCGACTCCACCGGCTTGCCGGTCACCACGTGGGTGCAGCTCTGCCGTTCGTGCGGAGGCATGGTGGACAGATAGGTGTCCAGAATCCAAGCCATGATCTGGGCGGTGGTGTTCACGTCCGGCGCCGGGATGTCATACTCCGGGCCGATGTTGCTTCCCAAAGCGAAGGTGAACCGGCGGCTGATGTGCTCCAACTCGTGGGTGGAATACTTGGAGGGATCCAGCTGAATCCCGCCCTTGGCTCCGCCGAAGGGGATGTAGACGATGGCCGATTTCCAGGTCATCCAGGTGGCCAGAGCTCTCACCTCGTGGATGTCTACCGCCGGATGGAAGCGCAGTCCGCCTTTAAACGGCCCCAGCGCGCTGTTGTGCTGCACCCGGTAGCCGGTGAACATCTCGATGCGACCGTCGTCCATCTTCACCGGGAAGTTGACGATGATCTCGTTGGTGGTTCTTGCCAGGATTTTGCGGATGTTCCCATCCAGTTTCATCAAATCAGCGGCCTTGTCGAACTGATCGGTTACGTTGTCGTATACCGTCCGGCGTTTCTTTCCCGCCTGCTCATCCACGCTGCTTGTGCGGTCGGTTTCCGCAACAGATGCCTTCATTACTGCCTCCTTCATCTTGCGTGTCCGCTCCAAGGGGGAAAGCCGGTGGGCCGACACGTCTTGTGGTTTATCGTTTGGTGCATTGAATTGATATCGCCATCCAATCTTACTAAAAAACCTGCTTCCCCCGGTTTATTCGTAATCCCCACACCGCCAGACACCGCCCTCCGGCTTGGGAAGCCGGCAGCTGTCACGTTTTCTGCAGTTCTTGCACAATCCTTTGTACTTGCTCGAATCCTGCTCCT
>CAYMNI010000058.1:0-12407 GCA_964391755.1 uncultured Ignavibacteria bacterium
CTCGGCCACCTCTCCGGAAAAACCGTCGACCGTCCACAGTCGACCGTCTATGACAAAATCACAAGACAATCAACAAACAGACTTCACAACTTCTTTTCCCAGCCTGGGACGGAACAGTACTTCAGCCCTTCGACCGTTCGACAAGCTCACGGTGGTGAGCCACGTCGAACCACCAGCTTGGCCATTTCTCCGTTTCAATTATCGGTGTATGCTATGATTTTTGAGAACCGAGAACCGACGACTGACGACTAAATCCCAGCCTCAAGCTCCTTTCTGGCCTCCACCTTGATGCTGATGATCTTCCCCCTGATCCTCTCGGCCATTCCCTCCTCCAAGAACACCTTCTCGTCCAAAACCCTTATTTTCGAGAAGCCCGCCATCCTTATGGCCGCAAGGTACTCTTTTCTGGTCAGCGCCCCGCCGATACATTCGGCCCAGGCGGAAAAAGACCTGCGTATGTCATCCGGCAATTTCTTGTCGGTGACGATGTCGGAGACAATCATCCTTCCTCCCGGCCGCAACACCCTAAAGGCTTGGGCAAACACCTTCTCCTTGTCCGGCGAGAGGTTGATCACACAGTTGCTGATTATCACGTCGACGGACTCGTCCTCCACCGGCAGATTTTCGATCTCACCCAGCCGGAACTCCACGTTTCGGTATCCGGCCCTTCTGGCATTGGCTCTGGCTCTTCTTATCATTTCCGGAGTCATGTCCACTCCGATGACCCACCCATCCTTGCCCACCTTGTTGGCGGCCAAGAAGACGTCGATCCCCCCGCCGGAGCCTAAATCCAAGACCATCTGTCCCTTTTTCAAACCAGCCAGAGCCGTGGGATTGCCGCAGCCCAGACCCATTATGGCGGACTCGGGTATCTGCTTCAGCTCGTTCAGTGAGTAGCCTATGGCCCCGGCCTGATCCTTTACGCTGACCCCGTTACAGCTGCAACAGGTTTCGCCCTTTTTGGCTATCTGGCCGTAGCGGCTCTTGACGAACCTTTTGAGTCTCTGTTCTTTCGTGTTCTGAATGGTCATGTTTCAAACCGGGTTGACATCCTCTGTATAAGAGTGCGAAAAGCCTTCCTTCTTTCTTAGTATACTAAAAGTTCCGTGCAGCGCAAGGCTTTTTTGTTTTGGCCCGGCGGCCTAAAGACGGATGCTCGGGGGGATTTCGTCGGGTCGATCTCAAAGGAAACTTTTACGATGCCCATACGTAAGAAAAACGTGTAAGAGTTGGGTTTCGGGCCAAGTGAGACGTGCCGGTGAAAAGGTTAAGGGATGCTTTGTCTGCGTACGCTTTGCTTGCCGACCGCTCCCACATGCGACGAGAACAAACAAGTTGGAGGAGGATAGTAATGAAGAAAATGCTTCTGCCCGGGATTTGCGGGATGCTGCTTCTGCTTTTCGCCTTTAGTTCAACTCTCCATGCCCAGCCCGGAAGAATCTGCGGAACCATTTACACCAGAGACGGGGAGAGCTTTCGGGGACCGATTCGGTGGGACAAGAACGAAGCCTTCTGGGACAACATCCTGGACGCCACCAAGAAGCGGGAAGGAAGTCATCGGGAAGGAAGCCGTCGCGAGAAGCACGTGAGCATCCTCGGCCTGAAGATAACCTGGGATGAGCAAGGTTCGGAAGGCCAAGCCAGCTCCGGAATTCAGTTTGGATATCTGAAATCCCTGGAGAGGAGGTCCAAAAACAGGGCCACCCTGTCGCTCAAAAACGGCGACAAAATAACGTTTTACGGCTCCGGAACGGACGTGGGTTCGGGCATAAGAGAGATAGTCATTTGGGATCCCGACGAGGGTGAAGTGAACCTGGATTGGGATGACGTGGACTTAGTGGAGTTCGACGAATGCGAGCCGGATGAAATAATCGAACCCGACAAACGACTTTACGGAGAGATCGAGACCAGGAGAGGGGATACGTTCAAAGGCTTCATCTGCTGGGACGTGGACGAGCTTTTCTATTCCGACATACTGGACGGAGAGGAAAAACATCGCAACCGCAAGATCCCCTTCGGAAAGATAAAGGTCATAGAGCGAAGATCTTCCAGCTCCACCTGGGTGGAGTTGAGAAACGGTGACAAGATGAGATTATCGGGAACCAACGACGTGAACAGCGGCAATCGGGGCATAGTGATCTTTGATCTCCAGTACGGACGGGTTACGATCAGCTGGGACGAATTCGATCGGCTGGAGTTTCTGGATGACGGAGACAAACACCTGCTGAGATATGACCAATTCGAGAATCCCAAGCCATTGTACGGAGTGGTGTACGACGAAGACGGGGACAGCTTCCAGGGCTACATCCGGTGGGATGACGACGAGACCGAATCCTGGGAGCGGCTGGACGGAGAATACAGGGACTTGGATGTGGACGTGGAGTTTTCTCAGATTGCGCAGATAGAAAAAAGATCATCCAACTCCGTGCTGGTGACTTTGAAAAACGGAAACAGCTTCAAGCTCTCCGGTTCCAACGACGTCAACGAGGAGAACAAGGGAATTTACGTGACCACGGATGACGGAGACGAAATCGAATTGGACTGGTGGGATTTCGACAAGGTGATCTTCAAATAACAGGGGATTAGGTTGTTCGATTGGTGTCCGTAGTTGGGTGGGAAAAGGAACTCAGCCTCAGGCACCGGGTGTTCGATCGAATACGTGAAAACCAGAACATAACTTAAGTTAGGTTCTGGTTTTTTGTCAAAGGCACCGAAAAGATCAGACCTTTTTGAATCAGTCTCGCAGTTTTTCCACAAACCTGCGAATTCCCCGGTAAATGCCTTCGGCACATTTGTTCTGGAACTTCTCGGTCTTCAGGAGCTCCTCCTGTTCCGGGATCATCATGAAGGCGCATTCCACCAGCACCGCCGGGAGCTGACTGGGCCTGGTGAGCGCCAGATTTCCGTAGTACAGTCCGAAATCCGGAAGCTCCAACTTCTCCACCAACTCGCCGTGAATCTCTCTGGCCAAAGCCAGCGCCTGGGGATGGTAATAATAGGTGCTGGTGCCGTTATTGTAAAACGGATTCACCCCGTCGGGAAGCGCATTGTTGTGGATGCTGATGAGCATGTGGGCGCCCTTCCGGAGGGCTATTTTGGGCCGGTCATAGATACCCACAGGCTCGGTGCCCTCTCTGGTCATCACCACCTCGGCTCCGTTTCTTTCCAGAATTCTCTTCAGCTTCCGGGCGATCTCGAGATTGACCGTTTTCTCTTCCAGGCCGGTGGGCCCCACCGCCCCCGGATCCGGCGAATGACCTGGATCAAGGCAAATCTTCAATCCCTCCAAACCTCTTCCCAGCTTGGGCTGATGCTTAACCTCCAGAATCAGATTGTCTCCGTCGTAGAAGACATCATATCCCCACTGCTGTTTTTGATTCAAAAAAACCTTCAGCCGGTAGACCTCCTCCGCGGGCTGCTCCCAACTGATGTTTCTTATCACCTGGTCTTCGGAATCATATCTGATCCAGTCGGTGTTGGAGGTCAGCCCGTAGACCGAGAGGAAAAGCGCCGGTGGGTCCAACTGTTGTTCCACTCGGAACGGCAGTCTTCCGGTGGCGCTCAGACGAGGAGACAGAAGCAGAATCACCTGCGTCGATCCCTCCAGCATTTTGGTCTGGATGGTGGTGAGGACGTTCTTGGGCAGCGGCGTTCCCAAAGGGAGGTAGGTAATGCTGTCCTGGTGCACCCAGGCGTTTTCTCCAAAAGCCAGTCTTAGCCGCACCCATTCACCCTTCTTCCCGGTGGCTGCCGCCCTTATACCGGACGGCTGGTAAAGCAGTGCGTATCCCAATCTGGGCCCTGTCCGGGCGATCACGGACGAGCCCACGAACTCCACCACCTGGGGGATGGAGTCTTGTCTTACGGTGATCTTGACCCGCGACGATTCGACCAGGTAAACGCTGTCTCTCCCCACCTTTTTGATGAGCTTGAAAGAGACCTCCGCA
The DNA here is from genome assembly GCA_964391755.1 of uncultured Ignavibacteria bacterium. Classification (GTDB taxonomy): domain Bacteria; phylum Zixibacteria; class MSB-5A5; order MSB-5A5; family SM1-73; genus SM23-73-3. The sequence continues at coordinate 3,948 of CAYMNI010000058.1, forward strand.
TCTTCGATCATGCAGTCTTCCCTTACGATGTAACAGCCTGAATAGAATCCCTTGGTCCAAGCCAATCCCGGCTTATTCTCGCCCCAGGGGTCGTTCCTCTCATAAGATGCAATCCTGAGCGAAGCCTCGACCATGGGAATACCCTCCGCCAGGCCCTTTATGGAGAAGCTGGCCTGACATCCGGGGGTGCCCCTGAAGCCGGTCTCCAGAATGTCACCTGCCGTCAGAACCTGATCCTGGTTGGGACGCGTGCTGCCCTTCACGATACAGAAGCTATCTTCCGGAACGGGAAAGACACCTTGCGGCACCTTCACCGTCACCTTCTTGGATGCGGTACCGGAGTCATTTTCGGCCACCAGCTCGAAATCGAAATCACCCGGTTGTAGAGGCAGGAATGCCAGGAATGCGCCGTTGGGATACACTTTCGTTCTGTGACCATTTATGGTTAGCCGGGACTCCGGAGTGACCGATCCGAAGATGAAGGTGGAGTCGGAGACGCCTATGGTGGCGCCCGGTCTGGGATACACCACCGATATCTTGGGAGTACTGGGGTCCGCCGCCTGAGCCTGGATGCTCCCATCCAAGATTCCGGAGATGAAGAGACAAATCAGGATGGCAAATTTAATGTTTTTCATGGCCTGATATAAAGTAAGGATGTCAGCTTCGCTTGAAACCAGAACCGATTGACCGGAACTAGGCTTGACTATGCGCGGGGAATGACGCCTAATCCCGGCAGATCGGAGAGATAGAGTCTCCCCTTCTCCAATCTGATCCCCTCATAGGGATCATTTGTCACCAAGAGGTTGCCGTCCAGATCCAGGTAGTCTGCCAGCGATCCCAGATGGGCTGCGGCTGCGATTCCCACCGAGCTTTCTATCATGCATCCCAGCATCACCTTCAGCCCGTGCGCCCTGGCCGTGTGGATCATTCGCAGGGCTTCCCGGATTCCTCCGCACTTGGCCAGCTTTATGTTTATCCCGTCACACAGCCCCACCACACCGGGAATGTCTTTAGAGGTCATCAACTGCTCATCGATAATGATCGGAACTTCCGATTTTTCTTTTATCTTTCTCAGTCCGGCCTTGTCCGCCGGATCAATAGGCTGTTCGACGAACTCGACATTCAGCGGTTTAAGCTTCCTGATCTTCTCCAGGGCTTCGTCTGTGCTCCATCCGGCGTTGGCATCCACCCTGATTTTTGCATCGGTGACATCCCGCACTGCCTTGACCATCTCAAGATCGCCCTCGACTCCCATCTTCACCTTATACACCAAAAAACCCTTCGCTTCTTTGGTTTTCTCCTTCATTCTCTCCGGGGTGTCGAGTGCTATGGTATACGACGTGACCAGCGGCTTTGTACCATCCAGTCCCAGAAGGCGATATACGGGTACGTTTAGCCTTTTGCCCACCAGATCGTGCAGTGCCATGTCGATAGAGGCCTTGGCCGAGTAATTCCCCTCGACTTTTGCATCCAAGCCGGTAAGAATCGACTCAATCTGAAAAGGATCATCTCCGATCTGATCTTTGAATTTCTCCAGGCACTGTATTACCGTCTCAGCATTCTCTCCATAATACTGCGAAGGCGCGGCCTCACCCACACCTTCATCGATCTGCACCAGGACATTCTTCTTGAGCTCGGTGACGGAGCGGGAGATGCGGAAGGGGTGTTTAAGTTGGAGATCGATTGTGTGATAGTTGATAAGCATGATTGTTTTCTACCTCTCCCCTTGGTCCCCCTCTCAACAAATGAGCCTGTCGAACCGTGTGGCTGTCCGCCTAAATCTCGGACAGGGACCCCGCCAAGGCGGGATTTCACAAATTCAACAAGCCCTGTCCTTTTACCTCTCCCCCTTGGTCCCCCTTTCCACCAAGTGGAGAGGGGGAAAGAGGGGGTGAGGTTGATTTTAACCGGGCAATTAGGCTTTGTTCGTAGAACGTTTTCTAAAGTTGTGATTCAACAGTATGGCCTCAACATCAGGATCACAAAATTCCTGTGCAATGCGGAGACCGTTAAAAGTAAGCCCGCCTAACGTTGCCTCGCCTTTTGTCTGTAAACCGTGGGCAGTCTTTTTCCCATGCGGCTTATGATCTCGTATCCGAATGTTCCGGTCCAGCGCCCCAGGTCGTGTGCGGTGATTTCGTCTTTTCCCTGCCTTCCCATCAACACCACCTCGTCCCCCACCTTCACGTCCGGAATATAAGTGACGTCCACCATGAAGGCATCCATGCACACCCTGCCGACCACTTTTGCCCTCTTGCCTTTGATCAGCACTTCTCCTTTATTGGAGAGCGATCGACTGTAGCCGTCTGCATATCCCAATGGGATGGTGGCGATCTTGGTTTTCTTTTTGGCTATGAAGGTCCTGCCGTAGCTGATGGATGCTCCTTTTCCGACCACCTTGACGAACAGCACCCTGCTTTTCAAGGTCATGGCCGGCTTGACCCGCACCGATTCGGAGGTCTCGAAAGACGGATAGAGTCCGTAGAGCAGAAATCCCACCCTCACCTGGTTGAAATAGCTGGCCGGGACGTCCAGGACCGCGCCGGAATTGGCAATCGACTTGATGGGGATGTGATTATACGAAACCTGGAGTTGATCCAAGGTTTTGGTGAAGATGCCCAGTTGTTTATAAACGAAATCCTTTTTCCGCTGATCCGCGGTGGAGAATTGAGACAGGATGCCTTTGAGGTCGACGTGGGGAAGCTTCTTTATCTTTTTGACCAGCTCCACCGTCTGCTCCGGCGGTACGCCGTAGCGACCCATGCCGGTGTCGATCTCGATGTAGACGGCGCAGCGTTTTTTCTGCTCCACGGCTTCCTGGGAGAGCTTCATCACCAGCTTCACGTCGGTGACCACCTGTCCCAGATCGTATTGGACGATCCTGCCTGCCCGCCGGGGCGGTTCGGGATACAGATTGACGATGGGAGCTTTCAGCCCGCTCTCTCTTAACTCGATCCCCTCCTCCAAAACCGCTACCCCCAAAGAGTCAGCTCCGTTCTGCAAGGCAACCCGGGCTACCGTCTTGGCTCCGTGGCCGTAACCGTCGGCTTTGACTATGGCCATCAGCTCCACGTCCTTGCCCAGCTTTCGCTTGATATTTCGGACGTTGAAAGCTATGGCATCCAGATCGACTTCCAGGTAGGCGGGCCTTAGAAGATGGTTATTCCCGGTGATCATGAGTATTCTCCCGGCGCTGGAAATTAAGCGCTTGTTGACATTCGGTATATATTCAAATGCAATGGGGTTGTCAAGGCAATTTCCGTAACGTCAAGACGCCGGGATTCAATCCCGGCGACCTCGACAATGAGCATCGCGGTCAGGGCCGGGTTGCCCCGGAAGAGAGAAGATCCAAATGAAACGTAGCGGAAAGCTTCAGCTTTCCATGTGAAAGAAGCCGGAACATAGTTTAACAGAACCTAGCTGAAGCTAGGTTCTGGTTTGGTGTGATACTCCTCTGGCGTTGAGCAGCCGCACAGGTTGAACCGATGGCAACTCCTAAACCAAACCTGACGCAATTGTGGGTCGTTTAAGAAAAGCAGGAAGCCGCCGGGATTCAATCCCGGCGGCCTCGACAAACATCTCATACGGAACTGCACGAGTGTCGACCAACGATTCCAACTTGACAGACGCTTGTGGGGTAATATATTAAAGACCCGGAGCTACTTTATATGAAGTCATCCAAGAGTGATCCAAAAGGAAAAGCGGCCAGAAGCGCCGTGGAGAAAAAAGAGGTTTCGGGAAGGATCTTCGAAGCGGTGTTTCTTCCCTGGACTGCAGTTTTGATCTTAGCTCACCTGTTGACCATGTATGTAGCTCCTGCATACGCCTGGGGAGTTCACTTCTATCATTTCTTTCCGGCCTGGATAGGATGGGCGTTGGCCCTGCTATCTCTGGCGGTTCTCATTCCACCGGTTGGGGAGTCTCTCTATGAAAGATTGGAGAATGTCGCCACAGCCGTCAGCCGCCCCTTCACCCACCTAAACCAAAATCTGACTTTCATCTTTCTGAGCCTGCTTTCCCTTCCCCTGTTCTGGATATTTCGGGATCGAATGCACCTCTTGGGGGACGGAATGTTTCGCATAACGGAACTTCCCAGCGGCAAAATTCATCTTCAGGAGTGGCTGGACGGGTTCATACACGGAATAGCCTATCGGCTGATGATGAAACAAGTTCCCACCTGGACTCCGGAACTGACCTATGCCTTCGTCAGCGTACTCTGCGGCGGTGCGTTCGTCTTTTTCGCGTTGAAACTCTCATCGCTTCTGGGGAGAAGCGGTTTCGGAAAGCTCTTGATCTTCTCCTTTTTGATCACTTTGGGATCGGTGCAGCTTTTCTTCGGATACGTGGAGAGCTACAGCATACTTCAGGTGGCTTTATTGGCCTATGTCTTCTTCGCCGCCAGATACCTCTCCGGCAAGAACAGCATCCTTCCGGTGCTGGTGGTGTTTATGATAAGCGTGGCCCTGCACATAACCTCCCTGATTTACATACCGTCGTTTGTCTATCTTCTGTTGAAGGGACGAAAAGACCAGCCGGCAAAAGAGAAGGGACTGGGAAAGACCATCTCGAATGCATTTCTGGTGGCGGCTTTGGTGGTGGCCGCATTTCTGGTGATCTCCTGGGTGATCGTGGTGGCCACGGGCCTGGAGAAGACCGGCAAAGGCATCATCATCCTTCCCCTGCTGGGAACGGAAACCTATGCCTTCGGCATGTTCTCGCCGGCTCACATCCTGGAGTTTGCCAACCAGCTTCTTCTGCTGACGCCTGTGGGCATATCCCTTCTGCTCTTTCTCGTCTACTTCAAGTTCAAGCACAAGGAGTTCAAAAACAGACTGGTCAATTTCCTGATGCTGGCTGTCTTTTGCGCCATGGTCTATCTTTTCGCCTTCAACTTCACTTTGGGGAGCGCGGATTGGGACTTAAGATCGTCCCCTGCCGTCTTCTTTGCCCTGCTGGGAGTGTTGACGTTCCTGGATTGGGGGGAAAAGAGGTACTCTAAGAAGCCTGTGGTTTCGGAGGAGAAGGAGTCTAAGTCGGGCGGCGGGTCTGAGGGCGACTCCTTCGGGTGGCAAAGATACCGGGCCTGGGGTTTGGTCTTCATCTGGCTGGGACTGTTTCATACGATTCCCTGGATATTGATCAACGCATCGGAATCCAAGTCCGTGGCTCGCTACGTTATGATTCAGGAGGTCGATCCTCATCCGGTGGATGAGACCGGCTACAACCTGTACAAGGTCGCCCGCATCCTGAAATGGGCGGACCGACATTGGGACGTGGTTTGGATGTATCAGCGGGCCGTCGAGCGAAACCCTCTGGATACGCTCAGCTACTATAACCTGGCCTCCCAATATCACAAACTGAATGAATTGGACAGCGCCATAGTCACTTTGAATGCCGTTTTGGAAATCGACTCGACCTATCCCAAAGCCAACTGGATGATGGGAAACATCCTCCGGAGAAGAGACGATTACGCAGGAGCGCTCCCCTATATGGAAAATGCCTACGATTTTCTGCAGGATAATCCGGACTACCTGTACGAACTGGGCGTGATCTACATGAGCTTAAACCAGATGGCGGCGGTGGGAGGCTGTGCCACGCTGGCTCTGAAGCTAGACCCCAACTACATCGACGCCTATCATCTGTTGGGGGCTGCTCACCTGGCTTTCGGAGAAGTGGAGGAAGCCAGGGAAGCGTGGGAATATATACTCTCGGTCAACCCGAACGATTCCACAGCCATCGAGAACCTGCAGCACCTGGAGGAGAAATACGAAAATAAACAAAGCCCCTGATGTTTAATCCTTTCCCTGCCGTCGTTTCTTCTCCCACCACTCCAACCTCTTCTTGATCTCCTTCTCGAATCCGAAATCAGTCGGGCGGTAGTATTTGCGATTCTTCAAATTCTCCGGCAGATAGGTCTCGTCCACGAAATGGTCGGGATGGTCGTGAGGATATTGGTAGTCTTTACCGTAGCCCAAGTCCTTCATCAAACGGGTGGGTGCATTGCGGATGTGCAAAGGCACGGGCAAAGCCTGTGTTTTCTGAATGTCGTTCTGTACCAGATTATAAGCTTTGTAAACCGCGTTGCTTTTGGGCGCAGTGGCCAGATATACGGCCGCCTGGGCCAGCGCCAGCTCACCCTCCGGCGTGCCCAGAAAGTGGTAGGCCTCTTTGGCGGCTATGGTCACCTGCAGAGCGGAGGGGTCTGCGTTTCCTATGTCCTCGGAGGCGAACCGGACCATCCGGCGTGCGACGTACAGGGGGTCTTCGCCTCCGGCCAGCATCCGCCCCAGCCAGTACAAGGCCGCGTCGGGATCGGAACCCCGCAGGCTCTTGTGAAAAGCCGAGATTATGTTGTAGTGCTCCTCCCCGCTTTTATCGTAGACCAGCGCCTTCTTCTGCATGGTCTCCTGGGCGATCTTCAGCGTCACCCGACGGGTCTTGTCTTTGTCCGGGGGGGTGGTCAGCACGGCGAATTCCAGAGTGGAGAGAGCTATCCGGGCGTCCCCGTTGGCCATCTGGGCGATGTAGTCCAAAGCTTCACCATCCAGTTTCGGCTTCAGGTTGCCCAATCCCTTGGTCTTGTCTTGGATGGCGCGGTTGAGGATGACCTTCAGTTCCTCCTCGTTCAGCGGATTTAGGGTATACACTTTGGCTCGCGAGAGAAGAGCGGATATGACCTCGAATGAGGGATTCTCGGTGGTGGCTCCGATTAGGATGATATTCCCCTTCTCCACGTGGGGCAGAAAGGCATCCTGCTGGGCCTTGTTGAAGCGATGGACCTCGTCTATGAAGAGGATGGTTTTCCGGTTATAAAGCTGTTTCATCCGGGCCGCCTCGGCCATGACCTCCTTTATCTCCTTAATTCCCGAGAGCACCGCGGAGAAGGAGATGAAATGCGCTCCCGTGATCTGGGCGATGATCTGAGCCAAGGTGGTCTTGCCGGTGCCCGGCGGCCCCCAGAGTATCAGCGACTGAATCTTGTCTTCCTCGATTGCCCTGCGCAGCACGGAGCCTTCACCTAAAATGTGCTTCTGCCCCATGAAATCCTCCAGGCGCTCCGGGCGCATCCTGTCCGCCAGAGGAGTCTCGCCGATTCCCTGTCGCTTTCTCTCTTTTTCGAATAGGTCCATGACTGCTATTACATACGTTTTTACCCGCTTGTCGCGGAGCGCCTTTCGGCTTGAGTCGCGAGCTGTCCGGTTCGGAGCGACGGATACCCGTCCGGGAGGACGCTCCGAACCAACAGGCTCATCCGCTTCTTTTGAGCTTCAAAAGCTCCCGTATGCGGCTCAACTCTTTCAGTCTCAGAAAATAGGAGAACACGAAGAAACCGGTCGATCCTAAAATCAAGATTATCACCAAATGCAGAATCTTCGTCTGAAGATCGGCGGTCTCCAGATTGAGTCCGGAGTACTTGAGGTATAGCCAAACCACTGCCCCCATCAAGCCGGCGGCGCACAGTATTTTGACCAAGGTTGTCAGAATGTCCCTTCTGTTAAGCGGGCCGATCCTCTTGTCCAGAATCACCAGAAGCAAAAACAGATTGGTCATGGCGGCGACAGATGCCGCTAAGGCCAAACCCCGAAATCCCAAAGGATGCATCAGAATCAGATTCAAGACTATGTTGACGAAAACCGCAACCAGGCTGGTCTTGACCGGGGTTTTGGTGTCACCCATAGAGTAGAAGGTGGAGGCGGTGAGTCTCACCGAGGAGTAGGCGAACAGCCCGATGCAGTAAAAGATCAAGGCCTGGGATGTGGCCACCGAGTCCAAAAAGGTGAATCTGCCGTGCTGGAACAAAACGGATATGACCTCCTGGGAGCCAATCGCCAGGAAGACTGCCGAAGGTATGGTCAAGAAGAAGACCAGTTTCAACGAAGAGGTGAAGGTATCAATGAAATCTCCCATCTCCTTTTTGGCGGCATAGGCGGAGATGATGGGGAAGGTCACGGTTGCCACCGCCACTCCGAACACCCCGATGGGGAACTGCATCAACCGGAAACTGTAGTTGAGATAGGAGACGCTCCCCTCCGGCAAAAGCGAAGCGATCAGGGTGTTGACGAATATGTTCACCTGGGTGGAGGCCAGCCCCAGGGTGGCCGGCGCCATCAGAAGAAGAATCCTTTTGACTCCGGGATGACGCAGGCTGATCCTGAAGCGGTATCTGAAACCGATCCTCCACAAAGACGGAAGCTGAATGGCCATCTGTCCGAACCCTCCCAGAAGCACACCCAAGGCCATCCCCATTATGGGCGGATCGAAAAGCGGCGAGAGGAAAAGCCCTCCGGCGATCATTCCCAGATTGAACATGGTGGGAGCCAATGCCGGAACTCCGAAGCGCCTGAAGGTATTCAACATCCCCATAGCCAAAGCAGCCACGGCGATCAGCAGGAGGAAGGGAAACATGATCCGGGAAAGAAGGGTGGTCAGCTCCTGCTTGCCCGCTTCGTCGCCGAATCC
>CAYMNI010000059.1:0-12345 GCA_964391755.1 uncultured Ignavibacteria bacterium
CGCCCGTCAAACGAACGGAGTACTCCTGGGAACGCTGTTGGAACTGCCCGCCCGGTATGTTCAGATTTTGGGCTCCGAGAATCTGGCTCAACTGGGAAAGGGAGATGGAATTTTGGAACACGATTCGGTTGTCCAGCTCCAGCCGGATCTCCCGCTCTTGACCTCCGGATAATTCCACCTGAGCCACACCCTCTATCTGGGAAAACCGGTCTTTGAACCTCTTATCCGCAATCTCGTAGAGCTCGGTTGCTTCCAGATCACCGGAAAGAATCAAATCGACCACCGATTCGTTCCCGATGTCGAATTTCTGGATGATGGGATTGTCGCAGTCATCCGGCATGTCCCCCAGAATGGCATCAACCTTGTCCTTTACTTCCTGGTTGGCGATATCCACGTCCTTGCCCAGTTCAAAGATGATAACCACAAAAGACGCTCCGTCCATGGAATAGGATTGTATTTCGTCGATTCGACTGATGGAGGAGACGGCGTCCTCGATGGGTTTGGTGATCTGGGTCTCGATCTCCTTGGGCCCGGCTCCGGCATAAATCGTCTCTATGGTGACTGCAGGGAAGTCTATGTCCGGAAACAACTGCAGGTTCAATCCCAGATATGCCATCACTCCGAAGAGGAGCAAAGCCGCCAGCGCCATGCTGGTCAGCACCGGCCTCTTTATGGACAGGTCAGATAGAAACATGGTCTACTTTTCTCCTTTGATTTCTGATATAGCGGGATCTAAGTTCTGCAGAAGCCCGGGCTCCTCAATCCTTCACGCAGTTATCCTTGTTCAGAGACAGTCGGTTCAGCTTCATTTGTTATTCGGATTTTCTCACCGTCCTGCAGGTGCATCTGTCCCTCGACAATCAACTCATCTCCCGGAGAAAGACCCTCAACCACCTCCACGTCGAGTCCATGGGAATTGCCCAGAGCGACAAATTTTTTCCTGGCAGTTCCCCCGTCGGCCACAAAGACGTATGTCTTTTCGCCTTCCTTAAGAACGTTTTTTCGCTCCACCACGACGGCCTGGGGATTCGAATGTAAACCCACGCTCACCACCGCCACCACGCCGGTAAGCGGAATCTTATCCGGGTTTTCCAGCTCGACGGTTACCCCAAAGGCTTGTTTCTCCTGGTTGACCGACATATCCACCTGGACCACCTTACCCGATATCTCAACGCCGTTCCAGGTTGCATGCGCGGGCAGCCCCTTTTTGAAGCTGCGGATATCCTTGTCCGAGACCCATATCTTTGCCTTCAGCTCATCTATCCGGGAAATGGTGAAGAGTTCGTCGTCCGGTTGCACATTATCCGACTCACGGACATTCACCTTGGTCAAGACGCCGCTGATGGGCGCTCTCACCAAAACGGCCTGCTGTACCGCATCCCAGTTCGCCTGGGCCACCTGATATGATGTTCTTGCATTATCCAGGTCCTGCTGGGAAATGCCTCCGGTTTCGAAAAGGCCCTCCATTCTCCTGTAACTGGCGGCAGCGTTCTCGAATGAAACCTTTGCCTGATAATACTGAGCCGCTGGGTTGTCGGTGGGGAAGGAGACTATAACGTCATCTCTTTTTACGAAATCACCCACTTTGGCATGGACTTTCTCGACCTTGTCGGAGATCATGGCGTAGGCCGACGATTCCTCTATTCCGCTCAGTACCGCATTGAAGTTGCGCCTGTCTGCAAAGTTGGTCAATTCTATCTTTTCCGTCCTAACCGGAACCCCCTCCTCGGAATAGATCTGCTCCATGCTTTTTGCCTCATCCTGCCGTGAACCACAACTACTAAGCAGCAATACAGAAAGCGTAAGGAAAGACAACAATACTAATACCTTCCTCATGTTCTTCTCCTCTGATTCTGCTTGAATCGGTTAGGTTGCGTGTGCATTGATTGCAGATACAACTACTTCTTCCTATATTCTATTTTCCCTCAAGATTGTTCGCCATCTTGTCCAACACATCCTGAGCAAGCTCAACATCACCCGGATCAAGACCGTTCATGGCGATACTCTGCATCTCCTCGGCGAAGGGGGCCAGCTCCTTCAACTTCTCCTTGGCCAGATGAGTCAGATAAATCAACTTCCGGCGGGTATCTGTCTTGCTGGGGACTTTCACCACCAGATTCCGCCTTTCCAGTCCGCCTATCATTCTGGTGGCAGTGGTTTTATCCCTATCACATATCTCTGCAAGTTGGGTGAGGTGCAATCCCTCCTCATGTCTTAAGATAAAGAGCACCATAATCTGCTCCATGGAAAGATCAAAGGATTTCCGGGAAAGGAGGAGGGAAGTGCAACGCTTTAAAGCCATGAAGCAACGGCCTAAGGATTTGAAAAACGGTGCCTCTTCAACCCTGTCCTTGTTATTCATATCAGTCACCTTCTGTTTATACTTCAGCCCATAATACGGAGACGCAAATTATGTGTTTGTATATACAACTAATATATCGACAGACTTGGCGAAAATTCAATCTTTTACTTATGGTGAGATAACTGTCTTAAAATAAATAAGATGCCACAAGTCAAGAAAGTAGAAAAATCGCTTTTGTGGTATCCTCATAAAATGTTGTATGTCCATCTAAAGCGATTGTAGTAAGGAGGTTATTAATCGGCTGTGTTTTTATAACTTTCAGCATTCTCAAACTACCTTAGGGGGGAATGATGAATCTGAAAGGGGGCGACTATGCTACGCAGGTTCCGGCACCCGACTTGCCGTTGAGACACCGGGCGAAGAGACTCTCCAAACCTTCGGCAGCCCGATCCCAGGAGAAGTTGTTCTGAACGTACCTTCTTCTCCGTTCCTTGTCGGCCCTAACCAGGTCGGGTCGCTTCAAGAGGATTTCGAGCTTGGCTTCGAGGTCCGAAGAGTCCCTATTTCGGAAAGTGAATCCGTAGTCTTGCACCGCCTCCAGGTTCTCTTGAATATCACTCACCAGTACCGCCCGGCCATAGCTCAGTGCCTTCAGCACCGACTGTGACATGCCTTCAACCATCGAGGGGAGAACATATAAGTAGCAGTTGGTATAAAGCTCCTGCAGCACGTCTTCCTCCACGTAGCCGCCGAAGATTATCCTGTCACTGCTGGTTTGTTTGAGGTTGTTCACATAGTCTTCCGAGAATCTCCCGTCCCCAGCGATGAAGAGCTTTTTTTCCGTTTTCAGTTTCTTAAAAGCCCGGATGAGAAGATGACAGCCTTTCTCCGGTACCAGTCGATTCAGAAAAAGTATGAAGTTGTCTTTCTCCAGTCCGTATCTTCTGATCTTGTCCGGTTTGCGCAAGACCGGCGGATCCACGCCGGTGGGAATTTTGACCACTTCCTTCGGGGTTTTCTTCTCGAAGTACTCTTTTAAGCTTTGAGACACCACCGCCACCTTGTCCGGGAAGCGGACCGAAGGGTACTGGGCCAGTTTCAACAGGCGCTTTGCCCATATGTTCCACTTGTCCCTTTGCCAGTCCAGCGAATGGATGGTGGCAACCACCTTTGCCCGTCCGGACAGTTTGGGAATGAACGAAAGAGAAGAGGGTCCCAGCGCCTGGAAGTTCACCAGGTCGAAGTCGCTGAACAAGGATTCCACGCTGCACAAAATGGTATGTGATATAGTATCCAAATGCTTGGTGGGGATACTGGTCGTTCTCTTCAACCTGACGCCTTCATGCGTTCCATTGCCACGACTGTAATAAGGTCTGCAGAACACCGTCACCCGATGTCCTCTTTGGACAAGCCGGGTGGAGATCTTCTCCACGTAATCCTCGATCCCTCCATAGGTGGCAGGGATGCCTTTTTGTCCGATGAAAGCTATTCGCATTCTCACCTGAAATCCGTTCGCCTCACCGGCCTCCTATGCCGGTCAGAGACTGACGGTCGTTTGATCGATTTTAGTGCCGCTTCAGGCTGTTCGCCGGCGGATTATCGGTTGACGAAGCTCAGCGAAAGCGGAGCGCGTTTGGTGTCTCTCAATTTAATCAGACCCTTATCTCTCATTTCCCGCCAGGCGTCGTTAAACTCCTTAATCGTCGCTTCGGTCTGTAAGTTTGCCGCCATCTTCTTGAGAAACTGAAACGGTACGGTGACGATGTCCGCACCGGCCAGAAGAGCTTTGTTGATGTCCAGCATGCTCCTTATGCTTCCCACGATGATCTTGGTTTTGACGTTCCGGGCTTCAAAAAGCCGGGAAGTCTCCTCGATCACGGTAACCGGCTCGTTTCCGCAGTCGGCCACTCGTCCGTAGAAGATCGAGGCGTATGAAGCTCCTGCCAGTGCGGCTAAGATGGCCTGGTTGGTAGCCATTATGGCGGTGACGTTGGTTCTTATGTCCTCCTGCTTCTCCAGGATGTTGACCGCTTTTAGGCCCTCTATGCCCATGGGGATTTTGATTACGATGTTTTTGTGCCAACCGGCGTATTCTTTGGCCTCCTCCACCATGCCTTGGTAGTCCTCAGAAGTGGACTCCACACTCAAGGGGAAATCGCCGATCTTGGTTATCTCCAATATCTTCTCTCTCAGGTCCCCCACATTTCCTTCTTTGGAGATGATCTTGGGGTTGGTGGTGGCACCGGTTATCACTCCCCATTTTGCTGTTTCCCGGATTTCATCCAGGTTGGCGGTGTCGATAAACAGCTCCATCTTAACCTCCCTCCAGTTTCTTGATGATTCTGGTCGCCTGGTACAAATCGGGGACGATGTAATCGGGCGTGACCTTCTTCTCCGACAAAAACCGGCACATGTCGCATTTGTGGTTTCCAATCAAAAACGTTATACAACCCACGGCGCTGCCGGCCTGGACGTCGGTAACGCCGTCTCCCACCAGGTAACATTTGGTCAAATCCAGCCCGAAGTCCTCTGCCGCGTGCCATAACATGCCTGGTCGGGGCTTGCGACAGTCACATTCCGCTTTGTAAGCTTTGTCTGCTGCCTGGGGGTGATGCAAGCAGTAATAAATCGCATCCAGCCTGGCGTTTTGCCGGGACAAGGTGGTATGCAGTTTATCCTCCATAGCCTTAAGCGTGATTAGGTCAAAGTGCTTCTTGGCAATGCCGGGTTGATTGGTGACCACCACGGCCTTCAATCCCAAAGAATTGATCATGCGGATGGAAGCCGCCACCCGGGGCAGCAGTCTGAACTGCGTGAGAGTGAAAGGGCTATCCAGTATCCCCTGCTCTTGATGGTACACCATCCGGTTTATCACGCCGTCTCTGTCCAAGAATACCGCTTTCAGCATCGGCTAACCTCGGCTTGGATCGTTCAGTCGCAGCCTAGGAGACACTTCCCACCGTCTCCAATACCGCCTCTTCGGTTCTACCCTCGGATTTATTCCTGAATCGAGTCTGAAACAGAATCTTTTGGCCCCTGGCGGAGGAGTGCGACTTTATCTTGTCTCTGAGACAGCTGCAGATGAGGTGTTCCAGCGCCAAGTGAAACGATTCCACCTGGGGCGTTGAATCAAAAGGAACCACGATACAAGCATCCGCCAGCTCCTTCATGACTCCGCCATCAAACCCGGAAAATCCTATGGTGGTGCCGTCATAAACCTCCCGGGTGAGTTTCATGGCCTTTAAGAGATTCTGCGACCACAGTCCCGCCTTGTCCTTGCCCGATCCGCCGTGAACGCTGATACCGATGAGCACGTCGCCGGGGCGCATGAGGTTCTTCAACTGTTCCGAGAACAGATTGTCGAAACCTTCGTCGTTCACCAGAGCGGACATCAAAGGTATGTTGTCGTTCAGACAGATCACGCGGAATCTCTTTTTCCCCCCGACTATGGTGCACTTGGAGAGATCACAGGCGAAGTGGGCAGCGGTGGAGGCCGAGCCACCGTTCCCCATGATGAAAACGGTACGATCGTCTTTCCAGGCGGAGAACAGAATTTCAATCACCCGGTCGATGTCCTCCACCGACATCCGGTCTATGACCTTTCTCATGTCGGTGAAGTATTTGTCGACGTATATCCGGTTGAAGGTTCGGGGATACTTCTCCATGATGGTCGCCACCTTGGCCTTCTCTATCATTTTGACTGCCCCTCCTTAAGGCGTTTGGTTTGGATGTTGAGTTGCTTTAAGTTGTTTTCGATAGTCTCCGTTTTGCCGCTTCTCTTTGCGATGCCGGAGTTGCTTCGGTCGGAAGCTTAAATCCGGTGGCCCCAGTCGCAAGTCACCTGAAGACGTCCACCTCTCGCTTCCGGATCAGAAATTGACCAGAACCTTGGAACCCTCATAATCGATTCTAAACGGCATCTCCCTCAATCCTTCCTTTTGCATGATCTTTCTGAAGCCGTTCTTTCCGTTGTTGCAATAGAACATGAAGAACCCCCCGCCACCTGCTCCCATCAGCTTGCCCCCGGAGGCTCCGTTTCTCTTGGCCACCTGGTACCATCGATCCACCTGGCTGGAGCTGATCTTATTAGAGAGCTTCTTTTTGGTCTGCCAGTGAAGGTCCAGAAGCTTGCCGAGACGATCTAAATTCTCTGTGAGGAAGGCTTCCTTGGTTTGCTGTCCTATCTGTTTGATCTGGTGTAAGCTCTCTACCGTCTTTTCGCGTTTGAAGCTGGTGGCTTTGTTCTGTACGCCGAGCACCCTCCCTGCGCTCCTGCGGATGCCGGTATAGAAAAGAAGGGTGTTGCTTTCCAACTGATCTCTGGCATCTTCGGAGAGGTGCAACTGCTCGACTTTGGTGTTTCCCAGACGGTCTATCTCCAGGCCTATCAGGCCGCCGTATGATGCAACGTATTGATCCTGCTTTCCTATCGGCTCCTTGAGCAGCTCGATCTCCAGAAAGCAGGCTTCCTCCGCTAAGTCGTTGGCGGAGGTCTTCTCCCTTTTGTAGGTGTGAAGGGCGTGCAGCAAGCCCACGGTGAAGGAGGAGGAGGTTCCCAGGCCGGTGTTGGACGGAACGTCGGCGATGGAAGTTATCTCCACGCCGGATTCGATGTTAAGAAGCTTTAACGCCTCCCTGACGATGGGATGCTTTATCCTCCTGGAAGTATCCGCTATCTCGGTCTCGGAGTAGCTTACCCGGATGGAGTCCTCGAACCTTTTGTTGACCGTCACGTAGATGTACTTGTCTATGGCCGCGCTCAGCAAGCAACCTCCATATTGAGTGTAGTAGGAGGGAAGGTCGGTTCCCCCACCTCCCAAAGGGATTCTCACCGGAGTTCTGGTTACGATCATAGGTCTCCTCCCGCTTCTCTTAAGTTGACTATGTCTTCCGAATGTCGGCTACCTTCGGGCGCATTATTCTGCCGCAGAGCATACTAAAGAAAGGTCGTTGCCCTGTCCGCAGCAGACGCGGTTTGTCGTATCCGACACATCAGTCTTTATGGCGAAAACTTACCGGTGGGGACGGTGTATTGGGGGGACGCATTTCTTTGAATCCGGTAGTCAGCATACCGGCGCTGACTCATTCTTCAACAGTCTCTGGAACTCCCTCAGTCCGCGAGGTGAGCCGATCTCGTAAAACCTCTGGTCGACCTCGTAGGCCAACATGTTTCTGTCATCGATTATCTTACAGTAAAGCTCTTCTAACGGGGACGATTGGTGAGAAGGTATTTGACTTATGTATTCTCTTCTTAGTATGGATAGTCCTGCGTCGATGTAAACCAGCTTCCCATCCGGGTTGGCTTTATCGTAGGCGCTTACCAATCCATCTTGGATCGCTATATTACTATTATCGTAGAGATTCTCGTTTCTATAAACCACCAAAACGCAAAAATTCGGAAATCTTCCGGAGTAGGATCTGATGGCTTGATAATCGTACATGAGAAAGGAGTCGCCATACATCACGAAGAATCGATCCTCAAGCAGAGGCTCAGCTTTTTTGAGTGCCCCTCCGGTGCCCAGGAGTTCTTTCCCTTCATCCGAATAAACGATCTTAACTCCAAACCTGAAGCCGTCACCGAAGTGCTCTTTGACCATCCGGGAGAGGTGTCCCACGCATAGGACTATGTTGCAGATTCCGTTTTCGCGCAGCAGCTCCAACTGGTATTCCAGGAAGGGCCTGCCCTCTACCCGGACCATGGACTTGGGAACACTATCAGTCAAAGGCTTTAGCCTGGTGGCCAGACCTCCGGCCAGAATCACCATCTGCATACTTCCTCCGTTCCCACTATCTCCCGCACCATGGACTTGATGGCCCTTCTGACGGCCTGGTCGGAGTCATATCTGGGGCTCCAGCCCAGTTTCCGAACTTTATCCACGTTGAATCTGACCTTAGGAACGTCTCCGGGCCAACCTCTTTCGCCACCGGTATAGTCGAATCTCACGTTTTCCAGACCCATCTCTTCCTTCACCATCCTGGCTATGGAGCTTACCTTGGTGGTGGACTCACATCCTAAATTGAAATAGTTCACCCTGTCACTTGAGTTTTGGTATCCAAAAAGCATACCCTCCACGCAATCCTCCACCGAGAGATAGGGTTTCTCCTGGGTTCCGTCCCCCAATATCTCCAGTTTTTCTGAGTTTCCTCTCAGCTTGTGGATGAAGTCGAATATCACCCCGTGGGTTCCCCGGCTGCCCACGATGTTGGCGAAACGGTAAATCCAACATTGCATGTCGAAGGTATGGCAGAAGGCAGTGATCAAAGCTTCGCTGGCCAGCTTCCCTGCCCCGTACAGGGAAATGGGTAGAACCGGCCCGTAGTCTTCCGGCAAGGGGATGACCGGAGTTTCGCCGTAGATGGTTCCGCTGGATGAGAAGACGATCTTTTTGATGCCGCTTTCCCGCATGGCCTCGAGAACGTTATAGGTAGCTATGGTCTCCTGGTTCAAATCCAGCGACGTGTCTGCAATGCCCAGCCGGGCATCCGGATTGGCAGCCAGATGAAAGACGACGTCATGCCCGGTTATCTCTCTCTTCAGCCTGGTTAAGTCCAGAAGATCAGCCTGGACGAATACGAAGCCGGGCCTGTCCAGGTGATGTTGAATGAACTCTCTTTTGCCGGACGATAGGTTGTCGTAGACTTTGACCTCTCCTCGTTTCACCAACTCATCCACCAGGTGGCTTCCTATGAAACCGGCTCCGCCGGTGACGAAGTATTTCATTTTTTGTCCGCTCCTTTTTGAGCAATGATTAACAACCTATCGGTGTAAATCTCAAAAGTCATACTCAAAAAATAGTTCAGGTATCTTATCATGCTTACCAACACCTTTTCGGCTTTTGAGCCATCTTCGTTTTGGTATTTCCATGGAGGAGTAGAGTATTTTTCAAGCTCACGCGGCTCAAACTCAGCTCGGTTGAGAAACCCTTGAAGAGTGTCTGGGAGGTACTCATAAAGATGATAAGGGGGCGACGAAATCCTTCTGGTCTTCTTGAAGGCATTCAAGAGATTCACGGAAAGCTTAAAAGGTAATGCATTCTTGGTAGTGGGAACGTCTATTACAACTATCCCACCGGGTTTTAAAATCCGATGGATTTTCTCCAAAACCTTACCCGGTTCTCTGAAATGCTCAAACACGTCGAGCATGCAGACTATGTCATACGACTCGTCCCCAAACTGTAGCTCTTCAAAGTCCCCCTGTCTCACCTTCACCCCGTAAAGATCCGAGGCTTTTTGACTCATTGACGGGGAAAGCTCCACCCCTTCCACTTGATAGCCTCTCTTTGAAGCCTGATCCAAAAATGTCCCGCCAGCACATCCAATTTCCAAAAGAGCTCCCTGCGGCTTTAGCTTCTTTACGCGAGGCAACACTTGATTTGCTTTTTCGATTGCAGCAGACTCTTCTTCGCAGTAACTGTGGCTTCTGATTCCACATTTATAATCTTTCTCAAAGTACTTGTCACAATAGAAACTTCTCACCGATTCCGGCGAAGGCATTGGGTCAATCGTTATCAAATTACAATTTCTGCATTGGATTAAGCTATAGTTGCAATCACCAAAAACATGTCTAACCGGGATCTTAGCGAAATCGAGCTCATTACATAGTCGGCAAGTATTCCTCTCCATCTCTTCTCCTAAGAGTGAATCAACTGACAACGTTTTTCCTCTTCTCCTTGTTCTTTTTCTTTCCGAAAATCTTCCCCATAGTGGTCATGTTCAGAGTCCCAAACAATATCCTTCCCCAAAAACAATCTGAGTTTGTTTTTCAAAACCCATTGAATTGGTTTCCATGGATTCTTTTTTATGGCCGGTCGGGAGGTTCCCACCATCCAGCAATTCTCCTGGCAGTCGGCCACGATTTGCCTTACCCTTCCGGCTCTATTTCCGTTCCAGATCTCGTCGAAGCCGGATTGGGTTATGTTGCCCATGGACTCCTTGAGCGCGTTGCAGGGATAGACTTCTCCGTAGGGGTCAATGAAAACTATGTCCGTTCCCGCCCCGCAGGGAAGAAGCCTTTTGTCTCCCCTGACGAAGTTGACAAATCCCTTGTTTACATAGGCACGAAACCAGTCCTTCACTCTCAGAAAGGGTTCCTTCCGCTTCGATTGCAGAAGCTCCCTGATAAACCTCCTTATCTCGTTGATTACTTCCTTCTGATTCTCTATGGCATTCTCTGGTATGCGGAATTGCCAGGCATCATGGACCACGCACTGAGCAAACTCAATGCCCATGAGAGTACAGAGACGATACAAATCCACCAACTGATCGGAGTTGCGATGAGAGATGGTTATGGCAAAGCCCACGTCTTTTACTCCCAGGTCTTTCAGCCTGAGCATGCTGCGCATGGCGTGATCGAATCCGTTTTTCAGCCCGCGTATCTGGTCATTCTTCTTGGGCAAACCCTCTAGGCTGATTCTTATCCTGATGCCGGGATGCTTCTTCGCTATGCTGACCAGCCTATCGGTAAGATAGCCGGTGGTGCTCATCTCCAGATGGGGCGTTTTGGCCGACAGGACGCCCACTATCTCCAGTATGTCTGATCGAAGGGTCGGCTCGCCCCCACCGACATTTATTCGGGCAAAGCCTGACGGCAACTTGTCAATCTGCTTAAGGGTTATCTCGTCCTCGATTCTGCTGGGATACTTCCAGATGTGACACATCTGGCAGCGCGAATGACAGCGATAGGTCGGCATGATCGCCAGTTCCGTGTTTTCAATCACAATTCCCCCTTTCGAGAAGATGTCAGCACGCGATTTTGGATCGACGATCTTTGCTTCCTCTGGTCCGGATCAGCTCCTGGTATATCCCCAGGAGTCGGGGATAATATCTTTGCTCAGAGTGGTCCTGCATAACCTTGCGCTTGGCGTTTGCTCCCAGTCTCCCCACAAGCTTGGGATTCTCGTACAAGTATTTTATTTTTTCCGCCAAGTCTCTCTCATCTCTGGGTTCAAACAACAGTCCCGTTATGCCATCTCTCACCAGTTCCGGCACGCTCCCCAGATTGGACGCAATCACCGGTTTGCCATGGGCAAAGGACTCCAAGATAGAGGAGGGACAAAGGTGGTAATAGTGATTCGGGAAGACCGTGAATCGGCAGTTCCTTATTTCTCTCTGCAGGTTCTCTTTGGACAAGAAGCCGAGCAGGAATATGTTCTGCGTCTTTTCTCCTGCAATGTAATCTTCTATGAAGCCTCTGAGTTCTCCGGCCCCGGCTATCTGCAATTTTATCCTTGGGATGTATCTCATGGCCTTCAGCAAAGTGGTGATTCCGTTTTTCTCGGAGAGCCTCCCGAAGAAGAGAATATATGTATCATCCTCGGAAACACTGTCTGTCTGGTGCTCCGGAATGGCTACCGGGGCGGGCAGGAAAACCATCTTGCCTCTTGGAACACCATACTGAACAAATCTTTCCTGAGAGAACCGGCTTAAAACCATGAAGCAGTCCACGTTCTTTTCATAGATACCAGAAAGCTTGTGCAGGTACATTTCCGCTGCAGAGACCGTGCTTTTCAGATAAGAATCCTTCACGCATCTATATTTGATTGCCTTGTAAAAGTGCTTTCCCTGACACTCCTCGCAAGCTTTCTCACTTCTCAGAAAGGTGTAGTTGGGACAGACCAATTTGAAGTCGTGCAGCGTCATCACGGTTGGAACGTTGTGTTTCTTCAGAGGCAAGAGTATGGAAGGGGAGAGTTGATGATAGATGTTGTGCAGATGGGCCACCTCCGGCTGGGTGTCTTCTATCAACCGATCCATCTTCCTTCTGGCCTCCGTATTGAACAGGATTCTGAGGGCGTTGTTGGCCATATTCCAGAGCGGCCTGGAATGGTCGGCATAATCCACTCCAGACACGAAGTACTTGTGATATCCGGTTCTCACATTATCAGGATGATGCATGGAGAAAGGGATGACCGTGTGTCCCATGGCCCGTAGCTTTTCCATGGAGTCAAAAAGCAGGGTCTCCGGTCCTCCGGTCGGGTAGAAGAACTTATGGGCCAAGAGAATTCTCAAACCAGGCACTCCTTTTCCATAACCATCGTTTCCCG
>CAYMNI010000060.1:0-12246 GCA_964391755.1 uncultured Ignavibacteria bacterium
GGTGCTGGACATACAACCCAAGATCAAAAACGCTCCGGATGCGGTCAAGAAGGAATCGCTGGAGAAAAACGTGGTCTTCGAGAAGGTCCATTTCAGCTACGACGGCAAAAAGGAGGTCCTCTCGGAGGTGAGCTTCGAGGCCGGGGCCGGGGAGGTGGTAGCTTTGGTCGGTCCCTCCGGCGCAGGCAAGTCCACCTTGATGGACCTGCTTATACGCTTCTATGATCCCACCACAGGAGAGATCAGAATCGACGGAGTCGATCTGAGGAAGATCGACATAGATTCTTTAAGAAACCTGATGGGGATCGTCACCCAGGAGACCATTCTCTTCAACGATACGGTGTGGAATAACGTCGCCTACGGCCATGAGCATGCGTCGGAGGATCGGGTGCAGGCAGCGGCAAAGGCAGCCAATGCCCACGACTTCATCATGGCCATGCCCCAGGGATATCAGACCTTGATCGGCGACCGGGGGGTGAAGCTTTCGGGGGGCGAAAGACAGAGGCTGGCCATCGCCCGTGCCCTGTTCAAGAATCCGCCCATACTCATATTCGATGAGGCCACCTCTTCTCTGGATTCCGAATCCGAAGCCCTGGTTCAGGAAGCCATTGACCACTTGATGAAAGGCCGAACGGTTTTCGTTATCGCCCACAGGTTGTCTACCATACAGAACGTGGACAAGATCATCGTCATGGATCACGGGAGGATGGTGCAAACAGGAGATCACGAAAGCCTGATGAAAGAAGGCGGTTTGTATAAACGGCTCTACCAGATGCAGTTCAAATTGTAGAGCAGCGCTGAAGAAAGTATCCAATACTCATAGGGCCGGGCATTCAGCCCGGCCCGGCATCCGAGGCGAGCGGTGAGCCGTGCGGTACACGGCAAACTCGGACACTACATTTTAGATCTTTCAAGCGGTGATGTATGGTGAAATTCATCTGCGACGATAATCTGGGCAAACTGACCAAATGGTTGAGAACCTTGGGTTACGACACTCTTTTCTTCGATCCCATCGAGGATGGCGAGCTGGTGGCCAGAGCTTTGAAGGACGACCGGGTGGTGCTCAGCAGAGACACACAGCTTGCCCGTTTTAAACTTAAGTTGGGCGAGAAACTGGTCCTAATCCGGAGCAACAAGCCACTGGAGCAGGTCAAGCAGGTGATAAAACATCTCAATCTTAAGCCCGATAAGACTATCCTGTTCTCACGTTGTCTGGTCTGCAATGAACTCTTGGAGAAGGTGGAGAAGGAAGAAATCAAAGAAAGACTGTATCCTTACGTCTATCAAACCCAAAACCGGTTTGTCCGCTGCCCCAAATGTGACCGAATCTACTGGCAGGCCACACACGTGAACAGGATGCGGGAGAAGCTCTCGGAAATCGGAATATTCTGACCTCTATCACAGAACCGAAACTCGTTCCTCCAGATCTTATCCTCATCGCTCGTCACCCGTCTACAGAACATTTCCCCTACAGGAATTCAGTTTCCAAGAGGTCAAAGCTTTCTTGACCTTTTTATTAAGTCTCTTTCCATCAAGGGGTTAACTGTCACGGAGTCTCATTGCTGCTGCCGGGGGTTGTCTGCTTGTAAGGGGATTAGTTTTTTGTCATGGCAGTCATCATAGCTAAAAATGTGCTTGCTTTTTGGCTGGGAGATAGTATTATATGAAATTCTAACGTTCAAACGGAGGTAACCAATGCCAAAGAAGTCCAGGAAAACCAAAAAAACGAAGGCAACTGCAGGAAAGAAATCCAAACCAAAGAAGGTTGCCGCCAAGAGAACGAAAGTCAAAAAGGTAAAACCCAAGAAGGCAGCTCCCAAAAAAATCAAAGCTAAGAAGGCTAAACCGGTAAAAGTCGTCGTCAGGAAGGCTAAGTCCCAGATAGTTAAAGAGATAGCTAAGCCGGGGGCCAAGTTTATCTACTATTTTGGAGACGGGAAAGCCGAAGGCCACGGCAAGATGAAAGAAATTCTGGGCGGCAAAGGCTCCGGACTGGCAGAAATGACCAACACCGGCGCGCCGGTGCCTGCCGGATTTACCATATCCACCGAAGCCTGCCGTTTGTTTTATGACAACGACATGAGACTGCCGAAGGGGCTGGAGAAGGAAGTTGCCAGATACATGACCCGGGTGGAGAAGTCTATGGGCGCCAAGTTCGGCGATCCCTCCAATCCGCTTTTGGTGTCGGTCAGATCGGGAGCCAAATTCTCCATGCCCGGCATGATGGATACGGTTTTGAATCTGGGATTCAACGACAAGACCGCCCAAGGTCTGATCAAAAAGACGAACAACGAGAGATTCGTCTACGACAGCTACAGGCGGTTCGTGCAGATGTTCGGTAACGTGGTTTTGGCCATCGACAAAGGCGAGTTCGAAGAGATACTGCAGAAGAAAAAGGATGAGAAACGCATAAGACAAGATGCCTCGCTCATGGTGGATGATCTGAAGGAGTTGGTGAAGGCGTTCAAAGCCAAGATCAGGCAGAAAACCAGAGAGCCTTTCCCCGCAGAACCGTATGAGCAACTGCGCATGACCATCGAGGCGGTGTTCAAATCCTGGAACAATCCCCGGGCCATAGCTTACCGAAGGCTGCACCGGATCCCGGGCGATCTGGGCACGGCGGTAAACGTGCAGGCCATGGTTTTCGGCAACATGGGCGATGATTGTGCCACCGGCGTGGGGTTCACCCGCAATCCCTCCAATGGGGATAACCGGTTCTATGGA
The DNA here is from genome assembly GCA_964391755.1 of uncultured Ignavibacteria bacterium. Lineage (GTDB taxonomy): Bacteria > Zixibacteria > MSB-5A5 > MSB-5A5 > SM1-73 > SM23-73-3. The sequence goes on from CAYMNI010000060.1 coordinate 2,725, forward strand.
GAGTATCTGATCAATGCCCAGGGTGAGGACGTGGTGGCCGGCATCCGAACGCCCCAGCCCATAGCCAAGCTGGAAAAGGAGATGCCCCGGGTGTATAAGGAGTTGAGAACCATCACCTCCAAGCTGGAGAAACACTACAAGGACATGCAGGATTTCGAATTCACCGTACAACAGGGCAAACTATACCTGCTCCAGACCCGCACCGGCAAGAGGACCGCGCCCGCAGCGGTCAAGATTGCGGTGGACATGGTAAAGGAGAAGCTGATCACCAAAGAGGAGGCCCTTCTGCGGATAGAGCCGGTTCAGCTGAACCAGCTTCTTCATCGCCGCATCGATCCCGCGGCCACCATCCAGGTTATCGCCAAGGGATTGGCCGCCTCCCCCGGAGCAGCGGTGGGAAAGGTGGTTTTCAGCTCCGAGGAAGCGGTTCGGTGGAAGGAGGAAAAGCAAAAGGTGATTCTGGTGAGACACGAGACCAACCCGGACGACATCCAGGGCATGGCTGCGGCCGAGGGAATCTTAACCGCCAGAGGCGGCATGACCAGCCACGCCGCGGTGGTGGCTCGCGGCATGGGAATATGTTGTGTGGTGGGCTGTGAGTCCATCAAGATAAACGAACAGAGAAAGCAGTTCATGATCGACGGACTGATAGTCAGAGAGAGAGACATTCTCTCTTTGAACGGTGCTACCGGAGAGGTGATCTTGGGAGAGGTGCCCACCATCGAGCCGGAGCTTACCGGAGAGTTCGGTCAGTTCATGAGATGGGCGGATCAAACCAGAAGGCTTAAGGTCCGCACCAACGCGGACACCCCTAAGGATGCGGAACAGGCGGTCAAGTTCGGCGCCCAGGGCATAGGGTTGTGCCGCACCGAGCACATGTTCTTCGCCGAGGAGAGGCTGCCCATAGTGCAGGAGATGATTCTAGCCCGCACCTCCACGGAAAGACAAGCCGCCTTGGACCGGCTCCTTCCCTTCCAGAAGGCCGACTTCAAGGGCATCTTCACAGCCATGCAGGGGCTGCCGGTCACCATTCGTACGTTGGACCCTCCGCTGCACGAGTTTCTGCCCGACCGGGAGGAGTTGACCGAGGATATAGCCAAGCTGAAGGCGGAGGAGGAGCCGGATCAGGAGAAAATCGAGGAGAAAGAGAGAATCTTAAACCGGGTGGAGGAATTGCACGAGATGAATCCCATGTTGGGCCATAGAGGCTGCAGGCTGGGAATCGTCTATCCGGAGATAACCGAAATGCAGGCCCGCGCCATCTTCGAGGCGGCATGCGAACTGACCAAGAAAGGCAAGAAGGTCTACCCGGAGGTGATGATCCCGCTGGTGGGTCATGTCAACGAGTTCCAAAACCAGAAAGAGGTGGTGGTAAGGGTGGCGGAGCAAACCATGAAGAAGTACCGGGTTAAGCTCAAGTATCTGGTGGGAACCATGATTGAAATACCCAGAGCCTGCCTGACCGGAGACGAGATAGCCTCCGAAGCGGAGTTCTTCTCATTCGGGACCAACGATCTGACCCAGATGACCTTCGGATACTCCAGAGATGATGCCGGGAAGTTCCTCAGGTACTACGTCGATCACGGCATCCTGGAACAGGATCCCTTTGTGAGCTTGGATCAAACCGGCGTGGGACAATTGGTGGAGATGGGCACCAGAAAAGGTCGCTCGGCTCGAAAGGACCTGCATGTGGGCATCTGCGGAGAGCATGGAGGCGATCCCGATTCGGTGAAATTCTGCCATAGGGTGGGTCTGGACTACGTGAGCTGCTCCCCCTATCGGGTACCCATCGCCCGCTTGGCTGCGGCTCAGGCAGCCATAGCGAAGGAGGGCGAAGAGTATACCTCGGCATGATACGAGCCTGTAGCGTCGGAGCTTATCTCCGGCGAAGATATTAAAGGAGAAAGCCCCGCCCTGGCCGCGGGGTTTTCTTCGCAGTTCGAAACAACTTGACTTCGAAGGATCGCAGGTCGATAATAGTCTGCTGAAAGCCAGGTCGACCGTCGTATAAGGTTTTATGTTTTAGCCACGGACAACGGACAACCGACTACGGACGTAGAGGGTTTTAGGTCTTAGCCACGGACAACGGACTACCGACTACGGACGCATTTCACGGTGGATGTAGCTCAGTTGGTGAGAGCACCAGGTTGTGGCCCTGGGGGTCGGGGGTTCGAGTCCCCTCATCCACCCTCTTTTCTGCGCGGGCACCGTTTAGGATACATTCCGCGATTTCCCTAACTTATCCCCCCAAGAAGTACTTGACATTACTGGTGTTGTGCCTTACCTTTGTTAGTAGATTCCTCGATCGCGACATCACATCTGTACGCTGTCCCTTGGTCGACCAGTGTAACCAACTTCGGACCGAGACGGTAGGCTGCTTCGCGTGATATCTGTCGAAGATACGGCTCCCATCAACCTGCAAGAAGCTGACCGTGGGAACCTAGTTCGCCCAAGTGGGAAAAGTCTGTGACAGGGATAATCGTTTGAGACGCCCATTCAGGAGGACGAAATGAAAGCCTTACGGGTGCTGTTAATGCTGATTCTCTTCTTCACTGTTGTTGCCCGGTTCGAATTAGCCTCAGGTTCGATGTTTAGCACAAGGATGGATTACGACACCGGAGAAGGCCCTATGCGCGTATTCTCTGCGGATTTGGATTCAGACGCGGACCTCGACTTGGCGGTGGCGAATTTCTTCAGCGACAACGTCTCTATCTTGATGAACAACGGTGACGGGACCTTTCAGAGCCCGGAGAATTACTGGACCGGATACTCTCCTGTTTCGCTTTTTTGTGCGGACTTAGATGGCGACACGGACATGGATCTGGCCGTCGCCAGCGAGTACAGCAACTATATCTCCGTCCTGAAGAACGACGGCGACGGAACCTTTCAAGACCCGGTCAATTATGGGGTGGGAGATGGTCCTTGCTGTGTCTTTTGTGCGGACTTGGACGGGGACACAGATTCGGATATGGCCGTCACATGCTTCAATGCCAACTACGTCTCCGTCCTGAAGAACAACGGTGACGGCACTTTTCAAAGCCCGGTCGACTACCCGGCTGGCGACGTCCCGGTCAATGTCTTCTGCGCAGACTTGGATGGTGATGGCGATGCGGACTTGGCCGTGAAAAACAGAGACAGCGGCGACGTCTCCATCCTGAAGAACAACGGAGATGGAACTTTCCAAAGCCCGGTCAATTATCCGGCGGGAATGGGCCCCTGGTCTCTCTTCTGTGCAGACTTGGATGGAGATGGCGATCTGGACGTGGCTGCGGCAAACGATTCTTGCGACAATGTCTCCATCTTGATGAACCATGGGGACGGAACCTTCGAAAGCGCGGTCGATTATGATGTTGGAATTCGTCCCCAATCTGTCTTCTGTGCGGATTTGGATGGAGATGAGGACCTCGACTTGGCGGTCGCGAACTTATACAGCGATAACGTTTCCGTGTTGGAAAATAACGGGGACGGAACCTTTCAAAGTCCGGTAAACTACGTTGTTGGCTACGGCGCTGCGGACGTTTTCTGTGCGGACTTGGATGGTGACACGGCTTTGGACTTAGTCGCAACGAATCACGGCGACAACGATGTCTCCATCTTGATAAACCAGGGAGACGGCTCCTTTGAGGGTGCGATCAGCTATGGTGTCGGAGATGAACCTACCGCTCTTTTCAGTGCGGATTTTGACGGAGACGCTGATTTGGACCTGGCGGTAGGGAACAAAGCCAGCCGGGACGTCTCCATTCTCAAGAACAACGGAGACGGAACCTTCTCGGGTGTGGTAAGCTACGGGATCGGAGGCGGCTATCCTTCTTCTCTCTTCGCTGCCGACTTGGACGGAGACGGTGATCTGGACTTGTCAACGACAAACTGTGGAAGCTGGGGCGTCTCCATCCTTAAGAACCAAGGGGATGGAACATTCGAAAGCCCGGTTCGGTATTGGGCGAGCGATGGTTCTATATCCGTCTTCTGTGCGGACCTGGATGGAGACACCGATCTGGACCTGGCCGTAGCTGGAAGAGGTGTCGCCACACCCGGCGTCTGCATCTTGAAGAACGATGGGGACGGGACATTCGGGCGGCAGGCGCTTTACATGGCTGGACACGGTGCAAATTCCGTCTTCTGTGCCGATCTGGATGGAGATGCGGACAAAGATTTGGTGGTAACAAATTCGCTTGGCAGCGACATCTCCGTTCTTAAGAACAACGGGAACGGTTCGTTTCAAAGCGCTGTGAACTACGTGACCGGAACGCATCCTTACGATGTTTTCTGCTCGGATCTGGACGGCGATACGGATCTGGACCTGGTTGTGCCGAATTTCGACGATGACAATGTCTCCATTCTTATGAACAACGGGGATGGGACATTCGGCAGCCTGGCGAACTACCCGATTGGTAAAAGGGCCGCGACAGTTTTCTGCGCGGATTTGAATGGAGACTCGGCTTTAGACTTAGTCGTGGTGAGTTCTGACCTCTCCACCGAGGGTGTATTCGTTTTGGAGAATGACGGTAATGGACTCTTCGGCGAAAGAGTAGTCTACGATGTGGGGAGCTGGCTGAGCTCGGTTTTTTGTGCGGACTTGGATGGAGACGGCGATTTTGACTTGGGCGCTACCACGGCCAAGAACGGCGGCGTCACCATCTTGAAGAATCTAACCCAACTTCCCGGCAATCACCCTCCCAGACCGTTTTCTCTTTTGTTTCCACCCAACAAGGCCTTCACCCCACGAAGGATCCGCTTCGACTGGGAGACCACCACCGACATAAATGTCTTCGATGAGGTAACATACGACCTTTACGTCAGCACCTCCTACCGGTTCCCTCCAGATTCCACCACCGTCGAAAGCAATCTGACAGTAAGCGAGCATAAAGCCACTTTAGACTACGGAGCATACTTCTGGAAGGTGAGGGCCAAGGACAACTGGGGGGCGGAGAGGTGGTGTAATCACGTAAGCCGTGTCATTGTCTCAGGCCTTCAGGATACTCCTCTGGGAGATGTCAACAAAGATGGCTCAATCGACATCGGGGACGTGGTGTTTTCCGTCAACTATCTTTACCGATCAGGCCCGCCTCCCGATTCTCTGGAGACGGGAGACGTCAATTGCGACGGAGTGATGGACATAGGAGACGTTGTCTTTCTCCTCAATTTCCTGTTCAAGGAAGGACCGCCGCCAGACTGCTGACCTTATCCCGAATCCTCACGAAATCCAGCTCCCGAATCAAACCGCGTTTCAACGTAGTTCTAAGAGAGTATAGGAAACGACCTTTGGCGGAAGGACCATCCAAAAGAGGAAATCATGAATTCCATGCAGCCGGAGGGCAAAAACCGGATCGTCCTGATCTGGAACGCACGGACGGGGAAACTGGAAGAAGTGCAGAAGCTACATAAGACCGAAGATGAGTGGAAGAAGCTGCTGACGCCGGAGCAGTATAGAATCGCCAGGCAAAAGGGCACGGAGAGGGCGTTCAGCGGAGAGTATTATACCAACAAAGAGAAAGGCATTTACAAATGCGTTTGCTGCGGCACCGACCTGTTCGACTCGGAGTCCAAATTCGAGTCCGGATCGGGTTGGCCCAGCTTCTGGCAGCCGGTTTCCGAATCAAATCTCAATACCGGCCAAGACCACAGCCACGGTATGATCAGAACCGAAGTGACCTGTGCCGGATGTGATGCCCATCTGGGTCACCTATTCGACGATGGTCCTCCGCCCACCGGTAAACGCTATTGCATCAACTCCGGCGCGCTTAAATTCGTACACAAAGAAAACGGATGAGGCGTGCTGAATCCGATCAAGCCCAAACCAAAAAGGAGGAAAACATGACCACCAAGAAACATTTCACCGCCGAGCAGGCCAAAGAGATCGGCGAAAAGCTGGGAATCGACTGGAGCAAATTCGACTTAGAACAGTTCCGCCGCGGCATGGACGTGGAATTGGAACACGGAACTATCGATCCCCACACCAACGTGTCCCAGGACGACCCTCTGGTAACCGGAAAGATAGCGCTGGCTCACTTAAACGAATTCCCCGATTACTATCACCGGCTGGACAAGATGGAGGAAGAAGCGGAGAAATACTGGGAGGAGAAAAATAAATAGCCGAGGGAAGGGAAATTGTGTAGTCTGATGGGCGCGGCGGATTTTGAGCATCCTGTCGTAGCCCTTTGGCTGTATGGGTACAGGAAACGCACGAATAGAAAATCAAGCCGGCCTGCAATAGGCGTTTGCAGGCCGGTTAGCTTGAAGGCACAAATAAAACTTGACTTCCGGTAGGCAAGGGCGTATATACATAATGAAACATCTCGATGCCGACAGTAAACCTTAATCGGAGGAGTCCGGAATAAGATTGTTTAATGGGGAGCAATAGAGGGGAGCAGTGTTTTTCGCACGCCAGATGCTTTTCTGAAAGGAGAACCGAGCAATGTCTGAAGGCAAGATTAAACGCTTAATGAGAGATAGAGGATTTGGGTTCATCGCCGCCACGGACGGCAAAGAGGTATTCTTTCATCGCTCCGAGCTGCAGGACGTCGAATTCGATGACTTAAGTGAAGGGGACAGTATGGAATTCGAAATAACCCAAGGCAAAAAGGGCCCGCAGGCTGTTAGCGTCAAGCGAGTCGACTAAGTTGGGGGGGATGGTCTCCTCTGAATCCCTTCGAATCCCAGCTTATGATCGGATTAAAATAATGAGGATTCTCTTGGTGGCTCCCTCTCTGAACAAGGGACGGAGCCGCTTTCTTAGAATGCCCCAGCTTGCCCTGGGGGTGATCGCCTCTTTGACCCCGGCTGATGTGGAACTGGACGTGGTGGAGGAGGAGATCGAACAGATCGACTTCGACAAGCATTATGATCTGGTGGGCATCTCCTGCATGACCGCGTCTGCACCGCGGGCCTATGAGCTGTGTTCCATCTTCCGAAAAAACGGCACCAAGGTGGTATTGGGCGGAATTCATCCCACGGTTATGCCCGAGGAAGCGTCAACCCACTGTGACTCTGTGGTCATGGGCGAAGCGGAGGGATGCTGGAATGAGGTTATCGACGATTTCAAACGTAACCGACTGCAGCAGCTTTACCGTTCTTTTGATTTCGATTTGGCCCGGTTCCCCATACCCAAGTTAAACCAGAACCACACCCCTTTTCATGTTACGCCCATCTTTTGTACCAGAGGCTGCCCTTACAGTTGCGAATTCTGTTCGGTCACCGGCCTTTTCGGAAAGAAGTTCAGACACCGCAAGGTCAAGGACATCCTCGCGGAGATAGAAAGCAGGAACAGCAAGAAATTCTTCTTTTTAGACGACAACATCAACGGCGACGTGAAATTTGCCACCGAATTGTTCACCGCACTGTCGGATATGAAAATCCGCTGGGTGGGACAGGCATCGTTGTCGTTGGCCAGGAACCAGTCGCTGCTGAAGCTCGCCAAGCGATCGGGTTGCGTAGGCTTGTTTGTCGGACTGGAATCGGTCTCCTCCGAGAATCTAAAAAAGCTGCGCAAGACCTCCGGCAACGTACAGGATCATAGCCGGGCCATAGAGATCTTTCGTGACGCGGGGATATTTCTGCAGGCTTCGCTGGTGTTCGGCTTCGACGACGACGATAAGTCCATCTTCGACAAAACGCTGAATTTCCTGGAGAAGAACAAGGTATCCAGCGCCACCTTTAACATCCTCACGCCTTACCCGGGCACGGCGGTCTACGCCAGGTTCAAGAAAGAAGGAAGGCTTCTAAGCGACAACTGGCAGGACTATAACCACAGAACCGTCGTTTTCAGACCCAAAAAACTGACTCAGGAAGAGTTGGCGGAAGGATTCATTTGGCTCGGAAAGAATTTCTATACCAAGGCTTCGATATTCTCCAGGTTCTTTCCCAATTTCAGGCACCCGCTGATTTATCTGTTGATCAATTACGCGCATCATAGGGACTACAACAGCAAGGGAACCGATAGTTGTCTCCCCGAAAACACAGAATCTTCGCTTTCGCCCCTGCCATCCGCTCCGCTGGAAGCGCCAGGGCTGGCCGGTTGACCTTCATACCTCAAAGCCGGACCTATTCAAGCCAGAACCATTCTGCAATCTAACCTCCCCCTTGTTGCTCACACTATCCGCCTGACAAGCTGCCGCACTCCGGTTCAAATCTCTACTCGTCTTCGTACCTATCTGAATTCCTAAAGCAGAAAGAAACCCGATAGATGATGTCAATAGTCTTTGAGCCAGAACCTGGCTTAAGCCAGGTTCTGGTTACTACATTGCTTTTCGTCATCCGTCTTTCGTGCTCTTCCCAATTCGATTACCCAAATCCAAATGAGAGAGCAATACTGACCCCGTTGAATGACTCCAACGTACAACTTTATGCACCGCACAATGTTGCTTCGACTCTTATTCTGAGCAGGTGACATGCGCCGAAGCCTGCGAGCATCTATATTTAGAGTGCCGCATATCGTTGATACCCAATATATTGTGATTTTTTGCCCAGATACGGCATTTTTTCCTTGACAACACTCCATCGGTCTTATAAGATACAACCCGGGAAGGTTCTGATTTAAGGAGGGGAGAAATCGGAATCTTCCCCCAACCGATTGTAATCCAGCATATTACAATAGTTGGTCTTCAATTGCGGTGTTCTCTGACAGGGGTTATTTCGTCTCTATCGATTATTAGCTGTCTGGGGAGGAGCAAGATGTCTGATTCTGAATCCGAAGCAAGGCAGTACCACAAAGGACAAAATCGAAGAACCGAAGGTCCTGAGCCCAATCGAAGGGCTGAAGGCCCTGAGCGCAGTCGAAGGGTCGAGTTAATCTCCATCACTCCCAATGCTGAGGACATAATCGAGCGAGCCTGCCGCACCTGTTACTTAAGCTTCCACAGATACAATCCCCCCTCCTCCACCGAGGAGCTGATAAAGAAAGTTATCCGCAAAGGACATCATTCCGTGTTGGAGCATGCGCTGGCCACTTTCCGCATCAAGGGAGGCTCGCGGGTCTTCACCCACGAGCTGGTCCGGCACAGGCTGATGTCTCCTTCCCAGGAGAGCCAGAGATACGTGGAGTACGGCAAGACCAAGGAATTCGAGTTTGTGGTTCCGCCCACGGTTCAGGACTCGGATTTCGTGGACAAGTTCGTGCAACTCTCCGGCATGGCATACGATCTGTATCAGGAAATGGTCAAGGCGGATATTCCCAAAGAGGACGCGCGCTACATCCTGCCCAATGCCACCACCTCCGAAATCGTGATCTCCGCCAATTTCCGTGAGCTGCGGCATATATTTGAAATCCGCTGCGTGGAGAGAGCACATTGGGAGATAAGAGAGATCTGCCTGGAGATGCTGAAGATCATGAAAGAGCAGGCTCCCATTGTGTTCTGGGATTTTGAGATCAATGAGAAAGAGAGGGTGGCGTTCAGGAAAGAGTAAATTGATCCGCGGTTTTTGTTGTGGTTTGTAGCCGCCCGTACGGGCGTAGGAGGATTGTCGAGGCAAAAGGCAGTTGTACACCATTAGATGCAAGGCGGAGTGGAGACGGGGAGAAACCTA
>CAYMNI010000061.1:0-11887 GCA_964391755.1 uncultured Ignavibacteria bacterium
GCAACCTGCCCACAGCTCCGGCCATGTGGGGCAACGTGTCGGTCTGGAAGCCGGCAGCCTCGGTTCCGTACACTTCGCACATCATCATGAACATCCTGACCGAAGCCGGTCTGCCTCCCGGTGTGATCAACTTCGTGACCGGAAGGTCGTCCGAGATCGGAGAAGTGGTGTTAAACAGTGAGCACTTCGCCGGAGTACACTTCACAGGGTCCACGGCGGTGTTTCAGAACATGTGGAAGACCGTAGGGGCCAACATCGCCAAGTACAAGACTTATCCCCGCATCGTGGGTGAAACCGGAGGCAAGGATTTCATCTTCGTTCATAACTCGGCGGTTCCGGCAGAGGTGGCTACGGCCATCACCCGGGGCGCTTTTGAATACCAGGGTCAGAAATGCTCCGCAGCATCCAGGGCTTACATCCCGAAATCGCTCTGGCCGCAGATCAAAGACATTATGCTCAAGCAAGTCGGCCAGATCAAGATGGGCGACCCGTGTGATTTCTCCAACTTCATGAACGCCATCATCGACAAGAACGCATACAACAGCATCAAGGAGTATGTGGACTATGCCAAGAGCTCATCGGACTGCAAGATTCTAACCGGCGGTAACTGCGACGACTCGAAGGGTTACTTCATCGATGCCACCGTGATAGTAACCGAGAATCCCAGGTTCAAGACCATGGTGGAGGAAATATTCGGGCCGGTGATCACCATCTATGTATATGACGACGCGGACTTCGAGAAGACCCTGCACCTGTGCGACGAGACTTCTCCCTATGCTCTGACCGGCGCCATCTTCGCCACCGATCGGCATGCGGTGGAGTTGGCCGAAAACACACTGCGGCAGGCTGCCGGGAACTTTTACGTCAACGACAAGCCTACAGGAGCGGTGGTAGGCCAGCAGCCGTTCGGCGGAGCGAGAGCTTCCGGCACCAACGATAAGGCGGGCGGGCTGCACAACATGATCCGCTGGGCATCACCGCGGTCGATCAAGGAGAATCTAGTTCCTCCGAAGGATTTCAAGTATCCTTTCATGCTGGAATCATAAGAGCGGTCGACCATACTCGCTCACCGTTCAAAGTCTACACTTAAAGGGCACTCGCCGAATGGCGGGCGCTCTTTTTTGCTGCTTAAGAGTTGGCGGATGGTACTAGGAGCAAAGTGGTCGAAATAACGCCCCAAACGGGTGAATTAGACGCGACGGAAGATAGATGCCTGCGCGAGGCAAGCCTGCAGGATTCCTGTTTCTGCTGCAGGTAATCAGCAGTCTAGACTAATTCTTCCAGTGGGGGGTTATGACCATGTTTCATGGTCTGTGGCAGAGTTGCACTCGAGATATATCTCCACTGGGCGGATTGGGGAATAGGAGGAAAGGACCGCGGCAGATAGGTATCGGTAAAGAGCTCCGCGGCCTTGTAGGCACACCTGTCGTAGCCGAAAAAGGTTCCGTCCAATTCGTGATAAAGGTAACACCTGTCAAGTCCGTTTATGAAGTCGAGAACATATCCCCAAGAAGCCTCAATGATTGTTTTCAGGCAGTCTTCACCAAGTATCCTGACGTCATCGTTCTGGTAGTATGAATAGATTCGACTCTCGCATTCCTCAAACTGGATTGAGAGCTGGCGGCGAAGATGATATTCGAACACCAGGCAGAGACATGGCCAGTCCATCTTCTCAACCTCATCACCGAATATCACCCTTCTTCTCCGCTGCATCTTCTGCAAGAACGACATCACCGGCAGCGAGACCTCGAGAAGCTGTCTCAGCGTGGGTTCTACGGGTCTCCAACGTGAGGGTTTTTGGAGGCTGGATGGGAATGGATAGGGCAAGCGATCATTCCTGCAATCAGGGTGCTTGCCTGTCAACCGTTTGTGCTGATCCGGGAAGTGCTCACGGAGAATGTCTGCCCAATGATCAAATACCTCTCTGCTCATCCTAACCCGCCCAGGCAGCCAACTAACGAAGCCCCTTGGCGATACCTGCACGACGGTGAAATACGCGCTTGATATGTTGCACTGAGGGCACGTGTATTCCGGCTTGGAGTGCTTCGGCCGACGTCGACCCGACATCGGGAATCCCGCTCAGTCGAACTTGGCTGTCCAGTGGGTTTGCTGACAGTTGGGGCAACGCATTTCTATCAACGATCATGTGTGCGACATTGCACTATCCTCCGGCGAAGACTTCTGGAATCGTTCAATAATGTATACGAATTCCCGGTGCCTTCTTGCGGTCGGACGGGTGGCCCGGCCCCGCCAACGGCGGGGCCGGGTTTATCATATTCCTGTTCTGTCAGGCCATACCCATTACGTGTGGTCCGACAGGTATAAGTAATTCAACTATTATCCTCCGATGGTGACGGACGCCCCGTCCGTCACCATAACCTCTGTGTCACAGACAAGGCGTCAGAGACAAACGGCGATTGCCACTACCAAGATTATCAAAAGGATGACGGCCTTGGCGATACAGCGCGGCCAACCGAGCCGTAAATGCACTTCTGGTTATCGTCGGAAGGTCGGCCAAAGCGGACGTCAGGAGGGAAGGGCTCTGGAAAGCACTCATGATCTTCCATGCCCCAACCGGTGTAAAACAGCACGATAGACTCCTCTTCTATCACTACCGTCGGCGCCATGATGCCCCAATTATCGAAGGCACCACCTCCACCAGGAGAAAGGAGTACTTCCGGCCCTGACCAGCTCAAGCCGTCGGCTGATGAGAAGTAGTTGATCTTCTCATTGAGGTGGAATTCTCCTTCTTCAAGAGTCGTGGAGAAGAGGTGATAAACTCCGCCAATGTACTTTACCTCCGTGATGTTGACATTCGGAAGAATGTAACCATCGGACTTCGATATGAGATTGAGGCTCGGATCGAATACGGCTTTTGCCATACCGACTGACGTTATCGTTTGCCCCGTTGCATCAGCATGCTGGTCCGGAAGTGAAAACCCAACTCCGATATAGAAGACCTCCAGCATACTATCCCTCACTACTACACTCGGTTCCTGCGTGTTATTGTCATACGCCGAAGCAGTGGTGTTAAAGGGAAGCAGGGGGTCTGGTAGCTTCTCGAACATGGCCAGGTCTACCATGAGCCTTTGGTGTATGGTTCCCCCATTGAGCCGCATGGTGGCGGCGCCTACCTGGAAGCGGTGTTGAAACGGCTGTCCCGAGCGTGCCCCCCAAACTGAGTAGAAAAGATAAAGCGTGTCCCCCAAAACCACTGCATGAGGTGTCTCGATGTCACCGATTTGCCAGTCTTCCGGACCGGGCATGACGACCGGAGTGCTGCGGAACTGCCAGGTATAACCCCGATCTATCGAGAAGGCATAGCCGATTCCCGCGACGACGTCGGTGATATCACAGGCTCCCAGATTATGAGAATCCCACGAGAAGTAGTACGATCCACCACTCTTGCAGAACAGAGTGGTGAAGAATAAGTGATATCCTTCATCGTCCTTCAAGACTGCAGGATCAGAGGGGAATATGGGCCATCCGGCCGTGCCGGACGAGATAACCGGCTGTCCGGCAGGGTCTCTTTGGAATGTGAATGTGCCGGGTTCCGCTGGAGGTTTATTGACATTCTTGGACTTCCCGCATCCAAAGGATAGTAGAAGCACCCAGGAAAGGGCTATTGTATAACGGCACATTAGTCTCACGATTTTTCTCCTTGTTCGGGTCCTTAGATCAGCATACGTCGCATAATCCCGGCAAGTTCCATCCGAGATGGCCCGCAGTGACAATTCTTCGACTTCGAAGCGTTATTGCGGTCAGTGATTGGGTGGGTAAGGGTGCCCGTCCCACCGGCGTACGAAAAAAGGTAGCCGAAGACATGCAAGTGTCAGGCCACAAATAGGGTAAGTCATAGGCAGGACCTGATCCAACGTCATCCTATCATTACCAGGGCTCCTCGCCAGTATAAAGCCAGACCTTCAATTCGCACCAGGAGGGATTGGGACTACAATCGCAAGACCCGTCTATGTGCTCCCAGACTACCCCGGTATTGTAAGGAAGGACGTATATGTGCTTGGTAATATCAAGATGCTGGCAGACTTCCAAGCCGGTAAGCTCGTAGTAAAGCCAAGCAGGCTCGGAAGGCTGATATACCCTCTGCAGTTCCGTTACGCTGATGATGACTTCACGGGCGGCATCGTCATCCCAGTCTTCCGTGTAGCTTAAGTCGAGCTTCCTAAGCACGCTGTAATCTTCTGAAAGTGTAATCGATGCAGTTCCGCTGCTGAGATAGTGGAGTTTCTGTTCATTCGCCCAGGTAAGCTCATATGTGCTGTCCTCAAGCCCTTGCTCCTGGGAAGGACTCACACCGGCACTCAACCAGCGATCCGATATCTCGTCCGGGTCCTCCGGATAGGTCTTTCTCACCTGATCGAAGAATGCGAAATAGCATTTAAGCTTATATTCTCCCCCGGAACGCTTCACCTTCAGCTCGATATCCGACGTGGCATTGCAGTTCTCGCCCAGGCAGGCGCTGTTCACCACCACCGCAAGCAGCTTCGAGCAACCCGCATCCACCAGATCGCTCAAGCCGGAGATGGTCACCTTCTGGTTGTCCTGGGAGTGATAGATCAAATCACCATACTCCAGAACGAACACCACAAGCGAGAGTTGATTCTGATTTACGTCCGTAGAACTGACCGAGAGCTCGATCTTGGATATGTCATCTATGGAGGCCGGGTCTAAGTCAATCGAATACAATCTTGCAGAAAGGTCGGGGTATTCGTCATTGAAAGTCTTCAGGGAGTCGGATTTGGTGTTGAACACACCGGATAAGTTATCTGCCTTCAGAAGAACATCGCTTCCTACGCCATAGATGTTGCCATCCACATATTGCTTGAAGAAATCGGGCAACCATTGGTATGGCGGGTCATTCACGGCATAGATCACTGCTGATGATGGACTTATGTCATTGTGCAGGTCTTCGTACATGTCAACCAGAATGCTTTTGTGCCCTATTTTATCGTAAATTGAAACCAGATATTTGATCAGCGGCGACATGCCGTAGCCGTGGAACAAAGCAGCACCGAAGTTGGAAGTGTTCATGGCCATACCCTCGAACGGCTCCATTTCGACGTTAACGAAGCTATGCGGGATGTACTTGGGGGTGGTAAGAAGAAGCTCCTCGCTCCACGTCTGAACCGCCACGTGTAGCCACAGATGTTCGTTCTTGTAGCAATCCTCATCATAAAGTAATGGGATCACCTCGAAGAACACACACATCACTTTTCTTTTCATCTCTTCGAAGTCGTTCAAATCAAGGTAGCCGGCATCAAAGAACAATCCGATGTAGCGTGTCGACTTGTATTCCTTCACTCCGGCATATCCAGGACGGACTGTATAAAACTTGTTTACGGTTATCTCCATCTTTCCACCTTCGATGCTCTTTCCATCCAGCTCATAGTCAAATTTCATCTTGGCAAGAGTGTCGTATGCACTTTCGAAGTAAGTAATAAGCGGATCCTCAAGGTTGTATAGGCTATAGGGGCATTTCATAGTGAAATGTGCACTCTCCCTGGTGTGGTAGGCAGTTATCCCCAGGTAATACAGGGCCAGCTCCACAACCTGATTAGCCTTTGCGGGAGAAGCGTAGAGGTTGTCTTGGTGGAATAGGGTGGGGCTTTCTCGTGCCGGCTGATTGATCACAAGATAGCCGGAAGAATCCGTTGTCTCAAACAGCTCATATACGGTTTGTAACTCCTCTGAACCTAAAATGGAAGCCTCCTCACCGACGGCAATGAAACTTTCATGGGAGAGCGTGTCTTGGTATTTGATATGGATGCGGAGAGGCTGGGAGTACTCAGCGGGAAGACCTTCCAGCCGAAATGCTCTGGTTGCGCAGTTGTCACCAAAGGGGCGGTCCTCAGAAGAGGCATAAAGTCTCAATTCAGCATCGGTGCTGAAAGCGCCTGCCGGGACGGTTAGTGAAAAATCATCGACGCTGAGAGTTCCGCCCTCAGCACCGATGGTCTGCGAGGTTTGGAGAATGTAATCGTCGGTTGGCTGCTCTTCGGTCTTGGTGGATTTCTTGCTGCAGCCAGCAGTTATTACAAAAACTGCCAACAGGATGACCAAAGCACACTTTCGCATATTCTCCTCCTGATTGCTTCATACTACAAAGGACTCAGGCTATGTGTATTCCACCTGAACCTTATGAAGCTAAGCGGATCAAACTACCAAGCAAGTGCTCGCATGAAATCTCACCTTGGGATTGGCTTGTTTTCCACAGGTAAATTAGACCAGAATCTGTCTGATGTCAACC
This sequence comes from uncultured Ignavibacteria bacterium, assembly GCA_964391755.1. GTDB lineage: Bacteria > Zixibacteria > MSB-5A5 > MSB-5A5 > SM1-73 > SM23-73-3. Next base: position 6,266 of record CAYMNI010000061.1, read on the forward strand.
CAAAAGAGGACTTCGGTGTCCAGAATAGGTTGTGGCCGTTAAGCTCCCTTTTGGTGGAAGACATCTCGTCTGTCAGCGCGACATCTGTGTCACGGACGAGGCGTCCGTGACAATCGGACAACTTAAAAGGCACTCACCTTTTGGTGAGCGCCTCTTTTTCATTCACATGGATACAAAAGATGGGTAGGCGGGGTTTTCAGCCCCGTAAGAATCGAGCAGACAAGATGCCCGCTCTACTAGCATAAAGACATTTCAGCGTGCAAGCAGCTCTTCGATCTTCCGAGCGACTGTACCTGCGGCACCATCGTAATTGGCCATCACCACAACCGTATAGCCGTCGTCTAAGTACATGTCGAGATTAGCATTGATGCCAGGCGCTCCGCCGCCGTGTCCCACAATGCGGTGGCCGGTCACCTTTCGATCCTCAAACAGATAGGCGTACCCGCTCTCGGGTCCCATCTGCGTTTTGGCGCTGGTTAGAGTATCGAACGATTCCTTGCTGATCAGTTTGCTGTTTCGCAGAGCGATATCGAACCTGAGCAAGTCCTCGACTGTGGAGTACCCACCGCCTGCCGGTCCCCCCTTGACTGCATGCATGAACAGGTTGTTGCGCCAGGCGCCGTCCGGATTGCCGCTGCCGTCGTAGTTCATCTTGGTATATCCGATGGCCAGATTCGGCACCGGGCTGTCCACCTCGTAGCAGTCGGTGTTGATCATGCCTGCCGGTTGGCAGATGTGCTCGCGTACGTAGTCGTAATAGTCCTGACCCGTCACCCTTTCGATAATCAGGCCCAATACGATGGGGCCGGAGTTGCTGTAGTGGAAATCCGCACCCGGCTCGAAAAGCAGAGTATCATCGAAGATCAATCCGGCCAGCCCGTCTACCGTCTTGATCTCCCACCAGGGGGAATCGAACATCTCCTCCCAATAATCCTGCATGCCGGAGGTGTGGCTCAAAAGGTGGTGGATGGTTACCTTTTCTGCAATCTCCGGCCGGGGCAAATCCGGCAGATACTTGCCCACCGGATCGTGAAGCGATACCTTTCCCTGTTCGGCCAATTGCATGATGGCCACTCCGGTGAACATCTTGTTCATCGATCCCAAGTTGAACTTGGTGTCCAGCCGGTTGGGCACGTCGTACCGCTTGCAGGCCATTCCGTATACCCGGGCGTAGAAGGATTTACCGTCCTTTGCGATGAGTACCGTTCCCGAGAAGCGGTCCTTGGACACCAGATCGTCCAGATAACGGTCGAGGAATTCGACCATCTGCTCTTGGGTTAGATCACCTTCCGGGACTTCGAATCCCGGTTCCTCTCCCGGCCGAATCGAAAGCCTGTCCAGCTTGTAGGGAGGAAGGGTATCGGCCATTACCTTCAACGACAACCACTCAAACGGACTGCCGGCTTTTTGGGCTTGCATCAGACCGGTAATGGAGTAATCGCTTGAGTCCTCGATCCGGTGAAGAATGAGCCCGCCTACGTCGGAGTAAACCTGTTTGAACATCCCCAGGCGGTTCTCAAATGCTCCTTCGCGCTCCTTCCAATGATTATTGATGAAGTCCGTCCATTGACCTTCGTCACCGCTGTTGAAGGCTTCCACCAGGCTGGTCAACAGCCTACCCGCAGGCGTATCCGGTATCTCCGGCGGCGACTGCTGAGCAAACAGGGAAGAGGCCAAAATACAAATGAACGCACACAAACAAAGCCCAAAACGATACGGGTTTTGCATGGTTCCTCCTATATTGGTTATGAGTTGTTAAGCTTTCATCAATTATCTCTGTCTACCTCCTATCGTTCTCCATAGGCTAATCTACAACAAGATTCTGATTATCTCAATAAATTAAACAAATGAACGGATAGAAAAGTTCCTTCGTCACCAGGTAACTACTGGAACCGGCAATGGTACTGCATCGTCGATGATATATGTCAAATAGGAATTACTCCTAAGTCGTAATTACTACAAATGAAACCTATAAATTACGATGGCTTGATGTCTGCCTTCCAAGAGAAGAGCAAACAGCAAGGACTAAAGATAACACCTCAGAGGACTGCTGTCTACTCCGAACTGATAAAATCAAAAGATCATCCCAGCGCGGTGGACATATTCAAAAAAATAAGAAAGATATTTCCCGGCATCTCGTTCGATACCGTTAACAGAACGCTGGCGACCTTTTCTGAAATCGGAATGATCTCCGTTGTGGAAGGATATGGTGAGCCGAGACGGTTCGATTCGGATACCGAATCGCATCATCATTTCAGGTGCGTGAGGTGTAACAAGATAGTCGATTTCCACAGCAAGGCCTTCGACCGGATCAGGATTCCGGAAAAGGTGGGTAAACGATTCAGAGTCTTGAACAAAAGAGTGGTTCTTGAGGGCATTTGCGATAGATGCAGCTGAACCCTTGACCCCTTGAACCCTCGAATCCTTGAATCCTTAAGCAAAAGGAGAAAAACGATGAGTAGAACCGATGAGAACTTGAAAGCCGCATTCGCTGGTGAATCGGAGGCCAGAAACAAGTACACCTTCTTTGCCGAGATGGCCAGGCAGGAGGGCTATCACTACATTGCCAAGATCTTCGATGAATCGGCAGAGAACGAAAAGAGCCACGCCCGGGATCATCTCAAGCTGCTCAGCGGAATAGGAGACACCACCGCAAATCTTAAAGAGGCTATGGGAGGGGAGAACTACGAAACAGTGGAAATGTATCCCAACTTTGCCAAAGAGGCGGAAGAGGAGGGCAACAAGGAGGCTGCCATTCTGTTCAGGCAGGTTGGGAAGATAGAGCAACACCACCGGGATCGCTACAAAAGGCTGCTGGACTTGGTCGAAAAGGGGATGGTTTTCAAGAGAGAAAAGCCCATAAAGTGGAAATGCAGCATCTGCGGATACGTGCACGAAGGAATAGAGCCTCCTGTCAAGTGCCCGGCGTGCAAGAACCCGAGGGAATATTACGAGCCTGCGAATATGGACCTCTAAGTGGAGCGCAGGGTGGCACCCACCCCACCGCTTGCGATGGGTTGAGAGCAATGGCAGGGCTGAATGCTCTGCTTTATGATTGTTGGAAATGTTCCTTTTCACATAGAGGCGGGAATTTATCCCGCCTCTCGCACATCGGCCACAACAAAAGAACTCGAAGGCCGGGCACCTTGCCTGGCCGCTGCTTACGTCCCCGGACAAAATCCCTGCAGGCCTGTAAGGCATCTGGGCGTTGCACTCATTGACAGATTCCAAAGCCATTTCACCCTCCGTTTAGCTCCATCCCGTCAAGGTGTGTACCGGATGGTTCACACCAAGGGAGGGAAGAGAGGGTCTCCTCTCCCTTGATGGGAGACAAAGACCCGTCTGGGAGGAATAAGTCGAAGATCCCGCCAGAGGCGGGGGAGAGGGAACTTGAGAGTGAGTTCTTATTGATGTTTGACTTACGATGCAGCGTCTCTGTCGATTCCAAGCCGCCTCGAAACGTCACAATGCGTATCTTAGAAATAAACCCGGAAAGAGGTAAAGTAGAAATCGGGATAGGCGCCGAATTCCGAGCGGAGCCTCAAGAAATCGCCATAATTGCGACTGGACAGATATGCCGGACCTGATCCCAGCCCGACGTAAGCGCCGGCCGATAAGTATATGTCCTCTGCTATGTTATACTCGACCTGCGGCATGAGGAAGACCGACGGATCGGTCAGGTTGGCCAATGCCTGGCCGCTGAGGGTAATCAAAGGCGTGATCTGATACGATATACCCGGCGCGAAGTAGTGCTTGCCCAAAAGGTAAACTGAGCCTTCTTGATAGGCCGTTTTCTCCGATCTGGTCAGATATTCGCTCGGCCATTCGGCCCCGGCCTGATTGAAGTGATATTCGGCGAACAGATAAGTTCCATCTCTCAAACTGTAATCGAAACCCACGCTGGCGCGGAAGTAGTCCTCATCGTCTCTTGAGCGCTCGGAATTAAAGGCGTCGACGAACACATATCCCGCCTCCAACCAGAATCCGGCCCCGCCGATGGAACGAGTCAAGTCGAATCCTGCCAGAAGGTTCTCCCGAAAGCCCACGGTCATGACGGAAACGTCGTTACGTTGAAAGTTAAATTTACCCCGCAGAAACATGGCGCTGTTTTCGAATTCGAAGTCATCCCCGAACACGTATCCGGCATCCACCTCGCCCATAAATCCCACCGGCACACGCACCCGAACTGCATCCACGCCCGCCCTGTCCTCCACATCCAATTCGTTGAAAGCATACGGAACCAAAATGTCGGTGGGATTGATCACCCGGGCAGAGCCCCAGGCTATGGCCTGCCGGCCGAGGTAGACGTCGGCGAACTTGCTTTTCACGGTGAGAAACGCGCGGTCCAGGTTCTGAAATATGGCGAAGCTGCTTACCGAATCGGAATCATCTGGGTAAAGACGAGAATCCAAATCGGCGGCGCGATACGTTTGTGCTTCGAAGCCCAGATCGAGCGTTTGCTTTTCGAACAACCACCTGTCTTGCACTCGTGGGGAGAAATCGTAGGCAATGGCGAACGATGCCCAGCGGTTCAGATTGCCGGACATGTTCAACCTCAACCTGTTGTTGGCAGCCCCCATGATCGGTTGCTCCGTCGTCTCGGGCAGATTCTTAACTTGCGGTTGGTCCAACGCAAGGGAGTAGTTCTTGAAGTAACCGCTTATGGATATTCGATCAGAAGCCCCCGCCTTTGATGTGAAGCCGGACACACAGATTAAGGTCATCAACAGGACACTCATTCGCCTCATATGAGTCGACAACCCTCCATTCTCGGGACGACACAACCGGACGATAGTGCTTTAAGCTATTGTCTCGTCGGTATCGATTTTGCCGTCCTTCAAAGTCACCAGACGCCTGGCTCGCTCCATTATCTGCCGGTCGTGAGTGGAGAAGACGAAGGTAATTCCGCTTCTTTGGTTAAGCTCCCTCATCATGTCCAAAAGCTCGGCCCCGGTTTTGGAGTCGAGGTTGGCGGTAGGCTCGTCCGCCAGGATCAAAGAGGGGTGAGAGACCATGGCTCGCGCCACGGCGACGCGCTGTTGCTGTCCGCCGGAGAGCTTGGTGGGCAGCCTGTCGGAAAAACCCTCCAAGCCCATCTCCGCCAGGATCTGCTCTACGCGATTGTGCCGCTCCTCCTTGTGGACCCCCTGCAGCAGCATGATGTATTCCACATTCTCCTCGACGGTCAGCACCGGAATCAGGTTATAGGCCTGGAAGATGAAACCGATATGGTCCCGGCGGAAATCGGAAAGCTCTTTGCCGCTCATGGCTGACAGCTCCCTGCCTGCCAGCCACACCTGGCCCTCGGTGGGTTGATCCAATCCGGAGATGACGTTGAGAAAAGTGGTCTTGCCCGAGCCGGAAGGTCCCACGATGGCGGTGAACTCCCCTCGCTCGATGGTCAGGTCGATACCCCTGATGGCCTGGACCGGCACGCCGTTGTCGTGATACACCTTGGTGACCGATTTGGTGACGATCAAATCGTCTGTGTTGACTTGCGACATCTATTGTACCTCCTAAAAACTGCGACGCATGGCTTTGGCGGGCGACATCTTGGCGGCAAACAGCGCCGGATAGAGTCCCATCAGGATGGTGAAGACGAAAACCGCGATGGGGTAGACG
>CAYMNI010000062.1:0-11839 GCA_964391755.1 uncultured Ignavibacteria bacterium
GTGCATTCGAAGTGATGATCACGTAATTATGAGTCTGTAGCCTGGTGCTTTTGGGTGAGCCTGTGGGCTGATAGAGTCCTTGCATCTGGTCGTAGTTCATAAACAGCCGCGATGCTTTCGTATCTGCCAACCTGTCCCACTTCGCTTCTTCAACTCTCAGAACTTCATCAGTGCCTGGATAGGGTGAGTGGTAGCTAATGCTGATCCGGGCAGAAGGGTAAAAGATCAACCTGCCAGAGGTGGGATGATAACTGAAGGGGTAGAAGGAGACGGAAACGTAGGAGTATTTCCTCAGAGTGCCGGATCCCCTGAGCTTTCCTCTCTCCTCTGGATATGCTGCATCAGAGGAGTACGCGGCCTGGTAACTCTCCCTCCATTCCTGGTGAAGCTGTATAATCCGCTGGTGGTACTGAGATGTGTTAACCATGGGGAGAACGGGAGGGGTGGGCATAATATTGAATCGTTCCGGCAACTGTTTGGGATCAACTCCCTTTACTTCAACGGATTGCACGCTGGCACCCGGTGGAAGGACAACTAAGAAGTTCCTAGCAGGAAGCATGGGTTTGCCGGGGAACATCAGGTATCCATATCCATCCATTTCGACTACCTGACCATTGTATCTTTCAACGATCCTATAGTCACCTGCATCTACTTGCAGCGTGATAACGCTGTCTCCGAATGTCACGGAGGTTATCGAGGCCACAAGTAAAAACGCAAGAAGAGCCGGTAAACCTCTTTTTTTGAGCAAAATCACCTTTCTTTGCATATACTGACCCCCCTCACTCGTTTAAGTGACATCAATCAACTCGTCCGGTCAGTGCAAGCGCATCTTTTTAAGAATACGCCCTCATCCGTTGTTCATTGTCAGTGACTTTACGACATTGCTGATCATCGGAAGGCCTATAGGGAGGATTGCTGGGCACCCCACTTTCGTTTGGGCTCCTCCTTCTTCAGTAAGCACAACCCAAGATCAGGTATTAGTATCAGTCCAGCCCCAATTATAATTATAATTCATGATTCCAAAAAGTCAAGCGAAACGATATCGTTTTACCTGCGGACGAGTGAATGGAGCCACCAGGCGGAAAAGTTCATAAGTGATTTCCCAGCCGACACTTCCCGGGTAATTCGCGCTTCAGTAAAGGGATCGGCACCAGCCTGCAAACCGGTGCTATAAGTCTTTTGGCTTTCAAGCTGGTATATCCTATCTCTCTTATCGAGAGTTGCAGGGCGGGGGCCATCTTTGGCAGTGTTCATCCTTACCCGCACAACACCGAACCTCCGTTGACATTCAGTATTTCGCCGTTGACGTACGAGGAGAGATCCGACGCTAAGAAGAGAATGCATCCGGCGATCTCTTCGGCTGTACCCGCCCGTCCCAGTGGTATTTTGCCCAGTATCTCGTCTCTTCCGTCTCCCACCAGAGAAGCATGGCTCATGTCGGTATCCACCCAGCCGGGAGCCACGCAGTTGACTCTAAGGTTATAAGGAGCCAATTCCGCCGCAAGGGATTTGGTCAAACTTATCACCGCTCCCTTAGAGGCGGCATAGTGCGAATGGAAAGGCTCCCCCCTCTGCCCGGCGGTGGACGAAACGTTGATGATATTCCCCGACTTACGCTTCATCATATGAGGCACGACCGCGGTAGTTGTATAAAAAACGCCGTTTAGATTCAGTTGCATGGTCTCCTGAAGCTGCTCTTCGGTCATCTTCTCTATGGGCGCATACTTCCATATTCCGGAGTTGTTCACCAGAATATCTATCTTCCCGAATTCCCCTATTGTATATTGGATCATCTGCTCGACGTCGGATATTTTGGATACGTCCGACCGAAACGTCTTGGCTCTTACCCCCAGTTTCTCCGCCTGAGATGCAACCCGGAGCGCGGCATTCTCGTCGGCATTGTAGTTCACCAAAACGTCACAGCCGGCTTGGGCGAACAGAAGCGCCGTTGCCTTCCCGATTCCCCTGGAGGCTCCGGTAATCACCGCTACTTTGCCTTTCAGGTCGATCATGACTCCTCCTCCGTATTGTTCGTAGGTGGATTTCGTAACCTTCACATTCCATTTACGCGAAACGTTGGTAAGGTTGAAAAGAAAAGAGAATCAGATGTGCGGGAAGCTATCCCCAAGGAGGCAAATAAAAAAGCGGGAAACGGGATTCGAACCCGCGACATTCACCTTGGCAAGGTGACGCTCTAGCCAACTGAGCTATTCCCGCTTGGCAAATCTAAACCAATATACGCTCGCCGGATTCATTGTCAATATTTTTTTTACCGCTTGAGCTCCTCAAACCAAAAGCGGTAATTCTCGATTAATTCGGCGTAAACGTCCGCCCTTCCCGGACCATTGTACAGCTTAGTGAACGTCAGGAAATCCTTCTTTTTCAAGGCCCGGATATGCTTGGAACCTGATTCCCTTATGAAGTCGAACAGTCCGATGATCTGATTTCTCTCGCCCCGGGCAAAAGAATCGAACATCCTTTGGACAGATGGGTATCCGATCCTTTGATGATTGAATCCCATTATCTGGGGCATTCCCATGCCGATCGAATAAAGGGAGAAACGCCGGTGTTTGGACAGGGCGAATTCGAACGCCTCCCATTCTCCGGTCTGACCTCTGCCGTGAACGGACTTCCACTTGTCGTCCGCCTCTTTGCGAAATCCGTGCCCGCGCCAGGGTTTCTGTCGATCCGACTTGAAGTGTCGACGGAATAGATCCGGATGGGATTTACCCCAGTATCTCCGGAACACGTGATTCTCGAAACGGATTATCATCCTTCCGTCCGAACCGAAGCCCTTACCCCGGGACTCGACGCACAATACCGCTAATGCCACGCCGGGATCGATTTTCAGCTTCCGGCTTAGAGTCTCCAATGATCCACCGAAACGATTCCACGTCCGTCTGAGCAGCTTCTTGCCGGGACTGGTAGGAGAAATCACCTCAAGAAGCTTCCCCGGCGCAAGCTCAACCTTCTGAAGATCATTTTCTTCTAAGAGAAATAGATGAGAGGGCTGGGCGGCGAGGGTGTCAACGTACCTTCCGTATACAAAACCTGTTTTGTCACCTACTCGTACTTTCAACCATTTGCCCAGCTTTTTAAGGATGACCAGTTTTGTATCTTGGGGCAAGCTTCTGATTATGGACTGATCTGTACCCGGCCCCGATCTCAAACGTAGTGAGCGAACCGTCACGCGGCCTTCTTTGCCGGACACCTGATGCCTCCCTGAGATTAGAGAATTCCTTTATCGCCCTGAGCTGAAATGCAACAAGAAAAAATAGCGGCGCAGGGATTCGAACCCCGGACACGAGGATTATGATTCCTCTGCTCTAACCAACTGAGCTACGCCGCCATTTTCCGCTATTCTATAACAGAATCGGAATACTTTGTCAAGTTAAACATCGACTGTTTTAGAACGATCTCCACCTTTGAAGCCGTGTTCTTATCATCGGACATTTTGACGAAGAGGATGGGTTGGATGTTTGGGTACAAATCAGCTGCGGCTGTCTATCGAATTATAGCGGGCTGTCTTTCGCGAACACATCTTTGCCCCTCCGGAGGCCCCCCGAAGCTTTGTGCATTTGGCGGAAAGCCTGCGGCTGTATCTCTCGTAGACTGGCGGGCGCTCAAATAGGCAAGCTCAGCAGGAAAAGCAGAAGAGTCAATCAGATAGTAACCTCCTGGCCTAAGTCCGGAACCAGCACCTCCTTGACTCCCAAGTCCCTGATGCCTTCGGCCAAAGCTTCGGATTGCTCCTCTTCACCATGGACCACGAAGACAGCCTTCAACGAGTCTTTTGTGTTCTTCACATACTCCAAGAGTCCGTTTCTGTCTGCGTGAGCGGAGAACTCGTTGAAGATCTCCACCCTTGCTCTGAGTCGATACTCGTCTCCGAATATCTTCACTTTCTCCTGCCGTTCGACTATTTTCCGTCCCAGGGTGTTTTCTGCCATGAAACCCACTACCATTATGGTGTTCTTGGGATCTTCGATATTGTTTTTCAAATGGTGCAGAATCCGGCCGGCTTCGCACATCCCCGAAGCCGATATTATGATGCAGGGCTCGTCCAGTTTATTCAATTCTATGGATCTCTCCACGTCTCGTATGTAGGTTACGCTCCCCCATCCGAAGGGTTTCTCATCCAAGGCCAACATCCGGTTGGTCTCCTTGTCGAAGCACTCCGGGTGAAGCCGGAAGATCTCGGTTACGTTCACTGAGAGGGGGCTGTCTACGAATATCTTGATTTGAGGAATCTTCTTCCGTATTTGCAGTCTGTTCAAACAGTAGACCAGCTCCTGGGTGCGACCCAAAGAGAAGGCAGGTATTATGATTTTGCCCCCGCCCCGTACCGTCTCGCTCACCACCCGGGAGAGTCTCTCCTCCGTTCTGGACATCTCCTCGTGCAGGCGATTGCCATAAGTGCTCTCGATGATCATGAAGTCGAGATCGTTTACCATGTCTGGATTTCTCAGTATGGGAAGTTTCTTTCTTCCCAAATCGACGATGTACCCCAGACGAATGTTTTTCCCGTTTTCCCTTATGTCGAAAATGGAAAGCGCAGACCCCAGGATATGTCCGGCATCGTGGAAGGTCAGCTTTATGTCAGCAGAAACGTAGAATCCCTTGTTGTATCCGATACCCCGGAAGTGTGAAAGAGCACTCTCCACGTCGTCCAGATCATAGATGGGCTCGACAGGAGGCAAGCTCCGTTTTTGGTTCTTTTTGTTTAAGTATTCGGCATCCTTCTCCTGGATGTGGGCGCTGTCTTTGAGCATGACTACACACAGGTCGCGGGTGGCAAAGGTGGAGTAGATGCTGTTTTTATATCCCTGCTTCACCAGATTGGGAAGATTGCCGGAGTGATCTATGTGAGCATGCGACAGCACCACCCTTTCGATCTCCCCCGGGTCGAAAGGGAAGTTGCGATTTCGGCGGTTGGATTCTTCTCTTCTGCCCTGGAACAGCCCGCAATCCAAGAGAATCTTGCTGCCGTTGGATTCGATGACGTGCATCGAGCCGGTGACCGATTTGGCAGCACCCAAGAATTTCAGTCTCATGCTTCCCTCCTTATGATGGTAGAGGAAAATATAGCCGACCTGCTATGGAGTCAAGAGAAAACCGTCTTCGTTGATGATAAGACGATGGCTGGACGTTTCTGCAGACCAACTTTTCATCTGGTCCGAACCGGGGAACTTGCTGGCTTCGTCGGATCATCTTGGGATCAGAAATGACAAGCACAGGATCAATCCGAAGGTAGATGGGGGTGGAGAGGAGGTCGAGTTAACTGATTTTCAGGGCTTCGATCCTTCGTTGGATGTGGTCGACTCAGAGTCGTTAGGTTGCATTTCCAAATATCTCTGGTATGCCGAAACGGCCTCCTGTTTCCTGCCCAGCGCTTCGTAGACCGAACTAAGTAATTGAAACGCCAGACGAAAATCTGGTTCTATCTTCAAGAGACGGTCTATCTCCTCCAAAGATTCTTCCAGCCTTCCCTGCCGGTAATAGACAAAGGCCAATCCATAATGAGCCTCGGCGAAATTTCCTTGTACGGCTATAGACTTCCGGTAATACCGGGCGGCTTTGTCCAAGTCGGGGACTTGGGCATAGAGGATGGCTAAGTTGTTGAAGACCTCCGGATCAGCCAGGCCCAATCTCAAGGATCTGACATAGAAAGCCTTGGCCTTCTCAAGCTCGCCTTTTTGCGCATAGAGATCACCCAGCCTGGCATAAGTGCTGCGGTGATCCGGCTGCAATCTTAGAGTCTTTAGGAACATGGTCTCGGCAGCCTGGCTATCTCCGATTTTGACGTAGTACCTGCCCAAGGCGAAGTAGGCCTCTGCGAAGTCGGGAGCGATTCTGATGGCCTCACTCATCTTGGCATAAGACCGCTTAAGTTCTCCGCGTCCCAGAAAGGAGAGTGCCTCATTCACACATTCCACCTCGGGGAACTTTTCCCTTATCATCCGGTTCTCCCGATCCACCTCTTCGGTCTTGCCCATGCCGTCGAAGTAGCCAGCCAGAATGAAGTGACCGTTGCGGCTTTTCCTGGGGTCCAGATCCAAAAGGTTTCTGAAGCGAGACACGGACAGGTCCGGGTGGGCATTTACCACTACCCAGGGAAGGGTAAAGAGCAAAGCCACCGTGATCAGGCCGAGCTTGAGATAACCGGTCTTCATTTCCGCTGAAATCCGGCTGAAAAGATACAAGGCCAACAAGGTGTATCCCAATCCCACACTGGCAAACAAATCCCAGTCTCTGGGAGCCCCCAGGCCGGGATTGATCACGAAGTTGAAAAGCAGCAGGCCCAGGGAGGCCATTAGAAGAAACGTAAAGGACCGATCATTCGCAGCGAGAGGCTTCGGCCTGAATACCAGGAAGACCAAAAGCAAGATCACTCCCAACGGAGAGACTAAAAGTTGCTGATTCAAAAAGTCCAGAAGATGTGACAGCGAGAACATGGTATAACCGGGTCCGAAGTAATTTCCATGGAAAAGAGGGATCAGGTAGCTGAAGACATACCAGTTGTATTTTTGAACGTGCAGGATCGTGCCGGCGCCGATCACCACAAAAAAGAGCAACAACACCCACATTCTCTTGCTTTTGAGTAAATGAAAAGCACCTTTTCTTTTTCCGCCGAGTAGCAGAAGAAACAGGGCTGAGGGGAAAAGGCAGAGCGAGGAGAAGTGCAGCGGCAGAAGCAAAACGAAGATTGCCATGGGAACCGAAACATGCGTTTCTCCGCGCAGGCTCTTCAGGCCGAAGAAGAGATATACCAGCATGCCAGAAAAAAGCAGGGGATAGTGTTCCGCATATCCCAAAAAAAGCTGAGTGCTTCCCATGAGCATCAGAGCCAGAAACACAAACAGCCGGGTAGACCAGCCCTTAGACAAAAACATCGACGTGCCAAGCGCGAACACCACAAAAATCGCTCCGCTTAGGTAGCTCACCAGTGTATATACCCCCACTGCATTCAGATGGAAGACGCCCGAGAGCAGATTGAATGAAGTTAAATATATCCAGATGGCCAAAGGCTGGCTCCAGTTTACCGATAGAGCGCCGGCAGCAAGACTTTGGGTTATCTGAAATCCGTCTCCCAGAAGCGGAATTCTGGTCCTGAACAGATAGAACGACACGAGCGAAGCTATGACCGTAAGCAGGTATGCCAGGTGCTTCCGGTTTTCCATCAAAGAGCGGAAGACTGAAACCACGGTCTGGTTGAGAAAAGAGCGTACTCTGTTATTTACTATGGGAATGAATACGATGGCTCCCAATCCGATCAAACAGGTTCGAAGCCAGAGAGGAAAATATGCCCAATGATTGACACCCCACAACCTTTGATGAGGGAAGAAGGCGCTCACCCACAAGACCGCAAGCGAAAGCAGCAAGAGAGCGATGGTTGCACTCTGCCAGGCTGGCACTTGCTCCCGGCCTTTGCTCGGGTGTTTCATCACTTGGCGCCTTCTCTTGGATTTCACAATAAGGACTCGAAGCTATTAAGAGGTGGATTCGTTGCGCTACATGCTGTATCCGCAGCCGGGAACGTTTGAGCGAATGAACATAAAAGAGACATAGCTTAAAAAAGCGAAGACCAATCCCAATACACCCAGTATTTTGATGGTCGAACAATCGGATTTTCCCCAGACCTTCTCAAGAGTGAAGCCGGACAATCCCAGGGAGGCTATCATCGGAATCAGGCTTTTCATATACAAAGACGGCACGAAAGTAAAAACGCCTGCGGTCAAAGCCAAGAGCAGGCCGAGAATGGAGATTCCCAGGTGAAGCCGCTTACGGGCAAGCTTCGGAACCGGGAGAAGAGAGACCAGGGAGTAACCGCACACCCGACAGAACGTGCTGGCTGGATTCAACGATGTGTTGCAGAAAGGACAGGTTCGCATCGTTATCTCCTCGCTCCTCAGCTGGACGATCGCCGTTTAAGAGGATTCGTCACGGTAATTCTCTTGCTTTGAACGTCGCGCGCTTTTATATTATACCGATTTGGTGCGCACTGTCAACCGGTTATTTTCCGGCCAAACCGGTGCCAAAGGAGGTTCGGGCGGCATGAAGAGACTGGATGACATTTTAGACCTTGCCAGGAAAACGGGTCCCAAAAGAGTGGCGGTGGCTCAGGCTGAGGACGAAGAGGTGCTCTCCGCATTGGAGCAGGCCCGCAAGGAGAATATGGTGGAGGCGATCCTTGTTGGCAGGCGGAACAAAATAGAGAACCTGGCTGAGCACAACAGCATCGATATCTCCAAATTCGACGTACGAGAGGAGACCGATGGTTTTCTCTCCTCTCTTTTATGTTGTGAAATTGTAAACAGGGGAGAGGCGGATTTGGTGATGAAAGGGCTGGTGGGAACGGCTCAGTTCTTGAAGGCCGTCTTGGACAAGAAGAGCGGCCTGGGTGCCGGAAAGCTGTTGAGTCATGTGGCCGTTTTTGAAATCCCGGCTTACCCCAAGCTTCTGATGATAACCGACGTGGCCATCAATATCAATCCTTCTCTTTCCGAGAAGGCGCAGATCGTTCAAAATGCAGTGGATCTGGCGCATTCGCTGGGCATCCGGGTGCCCAACGTAGCGTGCATTTCTGCGGTGGAGAAAGTCTACCCGGACAAAATGCCGGCCACGCTGGATTGTGCTTGCCTCTCCATGATGGCCAACAGGGGTCAGATAACGGGGGCCATGGTGGACGGACCGTTTGGACTGGACAACGCGGTCTCTGCGGAATCGGCCAGGATAAAGGGAGTCAAAAGCCGGATGCCCGGAAATGTGGACATACTTCTCTGTCCCGACATCCAGACCGGAAATGCCATATACAAAACCCTAATGGAGTTTGGCCGGGCTAAGTGTGCGGCGGTGGTGGCGGGAACCAAGGCTCCGGTGGTCCTCACCTCCCGAGCCGATTCTCACGAAACCAAGTTCACCTCCATCGCCCTGGGGGTGGCGAGCTGCCGGAAATGATGAACTTGACCAGAACCTGACTTTAGTCAGGTTCTCATCTTACGATTCGATCTTACGTTTAAAATATCGACCATGCGTACGTACGCATCAACCTGGACGCAAGCAAGGAGGAGAGATGCCTTTTGAGAAAGCCGAGAAGATATGGATGAATGGAAAGCTGGTAAACTGGGACGACGCTAAGATTCACGTGCTTTCACACGTGATTCATTATGGTTCGAGCGTTTTCGAGGGGGCTCGATGTTACAAGACGAAAAACGGCCCCGCTGTTTTCAGACTTGAAGAGCACACCCGGCGCTTGTTCAACTCCGCCAAGATATACCGGATGAAGATTCCCTTTTCGGAAGAGCAGATCAACCAGGCCATTGTCGATTTGATAAGAACAAACCGGCTGGATCAGTGCTACATCAGACCCGTGGTTTACCGGGGTTATGAGCAGTTGGGCGTGGATCCCACCGGCTGTCCGGTTGAGGTAAGCATAGCCGTGTGGAAGTGGGGTGCATATTTGGGCCCCGAAGCCCTGGAGAACGGAGTGCCGGTCTGTGTGGCCTCCTGGAATCGAATGGCTCCCAATACCATGCCGGATATGGCCAAGAGCGGCGCCAATTATATGAATGCCCAGCTCATCAAACTGGAGGCTAAGGAACACGGCTACGTGGAAGGAATCGCCCTGGACGTCTTCGGATTCGTTAGCGAGGGGAGCGGGGAGAACGTCTTCATAGTCAGAGACGGCACACTGATCACGCCGCCGTTCAGCGCCTCCATCCTGCCCGGTATAACCCGGAATACGGTAATCATGCTGGCGCTGGATTTGGGCTTAAAAGTCATCGAGCAAAACATTCCCCGGGAAGCGCTTTACATCGCAGACGAGGTATTCTTCACCGGAAGCGCAGCGGAGATAACCCCCATCAACTCGGTGGACAAGGTAAAGATAGGGGACGGCAAGCGAGGCCCCCTCACCCAGAAATTGCAGAAGAGATTCTTCGGAATCGTAAGCGGACAGATGGAGGACTCTTACAACTGGTTAACCTACATCAAGTAATTGGCAATTGCCCGAGCAGTGCCATGACCGTCGCTGGGGATTACAGAAGCGTTACCTGTAGCATGATGAACGGAGAGAGAATTATAATTGATTGAGGACTTCGAACGGGGGAGAGATGACTGAGAAAGCGATTAAGGATTTCGATCAGCTGCTCTCGGAGGTCAAGAAAAGAAAAAGAAAGAAGTTAGCCATTGCTTCGGCGGAAGGTGCGGAGATAATCGAGGCGGTCAAGCTGGCGACGGATGAGGGCATCATCACCGGCGTGCTTATCGGAGACCAACCCAAGATCGAAGAACTGTGCAAGCAGAAAGGTCTTGACCTGAGCCGCGTGGAGATCGTCTCCGCTCCGGATTTGAATCTCACCGCCAAGCTGGCCGTGGAAATGGTCAAGCAGGGGAACGCCGAATTGCTGATGAAGGGCAAAGTCGGCACAGGTGCATTGCTTAAGGCGGTTTTGGACAAGGAGACAGGTCTCCGCACCGGCGCGTTCTTAAGCCACGTGGCGGTGGTGCAGGTCAAATCGTATCCCAAGCTGATGCTGGTAAGTGACGGTGGAATGAACATCAAGCCGGACATAAAACAGAAGGCCGACATACTAAAGAATGCCGTGGAGGTGGCTGGAAGACTGGGAGTGGAAAAGCCCAAGGCCGCCTGTCTTACGGCCATGGAATTGGTGAATCCCGACATGCAGGAGACGATAGATGCTGCCGGACTGGTCAAGATGGCGGAGAGGGGAGATATAAAGGACGTAATAGTCGACGGCCCCATAGCCTTCGATGTGGCTATTGACCGAGAGGCAGCCCGACTGAAAGGCATCGACTCGCCCGTAGCAGGAGATACGGATATCTTCCTGGCGCCGGACATAGCCGCAGGGAACATATTCGTCAAGTCGTTGATTTACCTGGCTGACGCCAAGGTGGGTGGAGTGGTGGTGGGTGCAGGCGCCCCCATCGTTCTTCTCTCCCGTGCGGATTCCGCGCAAATGAAGCTCTATTCCATGGCTTTGGGAGCTATGATAAGTTAGCCGAATTATCGGCAGCAAAGCAATCCAATGGCACGCAAAAACAGAGGTTGAAGACATGAAGATATCCATCGGTTGTGATCATCGGGGTCTGGAGTTGAAGGAAAAGATTAAGGAGTACCTCGTGGGATTGAGTCATGAGGTGACCGACTTCGGCACCAACTCCACCGAGTCGGTGGATTACCCGGATTTCGGATTCAAGGTAGCAGAGTCGGTCGCCGGGGGAGAGGCAGATTTCGGGATCGTGGTCTGCTGGACCGGAAACGGGATGAACATCGCAGCCAACAAAGTCAAGGGAGTACGATCAGCGCTCTGTTTAAACGAGGAGATGGCCATGCTGGCCAGGGCACATAATGACGCCAACGTGTTGTCCTTGGCCTCGAATTTCGTATGCGAAGACGATGCCAAAAAGATTTTGGATGTATGGCTGACCACCGACTTTGAAGGGGGAAGGCATGTCCGAAGGCTGCAGAAGATAAAGGATCACGAAGCGTTGTAGTTTTTGGCATCGCTTGCCCGGCGGAAACCTTTGGCTTTCCCGCCAACGTCGATTACGGCATTTGGTCAACCTGCGAACCAAACCCGGCATTCGACCTGAACGGATGCCGGTCTCAGGCGACATCCGGCCATGAAAACAGTAATTCTGATTCTGTTTGTTCTCTTGGTGCTTGTCAGCGTCGTCGCGGTGCTGGCCCTGCTGCTCGGTGTCCTAAGCCAGGTGCGGCGAAGAAGAGCCGAATCGAAAAAACCTCGCCGGGCTCGTGAAGATCTCCGGAATCAGACGGTGAGCTTTCGGATGCTGGCGGAGTATCATGGAGGTT
>CAYMNI010000063.1:0-11709 GCA_964391755.1 uncultured Ignavibacteria bacterium
CAAAAACCAGGATGTGCCCAATCACCAATTTACACAATTAGCTTGACAGTATGGAAAATTCCGCAGATGATCCAAGTCTTTCCCCCGGGTTTGAAACGAACCGGTGGAGGGCGACTGTTTCCGCGGATACCACACATCCCCAAGCCGACCCGGTTCTTACAGTAACCGCTTGGCTGGGATTAAAAGGCGAGTCAAGGCTACTGTCCGCGGCGCCTGGTGATGTTCTCCACGCGCAGGAACCCGGAAAAGACTTGGATTGACGCCGGTGAGCGGTTATATTGGCCCATGGAATCGACCTTTTGAACAAAGCGGATTGTGGCAAACATGAAAAACAAAAAGCAGGCTTTCGACGAGTTGATCAGATTGATGTCCCGGCTCAGGTCGAAAAACGGATGCCCCTGGGACCGGGAGCAGACGCACCGGTCCCTTCGGCCCTATCTTATCGAGGAATCGTACGAGGTTCTGGATACCATCGAGGACCGGGACGATCCGAGGCTGAAGGAGGAATTGGGGGATCTGCTGCTGCAGATCGTCTTCCACGCCCAGATAGCCCGGGAGAGACGAAAGTTCGATATACACCAGGTGATAGAACATCTGGTGGAGAAGCTTAAGGCCAGGCATCCTCACGTTTTCGGGAAGAAGAAGCGTGTTTCCAAAGAGGAGGTCTTAAGAGACTGGGAGCACATCAAGCTCACCGCCGATGGGACCGGAAACAAGACGGTTCTTTCGGGCATTCCCCGCCATTTGCCCGCCCTGTTGAAGGCTTATCGGGTTCAGGAGAAAGTCGCCCGGTTCGACTTCGACTGGGAGAGCGCCGGCGAGGTCTTCTCCAAGATCGAAGAAGAGATAACCGAACTGAAAGGAGCTCTTGCCAGGAGAAAAGCCAAACCCGACGAGGTCGAGGAGGAGCTCGGCGACATCCTCTTCTCCTGGGTCAATCTATCCCGGCACCTAAACGTCAACCCAGAATTCGCCCTGAGAAGGACCATAGACAAGTTCGTCAAGAGGTTCGGCTACGTGGAAAGGGAGCTTAAGAGGAGGAAAGTTCCGCTGAAGGAGGCCGGACTTCCGCTTATGGACTCTCTGTGGGAAGAGGCCAAGCGGTCGGAGGATTAGATCGTCAGCCGGTCGAAGGGGTAAACCCTCGGCCGACTGCGGTAGCTCGGTTAAACTGAGCCATCCCGGAAGCTGCCGTTTGACGCAAATCGACGCTCGATTTCCCGGACGGAAAGGAGGGAGGACTCCTGAATCAGCCGAGAAGATCCATCGATCCGAAAGCCGGGCCGATGCCTTCGAGTCGTAAGACGGCCCATTTGGCCGGGTAAAGGTCTACGAAATAAAGCCGACAAGAATAAGAGCGGGGTAGAGGTGAGGAGGTGGGGTCTGCTTCGGACAGGGAACAAAAAGTCTTTGCACCACACCGGGTCCGAACGGGCCGACAACGGTTTTTGCAAGCAATCTTAAGATCGGGGACGGTCGGCTCTGCTGAAGGGAAGCAGAGCATTCTGATTCCGCCCCGATCTTTTTTTTAAGCCATTTGAGGGTAGTGCAGAGTCGAACAGATTATAAAGCGACCATCCGAACCACTAACCTAAGAGGGGGGAGAGATGAAGAAGCTGGTGACTTTTACAGCCGCAGCAGGGCTGGTTTTGGGATTGATCGGCCTGGCGCTGGCGGCGAATACCGCCCAGCAGACGGTTACCTTTCAGGTTGACGCCATCAACGAGATCTCGGTAAGCGGGAATCCGGGAAACCTGGCGGTGAGCACAGCCACCGCAGGTTCCGAACCGGACGAAGACACGGACAACTCCACCAGCTGGGCCGTGACCACCAACGGAACCAACAAGAAGATGACCGGAGACATAGATTCCAACATGCCGTCCGACGTCACCCTGGAGATAAATCTGGTGGCCCCCACGGGAGGCTCAAGCAGTGGGGACGTATCTCTGTCAACCACCGCCTCCGATCTGGCGACCTCGGTCACCCAGGTGGCGGAGAGCGGTCTGACCGTAACTTATACCCTATCTGCCACGGTGACCGCCGGCACCGTGGCCCAGGATACCAGAACGGTGACCCTGACCCTCACCGACGGTTGATGCCTAAAAGATAAGACTTGGCGAACACGGGGCGGCCCGGCTTCCGGGCTGCCCGGGGCCTTAATCTAATGGGAAGAGCAACTCTTTTTTGGGTCCCCCTCCTGCTGTTTTCCCTCCGGGCGCATGCCATCGACATATCCGCAGCCGGAGGATGGAGTGAGACCATCGATCAATTCGATTTAGCCTCCGGCGCCGGCAGCAACCTGACAGACACATACGAAAGCACCACCGGCGGGACCGGCATTGACGTATCCGGCTGCACCGACGATGCCGACAACTGGCGGGTGGACGTGCGCAGGATCGATGACGGCGACTGGCACGGGGATTTCGTCCTTTACGCGAAAAGGACCTCATCCGGCGATGGGGGAGGCTCCGTCTCCGGGGGTCTTTCTTACGTTGAGATAACCGCCGCAGATACCGAGCTGTTCTCCGGATCGGGGAACCGAACCGGCATCGACGTGCAGTACAAACTGACCGGAATGTCGGTCGAGATTGCGCCGGACAACTACGGCCAAATCGTCGTCTTCACCGTAGTGGACGTTCCATAGGGAGGAAGGATGAGAAGGATTTTCTGCTGGTTTTTGTTTCTGGTTTTATCAGCCCGGCTCTGCATGGCCGGGGTCATGGTCCAGGGGGAGCTGACCCACGAGAGAATCCTCCAGCCGGGAGAAGGATTCGAAGGAAAGATCGAGCTGGAAAACACGGCAGAGACCGACTGCCAGGTACGGGTTTATCAAACCGACTACTTATTCCGTGCCGATGGAAGCAATATCTACGGCCAGCCTGGTTCGGCATCCCGTTCCAACGCCGGCTGGTTCTCCGTCAGCCCCAACCGGCTGACCATTCCCCCCCATGAAAAAGCCTCGGTCTATTATTCCGGCCAGGTGCCGCAGAGCAGGGAACTGGCCTCCATCCACAGCGACCCCCAGGTGCTCGAAGGCTCCGGCTTGATCGGAACGTATTGGAGCATGGTGATGATCGAGCCTATGCCGGAGGCAGATCCGGAGGTGGCGGAGGATCAGACGGGAAGAGTGAAAATGGGCATTCAGACCAAGGTTCGTTACGGAATTCAGATCGTCACCAATATCGGCGATGGGGGGAAGCCTCAGATAAAATTCCTTGACAAGAGGCTTTCCAGCGAGCAAGGCCGGATTACCCTGCAAATGGACATAGAGAATACAGGGGAGAGATGGCTTTCTCCCAAAGTGTGGGTGGAGCTGTATGACAGCCGGGGGGGGCGGGTGGGCCGTTTTGAAGGTGACAAGAAGCGAATCTTTCCTGGCTGCTCGGTGAGACACCAGGTGGATTTAAGCGGCGTTCCCCAGGGATCCTACAAGGCCCTGGTGGTGGTGGACAATCAAGACCAATACGTCTTCGGCGCCAGATACGATCTGGAAATCGAATGATGAAACCCCTTTTTGCCCTCCCCATCTTCCTGCTTTGCATTTTCTCCTCCCCCGTCGCCGCACAGGATTTAAGTCGGTCGATTGAGGTGAGGTCGACCTCGCCCGAACTTCTCGAAACCAATCCGGGCAACATCGTCACCGCGAGCTTTTTAGTCTCCAGCCAAGCCGGGACCGAAGGCGAATTCTCCGAGGAGCTGACTCTTCCCCTCACCTGGCAGAAGGTGGCGTCCGACGAGCTGGCCTTCAGATTAGGGCCCGGGGAGTCTCAGGTTCGGGTGGTCGCCTTTCTGGTTCCGCCCTCGGCCGACGCGGGGCGTTACCGGATTGGCTACTCCATCCGCAGCCAAACCGATTACGGCATCCAAAAGGCTCACAGCCTGACTGTGGTGGTACTGCCGGTATTGGAGTTGGACCTCCGGCTGGAGGACAAGCCGGTTTTGGTGATAGCCGGAGAGAACTACAAGGTGCATCTGCGGTTGGAGAACCAGGGCAACGGCGCAACCGAAATCAATCTGAGCGCAAAACCCAGTCCGGATTGCCCGGTCAAAATAGAGCCGGTACGCATGACGTTGAAGGCGGGGGAGTCTCGCCGGTTGACGGTGGAGGCTGCCACTGATGAGAAGCTGGGTCGAAAGATCACCCAGACCATACAGATCACCGCCCGGGCGGAGAAAACCACCGGGGAGGTTGCCTCCGTCAAGCAGGCGGCCTCGGTAGAGATCGTGCCCCGGATGGCGGGCGCGCCCGATCCCTATTTCAGACTGCCCGGAAAAGCGTCGCTTGTTGGTGCCGGGCAAAAGGGGAAAGCCGGCCTTCAGCTGGAGTTGTCCGGTTGGGGCAGCCTGGACGAAGAAGGGAGGCGCCGGGTGGATTTTCAGTTCCGCGGCCCGGACGTCCAGGACAAAAGCCCCTGGGGAAGAAAGGACGAGTCTCGGATCAGCTATCAGAACGAACAGGTGGAGCTTCATCTCGGTGATAGGAGCTTCCGCCTTTCGCCTTTGACCCAGAGGTCCGCCTACGGCAGAGGAGCGCAGGCCGATGTTAGAAAAAAGCGAATCAGATTCGGAGCCTTTTATGCTAAGGACAGGTGGGGAGAGCCGAAGCCCAGGATGACAGGGGCCTACCTGGCCTATCGGTTTGGCGATCGGATCGATGTAAAAGGAAATTTCCTGAGCAAAAACCGGGACTCGACCGTCTCGGTCCGGGGTTACCAGGCAAGAATCTACAGCGTCCAGACGGAGTTCGATCTGCACCCGGACATGAAGTTGGATTTAGAGTGCGGCATGGGGCAGGGCGAGGGAAAGGACCAAAACAGAGGATTTGCTTATCGACTGGACTTGACCGGTCGGATCTCAAATCGGGTGGACTACTCGGTGGAGAAAACCCGTGCCGAACCCACCTACCTGGGATATTACAACGACGCCGACTACACCAGCGGCGCGGTGAATTTCCGGGTATGGCGGCAGCTCCGAGCCAACATCTTCTACCGCTCGCACAAGAACAATCTGGAGGTAGACTCCACCCTGGGCCCGGCCAATCGGGAGGAGTCTCACCAGGCAGGTCTGCGATATTCGTTTCCATCCGGTCCGGAGATCTCCGCGGATTACAGACGTTTGGCAAGAAGGGATGACATCCTTCCCCCAGATTATCATTATGAAGAGAAGGCGATAAGATTGGGAGTGATCCAGACCTTCGGCAGCCTCAGGATGAACGCGCAGGTGGAAAGGGGGGAGTTTGAGGATAAGCTTCTGGCCACCAAAAGCGATGATCTGGAAAGATACAGCCTGTATGCTTCTTTTCACCCGGCTTACAGGCAGAGCTTGAACCTCTATGCCAGATTGGGGCACAGCAGTTTCACCGGCACGCCGGAGAGGACAAAAAGCTTAGGGCTCTCCGGCTCCTGGCTGATTAAAAGCAACCTGTCGGTGAGCCTGGATTTTCGAAGAGACGACTCCGGTTCCAGCCAGGGTCAAGACCGAAGCAGCATGATTTCCTCCCTTTGCTATACCTTTCCCAACGAACATACTATTCTCCTCAGGAGCCAATGGCTGCGGTACGACCGGGCCACACAGGAGGACCTCTGGTTTTTCGCCGTCTACACCGTTCCTCTGAGGATCCCGGTGGGAAAGAAGAAAAGCTTCGGAGTGCTCAAGGGCAGAGTCGTAGACCAGGAGAGCCCGACGCAGTCACCCCTATCCAGAGTCGTCCTGACGACCGACGGAGCCACGGCCATAACCGACGATGAAGGCGAATTCGTCTTTCCCTCGCTTAATCCGGGAATCCATTACCTGCGCGCGGAGAAGGGTTCCATCGGGCTGAACCGGGTCACCACCCAGAAACAGCCGCTGGCCGTTGAGGTGAAAGGCGGAAAGACCACGGAGATCCAGATGGGGGTGGTGACCTCGGGCACCATCTCAGGCCGGGTTATACTCTCCGCCCCGGAGTCCGACAGACGCCTTACGGCTGCGGATGACGCTGATTCCGACAGCCTGTTTGTGGTCGGCTCGGGCGGGGAAGCGTTGGGAGCCTCCCATGACGAAGGAGAGCCGGGATTGGCCCAGGTGGTAGTGGAGATCGCAGATCAGCAGGAGGTTCTGCGACAGATCACCGATCCTGAGGGTGGGTTTTCTTTCGAGGATTTGAGGCCGGGCAGATGGACCCTCAAG
Organism: uncultured Ignavibacteria bacterium; assembly: GCA_964391755.1. Lineage (GTDB taxonomy): Bacteria > Zixibacteria > MSB-5A5 > MSB-5A5 > SM1-73 > SM23-73-3. The sequence goes on from CAYMNI010000063.1 coordinate 6,169, forward strand.
GTCTATGAGAATAATCTGCCGGCCCATCATTACATGGAAAGAGACCGGTTTGAGATCGACTTGAAACCGGGAGGGGAGGAGAAAATAAATCTGAAGGTTCTGCCTCGTCTGAGGCCCATCGAGATAATCGAAGAGGGAAAGATAGAGTAAGCCACCCCATCACGCAGGAGCTAATTCGTAGTTGCCCCATTCATGGGCGCAGTTTACTCCCCCCTCATGCAAGAGTCGATTTCTGAGCGGCGATATTTCACGCTGGCTACCAGGCTCCCTCATAAATGAGTCGACACGTAATTGCCCATCTATGGGGCGAAGTTTAGCTAACCACCCCTCCGGCCATGATGAAAAGAAGGCTTCTCATAGATCACGCTCCCGTCAAAAGGTCAACCAAATCCGTTCTCCTATCAAATCGGAAGGGAAAAGCTCGTTTCCGGAATGTTGTCAGGTAACACCATGAATATCGCATATTTGTCCCGGCTGTTAAGATCAATGACTAGATTCACGTAACATCGGAAAAGCTCGATCATGGTTCGGCACGATGTCGGATCGTCGGCGCTCAGCGTGGTGCTCCCAACGGTGGTGGCTCGGGCAGCGTATGGGATAAGGCCGAATGGGCTGAATAAATAATTGCTTGACAAAACCGATAGGTTATATTAAGCTAAAAAGTTGTGACTTGCCCAGGATATTCCCGTGGGGAACATTCCGGTGCAAGTCTTTGCACCCTTTGAGGAAAGAATGGTGAGCCGGGAGGTCGGGTGGAGAGGGCATGGGTACCCCAATTCCATCTCTTCCGAGAATATACGGCTGACCTAGAAAGTAAGGGAATGAACACCAGCGTACCGGATGAGTACCTTCAAAGCGTGGCCCGAGACGAAGGCCTGAGTCCCGCCGTGGTCAAGGAGGGCGCGGATTGCGGCACCCTGGTGATTCTCAAGAATAAGCATCACCATGGGGCCAAGCCGGTAGGCGTGGGCAAAAGCTTAAGGACCAAGATCAACGTCAACCTGGGCACCTCTCCCGACATGGTGGACAGTGACCTGGAGCTGGAGAAGGTCAAGCTAGCCGTGGAGCTGGGCGCAGATACGGTTATGGACCTGTCCACCGGAGGAGACGTCAGAGAGCTCCGGCTGGCCGTTTTGAAAGAGTCGAATATCCCGGTGGGGACGGTTCCCATTTACGAGGCAGTCTGCCGATTGGCTCAGGAGGGAAAATCGCTTCTGGATTTGACAAAGGATTCTCTTTTTTCGGTGATAGAAGATCATCTCAATTCGGGCGTGGACTTCCTCACCGTCCACTGCGGTCTTACCACCCGGGCTCTTCCGGTGATCGAACGAAAAAAGAGAACCACCGGCATAGTCAGCCGGGGAGGGTCGTTTCTCTACAAATGGATGAAGCACAACCGCAAGGAAAACCCTCTCTACCAATACTACGATGAGCTTCTGGACATGACCAAAGATTACCACGCCACTCTCAGCTTGGGCGACGGTTTGAGGCCGGGCAGCATCGCCGACTCCACCGATCGCACCCAGGTGGAGGAGCTTTTAGTGTTGGGGGAGTTGGTGGACCGGGCCAGAGACAAAGGCGTGCAGGCCATGGTGGAGGGTCCCGGGCACATCCCCATACATGAAATCGAGGCCAACGTGCTTTTGGAGAAGAAGCTGTGCCACGGTGCACCCTTCTACGTTCTGGGGCCCTTGGTGATAGATTGTGCTCCGGTTTACGATCACATAGTCTCCGCCATCGGCGGGGCGGTAGCCGCCTCCGCGGGAGCGGATTTCTTATGCTACGTCACCCCCTCCGAGCATTTGGGCCTGCCCAATTTGGAAGACGTAAGACAAGGAATCGTCGCCTCCAGAATCGCCGCCCATGCCGCAGACGTGGCCAAGGGCGTCAAAGGAGCCGAAAAGCAAGACCTTCTCCTGTCCCAGGCCAGAAAGAACTTCGATTGGGACAAGGTGATGAGCCTGAGCGTGGATCCGGAGAGGGCTAAGAAAAAAAGGGGAGAGGTGGACTCGGATTCCAAGAAGTGCACCATGTGCGGTGAATTTTGCGCCATGCGGGAGAATATGATCTGATTCTGCCCCCACCCGCCTTCCTCTACGGATATGCTGGGAGAACTTCCTCGACGGAGTGGTAAAAACTTGGGCTGGATTTGGGATGTTTTGGATAACTGATGCCGAATACCTTAACCCCTCAACCAGGGAGGAGACGATGAGAGATGGGCAGCGCTTCATCCTTAGGGCCTCGGTTTCTGTGTTGGCTTTGACGTGGATGATTCTGTTCTCAACTTCGGTTTTGGCGCAGGTGGACGAATTCGGCAAGCCGGATACCTGCCGGATAGTGGTGGTTCAGGACCAGAAGACCGGTCAGGCGGTGGTGCATGTGTACGTCTTCAACGATGAAGATTTGGCTGCGTTAACCATGCCGTTCCGTTACGGCGACGGCAAAAGCCCGGTCAAATGCGATTCGGTGAGATTCAGGAACACCAGGTCGGAGCCATTCGGCATGAAAACCGAACTGAGAGACAGCGTCAAGCAAACGGTGTTGGTCGGACTCGTCGATTTTACCGGCAAGACGCCTCTGGAGAAGGGGGACGGGGAGGTGGCAAGAATTTACTTCACCTTTCCCGCGAACCAGAGGTTCCAAGATTTCGTGATGGACACCACCTGGATTAGGCCCTTTAACATACTGAAGTTCGTAACTCCGGATCCTCGGGGCATATACCCCGCGTTCGACAACTCGCAGGCCCTGATAAGGGGAGGAATTCCCATACGTGCTCCTGAGAAGGCGACAGAGGGAAAGAAAGTAGAGGAACCCCCTGAGGACCAGGCAGAAGAAAAGGAATAGTCAGATCCACATAAGTCCCGGCTGGTGGACCAAGCGGCATGCGCGAACATAGTTCAACCCGGCCGGGGTGGGATCGGGGCTGGTTCGGCATCCTGATCCAAAGCAGGAGAAGAATTCTCACCGGGGTTCTGTGGAACCGACAGTGATTCGGACCGAATGGATCAAGAAAACGGGCCGCAGGCTATCCGGCAGCCGATGCCAGATTGACGCCGGAGTGGGAATCGGGTTTATGGCCGGATAAGGCTGACGGTTCCCCATGAGGAATTCAACAAAGCTTACAGTTGACAAATCCGTAATAGTAGGTTATATTGGTTTTGGGAAAGGTCAAGACTTCTTTCAATAGATTGCTTCTCTTTGGGGCTCTGTAGCCTCCAAACCAAAGCTTCTCAAGTCTTCGGGACCTTGAACCAGTCGACGAATCGAAAGAACCAGGAAGAGACGGCGGAGGTAGAGATGAGAGTTTTGAGAGCATTGACACTGGGGTTGGTTCTAATTTCTATCCTTTGCGCTATGGCGGATGCTTCGACCGGACCAGTGATGCAGGCCAGGATTTATCCATCAGACAAGTCGCAGATAAAGGAGATATTTGACCTCAAGTTGGACGTTGCCTATGTCAAGGCCGGAGAGTATATCGATATCATAACCGATCGGGAGGAGTTCGACCGGCTGCGCTCCTGGGGATATGATGTAGTGGTGGTCCACCGGGATCTGGTGGCCTTCTATCAGAGCAGGCTGGACAAGGAAAAGGACATGGGGGGATACCATACCTACAGTGAGGTGATGGTGGCACTGGATTCCATGCACGCGCTTTATCCCTCCCTCACCACGGCCAAGATGGATATCGGTCATAGCCTGGAAGACAGCGTGATCTGGGCCATCAAGATCTCCGACAATCCGGAGGTGGACGAGGACGAGCCGGAGGTCATTTTCAACAGCTTGATTCACGCCCGCGAGCCGGCCGGCATGGAGGTGCTTTTGTATTTCATGTGGCATCTTCTGGATAACTACGGGACCGATCCCGAAGCGACTCATCTGGTGAACGACCGGGAAATATGGGTAGTTCCGGTGGTCAATCCCGACGGGTACTGTTACAACGAGTATCAACATCCCGGCGGCGGCGGTATGTGGCGAAAGAACCGCTACTACTGCGGAAGTGGTGAATGGGGCGTGGATTTGAACAGAAATTGGGGCTACATGTGGGGATACGATGACTCCGGTTCCAGCCCTTACTGCGACGACGAAACCTACCGGGGACCCGCTGCCTTCTCCGAGCCTGCCACTCAGGTGATGAGAGACTTCATCCTAAGCAGGAATTTCGTGATGTCCCTGGACAATCACACCCACGGCGAGTGGCTGCTTATTCCCTGGGGTTACGATTACATATATACTCCCGATCACGATCTGTTCGTAGCCATAACCGAGTCCATGGCGGTTTTCAACGGATATACTCCCGCCACGTGTTGGGAGGCCATGTATCCGGTGAATGGCGGGAGCTTCGACTGGGAATATGGAGAGCTGGGGATCATTGGGGTTTCTCCTGAGATCGGAAACGACGACGACGGATTCTGGCCTCCCCCCAGCAGGATACCGGTATTGAATGAACTCATGCTCCAGCCCAATTTGCTCTGGGCGGAGCTGGCGGACAACCCGCGCAAGATCCTTCCACCGATCGCACCGGTTTTGGCTTCCATTGACTCGGTTCCGGCTGATTTCACAGTGTCGTGGTCGCATCAGGACACCCTTAACCCGGCGGTCGTTTTCGAGTTGGTGGAGATGGCCGGGTTCGAGCGACTCACCTACGACGTGGAGAGCGGATACTCCGACTGGGAGTTGGACGGCTTTTCGGTTTCCACGTCCAGAAGTCATTCCCCCACGCACAGCTTCTACTCCGGGGAGGACGACAGGCTGAACAACACGGCGACCACAGCCAACGGCATCACGGTTCAGCCCGGAGATAGCTTGAAGATGTGGTGTTGGTACCGCATCGAAAACAACTGGGACTACGCCTACGTGGAGATATCCACCAACGGAGGAGGCAGCTTCTTTTCCATTCCGGGAAACATCACCACCAATGACAATCCCAACGGAAACAATCTGGGGAACGGAATAACCAGCTCGTCCGACGGATGGGAAGAGGGAAAATTCGATCTATCCTCCTACGTTGGACAACAGGTAATTCTGCGTCTTCGTTACGTGACCGATGGCTACGTCACCGAGGAGGGATTTTACGCCGACGACATCTATCCGTTCGAAACATACGCCAGTTCCGTCTCCTTGTCCGATGCCATCGCCGACACCCTCTACCAGATAACCGGACAGGAAGATGGAACTTACAGCTACAAGGTCAGAGCAAAAGACCAGGAGGATCAGTGGGGAGCCTGGAGTAACGTGGAGATCGCGGTGGTGGTAACGGAGGAGTTCACCCGGGGGGATGCCAACGGAGACGGCGTGATTACCATAAGCGACGCCGTGTTCCTGCTCAATTACCTGTTCAGGGGCGGATCGGCTCCCGACCCTATGGCGGCAGGAGATGCTAACAGCGATACTCAAATAGATTTGGAAGATGCGGTGTATTTACTTAATTATCTGTTCAAAGGAGGACCTCCTCCACAGAAATGATGAGGAACCTGTGATCTAAGATTAAGACAATTCTCATAAGCCCGGGAGCGGGTCGTCTGAAGTTTCCCTTATTTGCCC
>CAYMNI010000064.1:0-11640 GCA_964391755.1 uncultured Ignavibacteria bacterium
ATGTTACGACGATAACGGGAACCGGGCGGGAGCCGATTGGCCGGTGGAGTTTTACGTTATCAACGGCCCGGGGGGAGGAGAGACCCTAAACGGCACCGCCGAGGATTCCGTGACGGTCATCACCAATGCTCAGGGCGAGGCAGCCGTCACCTTGGCCAGCGGAACCAAGTCGGGCACGGTCAGATTGAGAGCCAAGGTGAGTGCGGTTCTCTCCTACTCCACCATCGTCACCATCTGCGCCGGACCGCCCATTGACATCTCCTTGGGTGTCGATCCCTGCAACATAAGGGGTTGGGATAAAGACTGCGTGGAAGCTAACATTTGCGCCTGCGTTGTGGATATGTACGGCAATCCGGTTCCCGACTCCACGTCGGTTCATTTTGGAACGGAAGAGGGAATGGTGTACTGCTGCGACAAAACTGTCGACGGCTGTGCCCACAGCGTCTATACCTCCGGCGATCCGAGAAACGACGGTCGGGCCAGAATCTGGGCGGAGACCTGGGGGGAGAGCGGGATGATTGCAGACACCACCACCTTGATCGTCTCCGGTCCTCCGACCAGCGTGACCTTCTTATCCTACCCTACCAGCATTCTGGCGGACGGGATCTCCAAGGGTGACGTACTAGTGGAGATCTTGGACGTAAACGACAATTTCGTTCTTCCCACCGAGGTGGAGATGAAGACGGCCTTCGGCTCGGTCATTTCCGGAAACAGCGCCGACGGGTGCTACGCCAGCCAGTATGAGACCGAGTTCATCAGCGGGGTGTTGCTTCAGGACTACTATGTCTCCGATCCGCAACTGGACGATGGAATCGGGGCGATCAACGTCCTGACGGCCAAGGCGGGATTCGTTTCCGGTTCGGTCTACATCACCTTCCTCACGGTCAATACTTACAGCAAGAACTGCGAAATCGACATGGAAGGTTCCGTGCCGCACAGTTCCTCGGTGCCGGTGGTGGTGATCATAAAAGACCGTTACGGCAATCCTCTGGGCGGTCATCTGGTGGAGGCGGACCCGGTTAACACCAGCGGAGGAACGGTGAGCGGATCGGCTTACACCAACGAGTTCGGAGAGGCCACCGGATTTGTATTCACGGCCACGGACAACCCGGCCATAGAGAACGGAATAGTCTCGTTCTGCGACAAAGACCCGCGAGGCGGAGTCTGCATAGCGACGAAGATAGAGATCGCCGACGACTAAAGCAAGGAAGGAAATGCACTGAAAAAAAGCCCCGCCATCCAAGGCGGGGCTTTTTCTTTGTGGTCTCGCTATAAAAAGGTCAATGGAAGCAAGCGAGCATTCCGTCCACTGTCCACCGCAAAGTCAGCTGTCCGTTCAATCCGTTACATCCGTTGACCGATCCGTCGCATCCGTTGACAGTTCGGTGACTTCCGGCCTGAAATCCTCAATCCTCACCGGCATAGTCGTATACTCAACTACCCCATCTCTGGAGAGCCGGGCCTTGAATATCATGCTCTTCTTGGTTTCTTTCTTCTTTTGATCGAAGACGAAGTTGCCCAGGCTGTAGACGATCACTCCACCGTTATATTCCTGGATCTCCTGAAGCACGTGGGGATGATGCCCCAGGATCAGGTCGGCTCCCCAATCAATCAACTGGTGTGCGTTCTCCTTCTGCACTGGATGTGGGGATTCTGCATACTCAGTGCCCCAATGCAGCGACACTACCAATACATCCACCTGATCTCTCAAACGCTTCAGAGCTTCTCTGACTGCAGGTGGGTCGTACAGAGAGACACTGGGAGCATCCTCGTTGAATACCGTCCCCTCCAGAGGATACAGACAATAAGCCAGAAAGCCGACCTCTATGCCACCAGCATTGAGGATGGTCGGAAACCGTGCTTCTCGGTAGTCTTTACCTGCACCAACGAATTGTATTCCCTCCCCTTTGAGGTATTCCATGGTAGCCAGCAGACCCTCTCGTCCTTTGTCCATAGCATGGTTGTTCGCCAAAGATACGATGTCGAATCCGGCAAAGGAGAGCCCCTCTGCCTCTTGGGGTTTCACCCCGAAGACGTTCGGCTTAAGGATCGTTGCCTCCAAGTTGGTGACGGGACATTCCAGGTTGCAGAAGGCAATATCCGCGCCGCTGATGACATGAGATACCTTCTCGAAGGGGTAGTCTGCCCCAAAATCCGCAATTTTCTGTTGCACTCCCCGTGCGAGCATGACATCCCCCACTGCTGCTAGTTCGATGGTAGCGTTTCGGTCAGCGACAAGGCAGTTTGGCGACGGCGCAAGAGAAAGCAGGAGGAACAAAGACAGAAGGATCTTTGAGTTTTTCACCTTTAACACCCGGAATTATAGATTTTCTTCGGACGCGGAAGCGCCTCCTTTTTCCCTGACATGAAGCCGTTCGTCCACACGGGCAGTGCGGGTGTAGGCTCCAGATCCAACATTTCCTGCCATTTCTCGTCGGTCAGACGATTCCTTGTCGGGTGGGTGAACTCGTAATAGGAGAACACTGCTCCCCTGGTTAAATATAGCTCCCCTTCAATGGGGACCACCACGTAAATCTCGTTTGCGTGCCCCACGGCTTCCTCGAGACAACTGCTCTGAGATGTATGAACATCCGCAACAACAGCCATGTCTCGGTCTATATCGGTATACCATCCCGCGTCAGCCACAGACAAACTCAGCCTTTCCATCTCCGCCCCGATTATCTTTATTTGATCGTACTCTTCCCTCGTCAGCAGCTCACCCCCAAGCTCCTTCAGGGATACCTTTTTTAGGAATGAGACCAGGTCTTGCAGGTAATCGAACTTCTGTTCCATGGAGGAGGTGATGATTTCCCTTGTCGTCAGGCCATCTCTGGTAAATCCGGTAAGCCACTCCAGGCGTGAATAGAACTCAACTTCGGGTTCGACATATCCTTTGGGCGGAGGGGGTGGTTCTTCCGCGTCGCCTCCGCATTCGGCCCCGCTCTGTTTCCCATAGAGTATGGTGTCATGTCTCAGCTCTGCCCAACTGGCGCAGGTGGTGTTGAGTACCTTATCCTGCCACGCCTGGTTGGTCATGAAGAACGGGCACTTCTCCTCCTTATCCTGCAGCAACGCCTGAAGACACCACAGCCAACCATAGTAGAGATTCGACTGCCAAGTGGAAGTGTCTAACTTAGAGAATTGCTCCTTCAGAGTGTCCATCTCAAAAGTGTATTCGGGCCATCCCTTGTCCTCTTGGAAGGTATCCATCAGAATATCATAAGCCCGATGTGACCCCAACACGGCCATTATGTCCAATCCTTTGGGGAACGGTCTGTTTGGCCAATTGGATAGCCTTTGCAGTATCTCGGAGTCCGGAATGTATCTTTGACCCATGAATCTGAACTGCTTGCCTGTGGGAATGCCAATTAAGAATGGCTTTATCCGAGGTTCCGGCAGTCGTTCGGAGGCTTCGAGGAATACGTCCAGTCTCGAAGGTACATCATCAAGATTCAATTGGCCTCCGTAGACTTCCTCGACAAGTTCCCTACAGTCGAATGGATTCAGATCATCCGTGGTACCCACATAAAATACCGTGGGGTAGTAGAGTTTTTCCCATAGCTCGATCAATGGCACCTTTTCTTCCTTGGAGTTAAATAGAATGTGGGTGAAGAGGATGGTTTGGATCGCCTGTTCAGGAGAGGAAAGAGGTAAAGGCACCAGTCCGTACCACATCATTCCCTGGAAATACCTTTTGAGCCTTTCTGTGCGCGTGTAATGCCCCCTGGGAACGAACTGGGTATAGTCTAATTCGAATCCAAAGATATTAGAGGACGTTCTATTTTCATGCTTTAGAATTAGCACAAGCTCCTTCTCCACCAGTGCCTTTGCGTCGGGGGGCAGCGACATCGGTAAAGAGGATGATGCAGGCAGCTTGAGCTCCCATCCTGGCTCATGCCACCTGTCCGCATCCTTTAGGGCTTGCAGAGTTTCCTTTTCAACGGTGAAAAGCTTCAAGGCCACGGCAAAGAAAGCCACATTCTTTAAGGCGGCCTGCTTCACCTCCGGGTTCTCCAGACCTTGGTAGGTGCTAATGCTCTCCTGCAGCATCCTTTCGTTCAGTTCCACCGCAATGTCATACAGCTTTTCTGATTCTACTGTGCGCAGGGTGTAGTTGAAAAAAATGTGATATGCTTGCAGCACCAGATCTGTAGTGATGAAACTGGGAATTTGATAGTAGTCATTGGTTTCGTAGATATGATACAATTGTTTCTCTCCGGAAGGAGTAACTACGAATCCGTTTCTCGACAGAAGCTCCGTTTGCTTCGGAGTGAAAGCTCCGAACTGCTCCAGATTCACGATATTGCTGAGATCCGGGTTCACCTGATGCAGTTTACCTGCCACCAGCGGTTTTTGATCCCCCTGTTGGCTGGCGCACAGGCTGGGAACCATGAGTATCAGCACCATCAATGGCAGCATCACCGCCTTGTTCCTCATCCTAACCTCCCGGGTTATTTGGGTTACAGTTCAATGAAGATATTTTCCTTTCCATCATCGTTTGAATCTAAAAGTATCAAACTTTCTATGCTGTCCGGCGAATTCCAGTATCGGTCTCCCTGGAATCCAAAACCGCTCCACTCGTATACCATCACTCTGGATCCGCCGTCCTGGAAGCGCTCCAAGGAGACCAGCTCGTCTCCGCGCTCACCGTCGAGATCTCCAACTGCGAAGTCATAGAAAGGCAAAGAAAGCGAAGAACCCAACCATTTGGGGAATAAATCACCATCTTCCCACTCGTAGACAAAAAGCCGATTGTCCAGTTTGGGATCGAATCTTGCTTTTTTGTAGACTCCTATCACCACCTCATTCTTCCCGTCATCGTCTACGTCTCCCCCATCCACCTTCCATGGTTTAAGCTCGCCCAAGTCGATTTCCGTCCAAACCTCCGGACTCCCCCGGTCCGTGTACCGTACCACCACCAATCGATCCCCGAATTCTTGATCGAAGTCGCCGAGTAGCATCAGTAGCTCTTCCCGTGATTCGGTGTCCAAGTCCAAGAAAACCATGTCCAGAACTCTTGCATCCGGAGACAGAAGGTTCTGCACGTCTTTGGTTACTTCGCGCATTTCGTTTTTAGTGATTTCGTTTTGAAAGGTTGGTAATTCGTTTTCTCTCAGGGCGGCTGTGGTCATGTCGGGGAAAACGACTTTCCTCCAACTCGCGGAACTTATCTTGTTCTGCAAGCCACGACCCTCACGAGGGCACAGAGAACAGGAAGGAGAGCAGCTTACCAAACAGAGCAGAACCAAAAGAAATACTGCTGGCAAGGTTACCCCTCGATTCGTGGTCGGGTTGTGACCGACCGGGAGTTTTACGTTCACAGTCTGAGAGTATAGCTATTCAGACAGGAAAGTCAATGGTTTTATTGCTTTGGATGAGATAGCAAAACGCAGTCTAATGGCAATTGAAAGAAAGGGAGAAAATGAACTTCAGCGGCGATTAACATAAGAATTAGGCTTTGAGACCTGCAGTAAACTGCGGAAAGCCGTCAACGGATGAAGCGGATGAAACGAACTCTTCCCCGGACAAGAAGATGGCATTTGTTGCGGACTTCGGTTCGTGGAGAGCGGACGGACTTGATCCGTTTTATTCGTCCACTGTCCACCGTCGACCATCCACCGCAAAGTCAGCTATCCGTTTAATCCGTTGACCGATCAGTTTCACCCGTTGACAGCTCCACCGGCTCCGGCCTGAAATCCTCAATCCTCACCGGCAGAGTCGTGTACTCAGCTACTCCATTTATGGAGAGCCTGGCCTTGAATATCATGCTCTTCTTGGTTTCCTTCTTCTTTTGATCGAAGACGAAATTGCCCAGGCTATAAACGATCACGCCGCCATTGTATTCCTCGATCTCCTGAAGCACGTGGGGATGATGTCCCAGGATCAAATCGGCTCCGGCGTCTACCAACTGACGGGCGATTCTGACCTGCGATTCGCTCGGACTCTTCTGATATTCCTCCCCCCAGTGCATGGACACCACAACCACGTCCGCATTTCCCCTTAGCTTCCTGACCGCTTCGGTGGCCTTGGCGGAATCGTAGAAGGCGATTGATGGTTCGCCCGCTCTCACGTTCACCCATGTCATGGGATAGGCAGAGAAAGCCAGAAATCCAATTCTTGTATCCTTCAAATCGATGGTAGCGGGACGCAAAGCATACTTGTCTGTCTTCCCGGCTCCGGTGAATTTGATTCTCTCTTCTTTCAGGAACTCCGTAGTGCTTAAGATGCCGTTCTTCTCGCAGTCGAACATGTGGTTGTTGGCTAAAGAGACCACGTCGAATCCGGCAGCCTTGAGGCCCCGGGCGTCCTCGGGCCTGATGCAGAAGTTACAGTTGTTGAACTTCCTTTTGGACGACGGCGAGACTGAGCATTCCAAATTGCAGAAAGCGACATCCGCCCGGCTGATTAAGTCCTTGATTCTTTCGAAGGGATAGTCCGGTCCGTATTCTTTGATCTTCTCATACACCCCCCGTGCCAACATCACGTCGCCTACGGCCACAAACTCTATTAAGGAGGTATCCTCCAGATGAGTTTGATAGTCGACGGATTCGCGGGCGCCGGGGCCGCCGTATATGCCCACATCCGATGGTCCGCCGTCCGGGTCGGTGAAGACCGAGTCGCCGGAATCTATGGCCGGCGAGCCGGTCAACAGGTGAAAGTCGATTTTGCCTCTGAACATGGGATCTGCCGAGATATTTCCGTTCTGCCCGGTGAGGTCGTCCATGTCCCGATAGTCTCCCTCCTGATTGCCCCAGACGATATTGTGGGAGATGACGAAGTTCTCCGCCTTGCCGTTCATCCATATTCCCACACAGGGGCAAACCCATTCCTCCCGCCAGCCGTTCCGGGTGACGACGTTGTTGACGAAAGTGCCCCGCGCGGTCTCGCTCCAGGGGGCGAATCCGCAGTTGCCGTTTCTGGTTATCACGTTGTTGGAGGCCTCCATAAAGGAATTGCCGGTAGCGATTATGCCCCAGCCGAGATTGTCATACACCGCATTGTTTCTCACCACCGCGCGCGAATCTCCGAAGGTGCCGATACCTTTCCAGTAGCCGGAAATGCGATTCCGATAAACAGTAGCCGTTGCATCCCAAGTGATGCCGATTCCGGCTCCTCGACCTTCACAGATAGAATTGTCCGCAATGTAGGCGTTCGCGCCGCGATATAGGGCTATCCCGTCCCAGCCGTTGTTCTGTATGACGTTGTTAAGGATGAAAAGCTCCGAGTTCTCCCTTCCGAAGACGCCACCAATTCCGACAACGACATCTTCAAGTTGATGGGTATTATTTGCTATCTTGCAGTTCCTGACCGTGACCGTCGAAAACTTGGCCACCACTCCTGCATCAGTAGCCATTCCATCCGGATCGCGCACGCCTCCGGTTATGGTCAGATTTGCTATGATCGAACCGCGGCTGTTTTCGAATAGCACCCCATAGCCTGCCTTGGTTACCAGAATAGTGCTGTCGATTCCGGAGCCGACGATCTCGATCGCCTTGTCTTTAATCAGGAATCCTCTGGTGGCTTCCACATGAGTTCTATGCTGTTCGCAGTTGCCGCAGAGCTCTTCGGGATACGAATCCGGATGAGCCTGGTAGATTCCGGGCAGTATGAGTATCTGGTCCCACTCTGTGGCATGCTCTATGGCAGTTTGAAGATCGCGGAAAGGGTCATGCGAGGTGCCGGTGCCGATCTTACCATCCCCCAGATCGTCGACGTACAAGGTGATTGCCTGGGCGCCCATCGGAAAGGCCAAAAGGCTCATCGTCAACAAGGTAAGGATATAGATTCTCATTGTGCCGTGCTTGCCATTTATGGTTTCCTACGGGGTCTTTCTATGTGGGGGCGGGATGAATTCCCGCCCCTATGGTTTGACGAGTATTCGTCCGGTCGTAGGGACAGCCCTTCCTTCGACTCCGCTCAGGGAGGGTGAGCTAAATCGAACCCTCAGGACGGTGAGCCTGTCGAACCGTGTGGCTGTCCGTTTCTTTTCTCGGACAGGGATCCCGCCAAGACGGGATTTCGCAAGCTCAACAAGCCCTGTCCCAACGAGAGAATCTCCGTTCTTCGCGGCGGGATGAATTCCCGCCCCTATGGATGATGACAACTCTTCTATCATAGGGCGAGGCATTCAGCCCCGCCGAAACATCTCCGCAATCCTGTTTTGTAAGGAAGGCACTGAGCATCTTACGAGGCAGCCAGACGGGCTTCTTCGGCTACCTTATCCAGAGCCAGTTGCTTTTCCTTGAAATGCTGATTGAGATCCGCCAGAGTTATCCATCCCCCTAAAGCCACGCCTATGTAAGTTACGAAGAACCTCCACAAGACTGCAAATACCGGCAGATAGCCGGTGGGGACGATGGTGGACATCAATGAAACGGAGCTGACCTCGGCAATTCCGGAAGCTCCCGGCGTGGGGGAGAAATAAAGAATAAAGAACTGAATGATCTGAAGATACATCACCTGCAAAAAGTCCACGTCCAGACCCAATCCCCGCAAGATCACAAATGCTATTATGTATTTATTGAAATAGATGGCAATGGTCAAAAGGAAGCTGATGAACAAAACCAGCTTCTCCTTATGAAGGAAATGCTGCAGGTAGAACCGAAGCTGAACCACCTGATCCTTGAACTTTTCCGACATGGTTTTCTGCTTCTCTTTATCCCTTCTCCAGACGACCCTGCCTGCTAAACCGAAGATCTTGAATAGAAGGTTCAAGGATTCGGGCTTTATCAGCAGGAATATGCCCATCAACGAGACCAGCGAGAAAACCAAGAAGCTGTATCTGATCAGATAGGTCAGTCCCTTGGCGAACATTCCCCCGCTGGTGAAGAAGAAGACGATAAGAAAACCGATGAAGAAAAAGAACATGGAGGAGAAGAAATTGATTAAACTCACCGAGATGGCGCCGGAAAGCGGAACTCCCCGCCGGTTGAGGATGTATAGCTGGGCCGGACCGCCGCCGGTGTTGGAGGGGGTGACCGCCGCCACGAAGATATTGGCTAAATTGGCCTTGATGCAGTCGAACAGGCTTACCCTTTTGAGTATTTCCTTGGTGAAGAAAACGTAAATGCGCAGGCCGCCCAAAAGAAAATCCAAAAGTACCAGAACCAACGCTAAAAGCAGAAACTCGGGCCTAAACGACTGAAGAGCTTTGAGGCTGTCTCCGGTGGTGGTGAAGAAAAATATGCAGGCGAAGCCCAAGAGGCTCAAGAGCACGAACAGCCGAAAGCCCCGGAGGATGTTTTTCTTATCGAAGCTCAGATCCATTGCCGTTTCCGTCTTTTGACACTATCCGGGCCAGCGTGTTTTTCACTCCGTTCCAGGTGTAAAAGGATTCCACCTCTCCCCGACACCCATACCAGCAGGCCTTACACCGATTCTCTATTTGCTTCTGCAAGAGGGCCTTTCTAAGCCGATCGATTCCGATGGTCTTGATGTTTCCCACCGGGTTGTCCATGTCTTCCACGCACTTGGCGATATCCCCCCGATCGTCGATGTTGAAAAACAGCCTTCCCGCTTGGCAGCCATCGATGCCGCCCTCAAAGAACTCATCATATCTTCGCAGATATTCCCGACTGGACTTGAAGTTGGGATACCTCTTCCTGAGCTTGAGAAGATGATCCGACACCTCTTGGGTTATGGTATGGTCGGTTATCACCTGATCCTGCTGGCCGTTGGTTTTTATGTCGGCGTAAGGCTGCAGTGTGAATTCCGCCCCCAGCTTGCCCGCCAGGATGATCAGCTTTTCTATGTGGTCCACGTTTTCCTTCAGAAGCACTGCAGTTACGTTGACCTTCTGGATCTTATCCACTCTGGCCTCGACGAAGTACCTGACGGCATCCTGGGCCCTCTTGAAGGCACCTTCCTTGCCCCGGTTTTGATCGTGCAGCTTCTCGTCGGCGAAATCCAACGACACCACGGCGCCCATCAGGCCGGACCGAAACAGCCTTTTGGCCCTCTCCGGGGTGGCCAGCCAGCCGTTGGTGGTTATGAAGGGGAAATGGTAGGAAGATACTGCTTTGACGATCTCCGCTAGGTCTTTTCGGATCAGCGGCTCGCCACCGGCTAAGGAGATGAACAGAGGACCCAGCTTGCGGAGCTTCCGCGCCCCCAGGGCAAATTCCGATACCGAAAGCTCCTGTTCCCTTCTGTTGCTCATTTTCCAGTAGCCGCAGAAAGAACAGCGGAAATTGCACCGGTAGGTCACCTGCCAGGAGCAGTAAAGCGGCCTTTTGGAGAGATATGCAAGAGCTAAGTCGAAGGATTTCCTGTAAAGATCGACGGGGGTCACTGGGGATCACCCTCCTCGCTTTGCGATCGGCGAAGGCAGAAGCCTTTCCCCTTTGGTCTGAATGTACGTAGAGCCATTCTGAAATGTCAAGGGGAAAATGGGCCGACAGAATTAACCTTCAGCCCCACCTTCAGTTGGGGGGCGTATGGCGAGACTTGAAACATTGTATGCTGGAGAAGCCTCTAAGACATTGCCTTTGTTGTCTTTTCTCGGAGGTAGAAACAACGGACACCAGAACCTAACTTAAGTTAGGTTCTGGTCTTCTTTCTTGATGTAGAGGAGACCTTTTCTACCCTGAGTTGATCGAAGGGAGGTCTTTAATCCTGGTGGAAAGCTAAAGCTTTCCTCTACTTTTCGGAAAAGTTGAGTAAGGAATATCGAAAAAACCTGTTCCCTCCGTTAAGTAAGCAGCTTCATGCCCTCCCCAGTAAGCTATGTTCTGGAAACACGGTGTAAAGGTCCGAAGAGCAACGGGAGAAGCTAAGCCTTCTTCTGAACCTCCTGCTCCAAAAGCCGCCGGTTGTAGAAGGAGATAATATGAGCCCGCCTTAATATCCCCAGGAGTTTCTTGGGATTGTGCTTGTCCACCACCGGCAGCCCGTCTAAGTCTCTCAATTCGAATTTGGCCAGAGCCGTTCCCAGGTTGTCATCCGGTGTGACGGTGGGGTAGTTGTGCGATATGATGTCCTCCACGATCACCAAATCCTCCAGCACCTTTTTGGTCATTACCGAGCGGATGTCCTGGAGGGTCAGTATGCCTGCCAGTTCGCCCCTCAGATCCAATACCGGGAACACGTCTCCCTTGCTCTGCTCCACGAACTGCAGAAGCTGCGAGAGGGGCATATTTTGCGGAAGGGCCTGCCAGGTTTTGCTCATCACCTCCCGGACCAGGATACCCTCCAGCAAGGTCTTGTCCTTTCCCGCCTTAAGGCTTATTCCCCTGCGGCTTAATTTCATGGTATAGATCGAATCGCGCATCAACTTGTTGGCCACCAGGGTGCTGACTACGGAGGCCAGCATCAAGGGCAGGATAATGCGATAGTCTCCGGTCATCTCGAAGATGATCAACATGGCGGTGAGAGGAGCATGAATGGTTCCCGACACCATGGCACTCATTCCGACTAAGGCGTAAGCTCCGGGCGTGGCAGTAACGGCGGGGAAGGCCAGATGAACCACGTTTCCGAAGAAGCCCCCTAACGCAGCACCCATGAAAAGCGACGGTGCGAAAATCCCTCCGGACCCGCCCGAGCCCAAGGTCAGAGAGGTGGCGGCTATCTTCAAAAACACCAACAAAAACAGCACCCAGATTACCATTTCCTCGTGCAAGGCCGAGGTGATGGTCTCATAGC
>CAYMNI010000065.1:0-11355 GCA_964391755.1 uncultured Ignavibacteria bacterium
CCTCTGCCGAGGTAACTGTGTTTCCGATCTTAAGGCTAAGTCAGACGTACAACAGTCGTATCCAGACCGAGAGAATCTTACCTCCCTCGATCATCCCCCGACGTCCATGTAGAGGGTGGCTTCGTGAGGAAACTTCTCCTTAGCCCACTGTGCAGCCGGACCTATACGCCACGGCTTTTTCACAGGGTAAACATATCTAAATCGACCTTCTTGGTCGCATAATCTCTTTCAGCGAAATTCCCGGCTCAACGGCGTAGATAGAGCCAAGATTGTTTGTGTACAGGAATAGTTCTCCCTCTGGGGACGAGTTATTTTGATTTCAAATTGCCTTTGATTTGATTATGACATGATGTGTGGCTTGATTCTGCCACTGTACAGCATCTCGGAGCCAACAGGCGGATTCAGGTGATAAAACGCCGCTCAACCAGATTGGCCCGAAACGCCTCAGATCCAACCTTCTCTGGCATCATGCCAAAACTATGAGATTAGGGAAAACCTCCTTCGTTCACTGCCAAAACGTTCTTGCGACAGATACAATATGCCCCTATGACAATTTTTTGTCAAGGGAAATCTGCATCTTGTTCATTTTTTGCACTGGTGTTTTGGGCTGACCAAACCGCATGGTAGAAAGTTGGCATACCCCGGAAGAGGTCGGCTTGACGACTGGATTTCTGGTGTGAATTAAAGTTTACCTTCAGGTCCGGCAAGCGGAAGGTTCCGGACGTTTATGTTTTTACAGAATAAGAGCGCCGAGTCGGAACCGACAAAATCGTGGGGCTGAAACCAGTGGTGGTTTGGGGCTATTTGCTGTGCAGGCGGGCTTTCTTGAATGGCTTTCGATCCGGACGATAAGACTTCCCCTCCTTAGGTTTTCGCAAGATGATCTTCCCTATTATCCGGACGCCCGCCATCTTCCGAAGGCTCAGCTCCCGAGCCGGCCAGTTCTTGGGCTATGCCGGCAATCTCCACATCGGGATTTCCGGCAAGAGCAGCTAAGTTGACTCGGATTTGGGCTTTGGGAATTCCCAGCCGGTAGGAACCCAGGCGATTGTTTTCCATGAAGGTCTGACCAGGTTCCAGATAGGGCAGTATTTGTTTTTTTAACCTATGCAGGTATCTGGTTTGGTTCTCACCCGGCTCGAAATCGTTCTTGTGTGTCCATCCATCCTGGCTCTTGAACGCGGCCTGAGCCAACTTCACCAGGTACTTGAAGCTTTTGGCCGGAAGGGTCAGCCTCCTTCCGTTCACCACCACCAGGAACCTGTCCTTCACCGGCGTCCCATCGATCACCAAGATGATCCCCCCGCTTTTCCGCAGACGGCTTGTGCCGGCTATGGTTTTTTCGTTGCCTGCCCGTTTGGATCTTTGCGCCAGCGCCTGCTTCAAGTTCGTCGCCACCTGAGGAGGAATGACGGCCTCCAGCTGCTTGACGTCGGTTTGCTTCAACTTCCGCAAATCGCAGAATCCCGCCCTGGTCAAACGCCAGATGTAATCCCTTCCCAGGCCCGGCATTCTGAGACGCGCCAATCGGATTCCGGCTTCGTCGACACCGAAATTGACCTGAAGGGAGAGCCTCTTGAGGAAACAAACCAGACTTTTGTCCGCCCCCATCACCTTTCCCAAACCATAGGCGGCGTCTAAAAGCCAACTTGCCCTTCTGGCTATCTGCTCGATCTGGCCGGAGCGACAGAGATACTTCCGCTCCAGATCTGAAGTAGCGGCAGGGCTTATCCATTCACACAGAAGGCAGCATAGTTTAACCAACCTGGTTTCCCCCGGCGATAAGCTCATCTTCGTCTTAAGCAGGCTTTTTATCTCCTCTATCACAGCGACGTTTTCGTATCTTTCTTTTACCTCCTTTTCGTACGTCCGGTTCTGTTGCTCCCGGAAGCCCACGTTTATGTGGGCCTCTTCGCCGTCTTTGGTATCCAGAACGCGGAAGAACCAGCCGAACGGCTTCAAATCCGGCGGTCCCAGCAGCTTGTTTGCTATGGAAATCCCGGTCAGAACGGAGATGCCTTTGTAAGCACAGAGACTTCCCATCCTGGTGGCAAGGTAACTGTCTCCCTTCTTCAGGAGAATCTCCCGTCTTGTCAGCTCCTCAAGAGCATCCTCCAACGTCCGGTCGAGGTGGGGGACGAATCTTCCTCCGAAGCCGGAGTCCATAGCCTGTCGCAACCCGGATAAAGTCTTGGCCGATCCGGAAACCGCCAAATCGAGGATTACATCCTCCTGCCTCCTTTTGGAGAGCTGGGAGACGATCTTCTCCTCCCGTCCCTCGACGTATTGCTCCCACAAGTAGTCGGACTGAAAGTCATTTTGGGCGATTACGATGGCTCTGCCGAAATCCCTTCCCAGCCCGAATCTGCCAGCCCGGCCCGACATGTTCTCGTATTCGCTCCAGGTTATGGGCAAAGGCAGGGCCCTGCCGGAATGGTTTCCCACCTCGTATTTCTGAGTCTCTATGAACACGGTTCCGGCCGGAAGGTTGATTCCCAAAGACAGGGTGGTGGTGGAGAAGATTACCCGGACGTCCCCCTTGGAATAGAATTGCTCCACCACCTTCCGCTCGTCGAAGGTCAAGTCGGCGTTATGGAAGGCCACCCCGCTTTGCAGGCACAGGATCAGACTCTCCTTGAGGGTGGTGTTCTCCAGTTGAGAAAGCGCATCGACGGCATCCGATGCGGGAGAGAGCCTGGATTGTTCGGCGAAGAGCGAAGCGCAATCCTCGCAGGTTTTCTTGCTTTTCAAAAAGACTAAGATTTGTTCACCGTGGTCCAAGAGCTTCTGTATGTTGGCGAAAAGAATCTCCTGGGTTTGCTCCGAGTCCAGATCCACCAACCGCTCGCTTCCCTCCTCGCCGGTGTTGTGTTTTTTGAAACGGAATCGGCCGTCAAGAAGAACTCCCTGCAGAAGCTCCACCGGGCGGGATTTTTCTAAAAGCAGTTCGCATCCCAGCCAGGAGGCCAATTGACCGGCATTCCGCATAACCGCAGACAGTCCCAATATCTGGGGTTTGTACCCCGAGCTTCTGGTTTTGATCAGGGCCAGTTCCAGCACCGGTCCTCGGGAGGGATCGGCGATCATCTGCAGCTCATCCACCACGATGAGATCGATCAGCCTTAAGACGTCCAGGTTCTTGATGAGAAGCTGATTGAACTTCTCGTAGATCATTATGGCCAAATCGAACCTGCCGGTTTCAATGTTCCTGTCGTTCTCCTGCCGGTCCCTGGTGGAGATGGCCACCTTGATCCCCAGCCCGGCGTACTTCTCCGAGAAATCGGCGTACTTCTCCTCGGCAATGGCTTTCAACGGAACCAGAAATACCACTTTGCTTCCTTTGAACAGATTTACCACCGCTGCCATCTCACCGCAGAAGGTCTTTCCGGAGGAGGTGGGGGCGCAGATGATGAGGCTTTTCCCTTTGAGCAAATCGTGATTGGTCACCGCCTGGGATTGAAGAGGGAGAAGCTCTTCTCCCTGTGTTCTCTTCCAGGATTCGACGATGGAGTGTGGTATACCGTGCCTTAAGAGTCTATCCAGCTTCATGGTTGCCTCCCATGTATGGGTTCACGGTTCGTGGTTCATAGTTCCCGGTAAAGGATTATGGCCAGGAACCGTGGCCGTCGGTTGCTTATGAATGTCGAAGCGCAAGATACTGCACGTATGTGCAGTTGTCAAGGGAAAAATTAAGTTTTTGACCTGGGAGCGGTCTAGGTGGTTTCAGCAAGCCAGGGGACAACGGAGATTAGCGTCAAAACAACGGTTATGGTGATTGGTGAGAAACAAAGCCCGGTTGGTTGCGTTCCAAGTAACATTATGATATACAATATATTAACCAATGCGTTTCATGTATGAGATGAAACGGAAATGGTTCCGTGCAACAGAGGACCAGAACCTAACTTAAGTTAGGTTCTGGTCTTCCCCAACTACGCTTACCCGGCTGGAGTCGCAGGGCGGGCATGGATACCCGCCTCAGGTAGTATTGAGTTGGGCGGGTTTGCTGCAGAAATGTCTTGACAAGTACAAGATCATCGTGGAATCATCCGTGCTATTACCATGAGCATTAGCTCGTGGATCGGAATCCTAAGTCAATTTCCGGCTTATTACTACCACACTAACGCGGCCAAAGAAGATGCAGCCTAATACTCCAATGTTTTTATTGACTTTGCCGGAGGCCCCCCGTATATTCGATAATACGATGAAACCAATCTTCATCCGCTTGGTGGAGGGCCTTCCGGGATGAGTTCAAAAATCGCTTCCCCTAAAGAGCCAGAAGTCACTCTGAAGTTAGTTCTGGAACACGGGTTGTCTGCGGAGGAGTATGAGATGATCCAGAAGATTCTGGGTCGGAAACCGACATACACCGAACTGGGGATATTCTCCGTGATGTGGTCCGAGCACTGCAGTTACAAGAACTCGATAAAGCTCATAAAGACGTTTCCCCGCGAAGGGGAGCAGCTTTTGGCCAAGGCGGGAGAGGAGAATGCGGGCGCGGTGGACATAGGAGAGGGGCTGGTGGTCATCTTCAAAATCGAAAGCCACAACCATCCCAGCGCGGTGGAGCCTTACCAGGGAGCAGCTACCGGCGTGGGCGGGATCATGCGGGACATCTTCACCATGGGCGCGAGGCCGGTGGCCTGTCTGGACTCACTCCGCTTCGGAGAGCTGTCGAATCCCAGGGTCAGGTATCTGTTCGACGGTGTGGTGAGGGGAATCGGCGATTATGGTAACTGTTTCGGCGTTCCCACGGTAGCGGGAGAGGTCTACTTCGAGGAATCCTATACCGGCAATCCCCTGGTGAATGCCATGTGCATCGGCGTGGTGAAGACGGATCAAATGGCCAGGGGAAGCGCCAAAGGCAAAGACAATCCGGTTCTGCTGGTGGGAGCCTCCACCGGCAGAGATGGAATACACGGTGTCACCTTCGCCTCGGAGGAGATTTCGGAGAAATCCGAAGAGAGGCGGCCGTCGGTGCAGATCGGCGACCCCTTCATGGAGAAGCTTCTGCTGGAGGCCACCCTGGAGATAATCGCAGAGGATTTGATCGTGGGCATACAGGATCTGGGAGGTGCCGGGCTCTCCTGCTCCACCTCCGAGACCGCAGCCAGGGGGGGAAGCGGAATCGAGATTGACGTCTCCTTAGTCCCGGTGAGAGAGGAGAACATGATCCCTTACGAGATGATGCTCTCCGAGTCGCAAGAGAGAATGCTGGTGATCGCCAAGAAGGGTCTGGAGAAGAGGGTGCAGGAGATCTTCAAGAAGTGGGGATTGCACTCGGTGATCATCGGCAAGGTGACCGAGGATAAGATGCTGAGGGTGAAAAATCACGGTGAGGTGGTGGCGGAGATACCGGCGGCTACCTTAGCCCTGGGAAGCGGAGCGCCGCAGTATACCCGGGAGAGAAAGAAGCCCGAGTATCTCCATGAGGCCAACAAGCTGAATCTCGATGAACTGGAGGTTCCCGAGGATCTCAACTCGGTTCTGCTTCAGCTTCTGGGTGCGCCCAACATCGCCAGCAAGAAGTGGGTTTACCAGCAATACGATACTCAGGTCAGAACGGGGACGGTGGTGGGTCCCGGTTCGGACGCAGCGATCATTCGCATCAGAAAGACCAACAAAGCTCTGGCCACCTGCACCGACTGCAACGGCCGGTACTGCTACTTGAACCCGCGGGTGGGCGGCAGAATCGCCGTGGCGGAGTCGGCGCGAAACGTGGTCTGTTCCGGCGCCAAGCCGCTGGCCATCACCAATTGCCTTAATTTCGGCGATCCCTATGACCCCGAAGTGTACTGGACCTTCGCCGAGTGCGTGGCCGGGATGGGCGAAGCCTGCCGCGCTTTGGGGACTCCGGTGACCGGCGGCAACGTCAGCTTTTACAACGAGGACCCGCAGAGAATAGTCTATCCTACTCCGGTAGTGGGAATGCTGGGATTGGTGGAAGATCTTAAGCACGTCACCACTGCCGGCTTCAAGGAGGAGGGGGACCAGATAGTTCTGTTGGGAGAAACCCGGGAGGAGCTGGGGGGAAGCGAGTATCTCAAAGTGATGCATGGTCTGGTTCGCGGAGAAACGCCGGAGCTGAATCTGGAAAAGGAGAAAAGGATTCAGGAAGCCTGCCTGGCAATGATCAGGGCCGGGTTGGTGAAGTCGGCGCACGATTGCTCCGAAGGGGGTCTGGCTGTGGCCTTGGCAGAGTGCGCCATTCTATCCGGCGATCATCTGGGGGCGAAGATCAAATTGGACCGGAGGATGAGGCTTGACGCTCTGCTTTTCGGTGAGACTCAATCGCGAATAATCATCACGTTGAAGGAAGAGGAATTGGCATCGGCAGAGGAGGTGGCAAAGGCTCATCAGATTCCCTTTGCTTTGATCGGAAAGGTGGAAGGACACGATCTGAGGATAGATGGGGCGGTAGATCTATCCGTTCATACGCTGCTGGATGCCTACGACAAAGCAATCGAGCGAATCATGGAGAGACGGCCGGAGTTGGCTTAGAATCGGGAAAAACCGAATTCAAACCGGAATTCGGCTGTCCCGTAAATTGTATAATAAGTGGGAAGAACGCCGGATTTTCGATTTTCACCTTGACAGAAGGAAAAGGCAAACCTAAATTGACGCAATGTATATGATCGAAAACTTGAGAAGGAGGTGAGAAAGGAGAATGAAGAAACCTGTAGTCATACTCTTGATGGCCGTGGTGGCGTGTTTTCTGGTCTTCGGGTTCGCAATCTCCCAGGAGGAGCAGGGCAAAGCGGAGACGGATACCGTCAAGAAGGAGGAGGTAGCCGGGGAGAAGACCGCTACAGCGGATAGCACACAGACAGATAGCACCAAGGTGGACAGCACCAAGGTGGTTTTCAAGTACATCGGGAACACCAAGTGCAAGATGTGCCATAACAGCCCCAAGAAGGGAGCCATTCACGACGTTTGGGCCAAGACCAAGCACGCTACGGCTTATGCCACCTTAGCCAGCGAGGAGTCGAAGAAGATAGCCAAGGAGAAGGGCATAAAGGACGCTCAGCAGGACGCGAAGTGTCTCATTTGCCACGTGAGCGGATACGGGAAGCCGAACGCGGATAAGTACTCGGTCGAGGAAGGTGTGGGCTGTGAAGCCTGCCACGGTCCCGGCGAGAAATATTGGACGCCCAAGGTAATGGCCGACAAGAAACTGGCCATTGCAAACGGTCTGGTGGAGCCGACGGAGGAGCTTTGCGTGTTGTGTCACAACGAGAAAAGCCCGACCTACAAGCCGTTCGTGTTCAAAGACGCCTACAAGCTGGTCGAGCATCACGCTCCTAAAACCGAGAAGTAGGACGAATAGACGATACTTGAGACTTTTTGAAAACCCCCGCGAGTTGCGCGGGGGTTTTCTTTTGTCCGGCAAGACGACGAATTTTCGCTGTTCGGGCTGAAGAGTTTCCTGGAGGGAATTTGGAACTCCGAGACAAGGATTCAAGTATTCAGTAACAAGCGGGCGTATCAAAGAGAGATTCCAAGCGCATCCGGTTTTTCGCCAAGGCTGATGCGCAGATAAGCATTGGATCGATTCGCAAAGGAGACCTATGAATCCGGCCCCCGGCTCGCTCAAACTCGGAAATTTCAGAATCCTATTGTGGTTGTCCGTTTGCATTCCCTTTCTTTTGGCCGGCTCGACCTCGTCGGAGGAGGGATTTCGACCTGAAAAAAGCTCTGATGTAGGCGTCCGGATCGATGCCAAAACTGCCCATCTTCTTCAGAGCCTGCCGGCCGATTCTGTCTTGGCCTTTTGGGTATTCTTCCAGGACAAGGGCATCGAAAATTCCGCTCAATACAAACTGGCTTTGGATGAATCCTCCTTCCGGCTTTCGGAACGGGCGCTGAGAAGAAGAGCAACCAGAGGTGCCACTCCATCGCCGGACTTCACGGACATAGCGGTGAACTCACGATATTTGAATCGACTGGAAGGTTTGGGCATAAAAGTAAGGACCATCTCAAATTGGCTCAATGCCGCTTCCGTCATGGCGAACAAACAGCAAATCGAACAGACAGCCGAGCTTCCGTTTGTTCGAGAAATCAAACCTGTGGTGAAGTTCATCCGGAGAGAGCCACAGGTCGAGGAGAGACAGTTGAGAAAACCGGGCAAATTACCGGAGGGGAGCGCTCTGGAATATGGCGAGTCCTATGCTCAATTGGCTCAAATTCACGTTCCGGACTTCCATCGAATAGGCATCACCGGAGAAGGTGTATTGATTACGATTTTCGACACCGGATTTTTCATCCATCATCCTTCTTTTAGGCACATTCTGGATTCGGGCAGACTGCTGGCAACTTGGGACTTCATCAACGACGATGAAGACGTGGAGGACGAAGATGACGTTCAGAGGGAGCACGGCACCAACGTTTGGTCGGTGATGGGCGGATTCGTCGAGGATACCCTGATTGGCGCTGCGTATGGGGCGCAGTTTGCCCTAGCTAAGACGGAGATCAAAGCACAGGAGATTCAAATAGAGGAGGACTATTGGGTGGCGGCCGTAGAATGGGCCGAGGCCCTGGGAACAGACGTGGTCTCCAGTTCTTTGGGCTACACCGACTGGTATACTTATGAGGATATGGACGGCAACACCGCTTTGTGTACCATAGCAGCGGATTTAGCCGTGTCGAAGGGCGTGGTGGTAGTCAATGCAGCCGGAAACGAACGGACCTCCGACTGGTATTACATACTGGCACCCGCGGATGGCGATAGTGTTATCGCCGTGGGGGCCGTGGACTTGGACGGTGAGGTGGCGGCATTCAGTTCCGCCGGTCCGACATACGACGGTCGAACCAAGCCGGACGTCATGGCATTGGGAGTGGGAGACTTCCTGGCCACACGCGATGGCGGCTATGGTTACTCCCAGGGCACCTCTTTTGCCACGCCGCTGGTAGCCGGATGTTGTGCCCTGCTTCTCGAGGCCAACCCGGCTTGGGATCCGATTCAACTGCGCCAAGCGCTCTGGACTACGGCCAGCCAGGCCGAGAATCCTGATAACCTGATGGGATACGGCATAGTGAACGCCTCCAAAGCCAGCGGATTCAGCTATGTCGAAGCGTCTCCCCAGGAATTCGAATTCGATGTCTCTTTCGGAGATACCGAGCTCCGGCAAACCACCTTAGAAATCATTGATTGGCAAGGAAAAAACCTGAAATGGACGGCTTCGTCCGGAGCAGATTGGATCACCATATTTCCCGATTCGGGGTCGACACCGGATTTGGTGTGGGTGACCGTCGATCCTTCCGGGCTGAAGGCCGGCATCAACGAGAGCTGGATCGAAATCTCGGCGGACTCGGCCATCAACTCGCCGGTAAAACTGTCCGTGGTTCTCACCGTTCATGCCTCCGTTCCCGTTTTGACGTTCCCCAATCCTTTCACCGACAGCCTGACCGTCCTGGTGAAGGAGTCGGAATCTCCCCGGAAGATCAAAATCGTGGTCCTGACCGTGGCAGGAGAGCTGGTCTATCGTTTCCCTGAAGATCTCGGAGAGGATATGTATCAGTGTGTGTGGAATGGCAGAAACGAAAGCGGGGAAGAGGTAGCCAACGGCATCTATCTTTTAAAGATAGAAGTCGGCGACAACTCGCAGATCAAGAAGGTGGCCAAAGTAAAATAGCCGCTTCTCTGTCCGAACCATCCTGGGGGTGAGATTTAGCGGATCTGGTTTTATTGTGGGACATGGCAGGATGTATTGGCTTTCCGTCCAACAACGTGATGAGGTCTGTCAAATAATACGTTTTTCGCCCCTCACGCTACGATAGAATCTTCTCTCTTACAAATGAATGTTGAAAAACCTATTGATGAAGAAACACGAGTTTAACAATATCCCCCGCAACCCTGTGTTCAAAGAAACTGTTTACTTCTTCTGAGGCTAACAGCAGCCTGTAGAGGATTACTTTGTAAAACATTCTTAGGGTCTCAATGCAGATTCTGTCCTTCAGGCTTGAAATTGTTTTTCTATATATTGCATTCATTGGATTTCTGACTTAAAATCTATCGTCTTTTTGCCATGTTCGTGGACAGTCTTTGTTGCGCGCCCACCCGCAATTTCCTTCTCAGGAAGCTCTTAATTGAACAACGATCTTTCCGGAATGAATAAGCGAGATGATTGTCTCTAACTTTTCCTCATCTAATCCTATATCTAAGCAAGGTCGAACGTGTGTTTAGCTAAACCACATATAGTTCCTTTCCAATTCTCTCGATCTGCCTTGCTAATTTCAATACTTCTTGCACCTCGGCTTCACTTACAATCTTGGAGCTGTCCTGAAGATTCCCTTTTTCGTCGCGGGGGAAAATCTCATCCATTCTTTTATTGAACTCCTGAATCAGTTTGAACCACTCAGCCCATTTCTCCTTCTGCTCCTTCTCCATTAATCCCTCCCTAAAAGTCAAGTCGCATATCTAAGTCTTCGATCTTTCGGTCGATTTCCTCTCTCTTCTTTGCGAGTATTCTGTCTCTTTCCGCATTGAACCTTAGCTCTATACCGGACGCTAATGGATCTTTGGGAGGCAGTCTCTTCTCTGCCTTGAAGTCCCTCTTCTTCTTTATGAAGACTTGTTGAACGCTATCCCTAAATGCCGTCCAATCTTCTTCAAGCCTTCTTATCAGAACCTCATTTTCTCTCTCGATCTTTTGTTTCAAGGCATCCTTTTCAGCCTTCTTTATAACCTCATGTCTTTGGATAGCGTATTCCTGAACGAGGAAGGCGATCACAAAACCTGCTACCGTAAATCCGATTTCTCTCCAACCTATCTTCATCTTATTCTCTTACAAAGAACTCTTTTCAAAACATGTTTAACACAAAATGCAAAATCGCCAGAATCACTACGAGGATCGCACCAAAGGTGACGCGGTTTTCAAAATAGTTAGGAAGTACGACTCAATTCTCACTCGTTCCAAACGGAACTACTTGTTATGCTTAGGATCCTCGCGGTCTATAATCTTCTTCTCTTCAGCTCTGGCGCGCTCCACAGACGGCATCTGTTTTGTTTGAAAGCTCTTGGCTCCTGGTATTGGATCACTTCCGCCAGGCAGATGGTCTCTAAGTCGATCCTGACCTCGGCTCCTCTTGGAGGAACCAGTGTAGATATTATCTCCTTGCTGATCGAGAAGCTTGTAGACAATCGGCTTGTCCTCGGAACTCCGCTCTATATTCCTCTTGCCGAAACCGCGCTTCGGAGAAAACCTCTTTGTACCCATCACGTACCTCCTTTTTGCTCTGACCCGTAGATTTGTTTTATCCTGTCCTTGTCTTCAATCTCCTTCTGGTTCTTATGATAGATTTCTATTAACTCGATTCTGTCTTCTTTCTCAAAGTAGGCGTAGACAACTCTGATGCCGG
>CAYMNI010000066.1:0-11323 GCA_964391755.1 uncultured Ignavibacteria bacterium
CTGCTTTTAGCGTCCAAGGACAGGTTAAACGGCCTTCCCCTGCAATCCATGATGATTCCGGTGATACCCCCGTGAATGTCCGTCTCGACCCTATCCCCCCGTCCTCCCCCCAAATCAAAGCCTCGATGGGGTTCCAGCACGGCCTTACAGGTCAAAGGAACTCCATTCTCATCCAGTCCCAAAGGAATTCTTTTCATCTCACCGTATTTCACCGAACCCTCTTCGATCTTTCCGTCGGGCATGGTGAACTTATACTTCAGTATATCCCTCTCCTCCTTGGATTCACCCACCGGTGCAATACAGGTGCCCAGGTGAATCAGGCAATCCTTGTCGAAGACTTGGGTTGCCGCTTTGGGGTGAACGGTGGACAGCACGCCCAATTGAGGCATCATGAAGATGGAATCCACAGCCAGCTGGGTGATTCCTTCCGGCAGAAAACCGTCAATAAGCATCAGAGCAGCCTGCTGTCTCCGGGGAGCATGAGATAGCACGCCGCCTGATCCCACCAGCATGTTCAGGCTCATCATGCTCACCAGAGTCTGACCACCCAACTCCTGGTCAAAGGCATCTCCGATGGTTCTCTGCTGCTGAATCCCCTTCAACTCGGTGGCAAAGGATTTGTGCTGGATGAAAGCCAACCTCAGGGCCTCCTTGGCGATAGCCTGCTCGAAGATCAATTCTTCCATCATCTGGGGAATGGTGGTGGGCCGGATCATCTTGTTTTTTACTCTGTTTCTCAAGTCCCTTTCATCCATGTCGAAAGGAACCCACCGCATCACGTTCTCCAGTCCGGTCTCGGCAAACACGTTGGAGACGGAATAGCTCATTCCCAGATTGGCGCTGACCGTTCGGTTGAAGACCCCCGTGAACACCGAGAAGATGTCGGTGGTGGCTCCGCCGATATCCACGCCCACCACCTCGATTCCCTCTATGTCTGCTATGGTCTTGATGATCAATCCCACAGCTCCCGGGGTAGGCATGATGGGTGCGTCAGTCCAGGTCATAAGCTTCCCGTAGCCGGGAGCTTGGGCCATCACGTGTTCCATGAACAGATCGTGGATCTTCTCGCGGGCGGGAAGCAGGTTCTCTCTCTCCAGCACCGGCCTGAGATTGTCCACCATATCCAATGCCACCTTACGCTCCAGGGTTTCCCGGATGGCCTCCCGGGCATCCTTGTTCCCCGCATAAATGACCGGCAGGTTATAGCCGGTTCCCAGACGGGGCTTGGGATCTGCTGCAGAGATCAGCTCGGCGATCTCCACCACGTGGGTGGTGGTGCCTCCGTCGATTCCGCCGGAGAGCAGAATCATGTCGGGTCTCAGATGCCTTATCCTCTGAATCTGCTCGTGGGGGAGTCGCTTGTCGTTGGAGGCGATTACGTCCATTACGATGGCGCCCGCCCCCAAAGCCGCTCGTTCCGCTGACTCGGCGGTCATGCTCCGGACCACACCGGCTACCATCATCTGCAGGCCGCCGCCGGCTGAAGAGGTGGAAATGTAGATGTCCGTGCCCACGTTGTCCTTGGCCGGCGAGATGATCTTGCCGTTCTCATCTAAGAGCTTTCTTCCGGTAAGCTCCTCCACCTCGCCCACCGCGTTGAGCACTCCCATGGTCACGTCCTCGAAAGGAGCTTCCACCGTGGTAGGCGCTTCGCCTCTGACGATCAGACGATATTCTTCGCCCTTCCTTTCGATCAGAATGGCCTTGGTGGTAGTGCTGCCGCAGTCGGTTGCTAAGATTATGTTGACGTTCTCAGGTTTTAAGTCTTTCATGTTGCCTCTTCTCCTTGGATTTCGTCTTTCTGAGGTGTTCGGGATTGCATCCCGAACACAAAAGGCATAAAGCCTCTGATATTCGCTTGATCATCTATCGTAGCGCTGGGATACAATCCCAGCGCCCTCAGAATCCCAGCGCCCTCAGAAGGTGCCATCTCCACTCACTATGGTCTTCGGGATTGCATCCCGAAGACCATAGTCAACCAATTCATCCAACTCCAAAATTCCCTCTCCCTCAGATACGAAATTCGTAGCACTTGAGAAAGGATAATCCTCTGGTTCAGTGACCATTCCTTTTCTCACAGGATTATAGTGGATGTACTGAATTTTCTGATTCAGGAAATTCTGAGTGAATACGTTCTCGTCGAAAAAGCCGTCTTGCCACACCTTGTACTGTTGCCCTTTATGACCTCGTGCACTCCCGGAGAAGAAATCCAGTAGGACGGTCCTCCCGGTTTTTTTGAGATAGCCGACGATCCTCTTGGATGTGAACTTCTTGAAATCTCGCATTACGTCAGATATGGTCTGCTCTTTTTCATCCTTTTGGAGAGGCAGAAGGATCAAATGAAGATGATCCGGCATGATAACGTACGAAAACAACTTAACTCGTCCTTCCTTTCTGAGGTATCCCAGGCTCTCTACTATGATCCCGGCAATCGGGGGCTCCGTGAGGATCTTCCTTCTACCGACCACCGTCGTGGTAACAAAATATAGGTGACCAGGAATGTGACATGACTTGAATCTTGACATCTCTATTGACGCCGGGATACAATCCCGGCGTCCTCTTAATTATCAGAGGTGTTCGGGATTGTATCCCGAAGACCAGTCGGTGTTTCATTCCATCAATGCCTGCGCGATGGCGTTCCCGAATTCCCTGGCGGCAGACGGACCGTTGGCGGTGATCAACCTACCGTCTCTTTCTACGCTCTTGCCCGTGCACTGGGCTCCCTTATCTTTCAATCTGTCCTCTTCCGACGAATAGACCGTGGCTTTTTTGCCGGAGAGAATTCCTGCGTTAGCCAGGGTCACTGGCGCGATACAGATGGCTCCGACGATCTTGTTCTGCTTGACCGCTTCTTTCAACAGGGAGTGAACCGTGGAATCCCCCCAGTACACGCTCGCTCCGGAGCCGCCCACCAGTATTATGGCATCCCAATCCTCCGGCTTGATGTTACCCACCAGCATATCCGGCCTGACCTGAACACCCAACATTCCCTTGGCCACGTCCAAAGACGCGCTGGCGAATTTGACTTCGGCGCCCTTTTCGACCAGAACGTCCTGGGGTTCAACGAGCTCTTCATCTCTGAAGTTCTCCGGTGCGATGATCATTACAACCCTTTTCCCGGTCAAGACCTTTTCCTCCTTGGCGGTCTCTTCTGTCAAAGCCGGAGCCTCCTCTGCTTTCTCCTTACATCCACCTAAAAACGCGGCAGTCAAAATCGTCCATCCGATGATAAGATATATCTTTTTCATCTTTCTCTCCCGGGGAGAACTCTGCTTCCCGCCTATTTCCCGATAAGAATGTACTTTACCTTCTGCTTGAACGTTTTCTCCCTCCACTCTCTTTTTCTTTTCAGCTTTCTTTCCTTCCTGCTTGCCTTTTCTTTTTCTTGTGCTTCTACGTCAAGCCTCTCGATTTTCTGCAGGAGCTTCTCCACCGTCCCCCGCTCCTCCATCATGCTCCTGAACTCATCGTAGTCCTTCCAGGAGAAGACGGCCTGGAACATGGGCTCGAAGAAGGCCATCATCTGGCTGCCGACGTAGTTTAGAGGCTTCATCGTCTCCAAAAAGAGTATGGCCGGCACCGACATTTTCCAGTGAACCACCTTCTGGGCGATCTTGGTTAAGATCTCGTCCTGACGAGGGGTCAGCTTTTGATCATCCCCGCTCCCTCCCGGCCCCATGGAAAACATGTCTCTGAGAAAAGTCACAGACGATCACCTCTATCCGGCGGCTCTATTCACGCGATGGTTCAACCCTTTCCGGTTTGTGTATCTTTGATTTTACGAAATCAACTACCTGATCTTTGTTACGGTCGAACCTGACGTAGATTCCTCTGAAGTTCTCCAGGCGCGACGGTTTGAGGAAGGGCGAGAGCAATACCCCGTTTTTGTCCACATAGAAGGACCTGAATGCGCTCCATTCTCTTTCCCGTTTGCCCATGAGGTAGTAAATTCTTACTTCGTCCTGATTCAACTCATAGCGCGTGGGCAGAAAAAAAGAGGACAACGAGCTCAGCATGATGACTACGGCAAGGCCGGTGAGAAGAAGGCTGGTGGTGGTGAAATAAACCACCAACCACACGACGAGCAGGAACAGAACCACCAAAGCTGAGATCGTCGCCCTCTTCTTAACCGGATGAGTTGACCATTTGAGCACCGTGTTTTCCGTCATGCTGAAATCTACTGAGCCGCATTGACCCGGTTGCCGAGCTAGGCTGCGCTTTGTCACGCTTGCGGAGACTGGCTTTCCGGGTGGAGGCCGTTCATCCCCTTGGGGCCGCGACTTATTTGCCCCGGGGAAAGTCCTCCGGTGACCGGTACCGTTCCTTCCTCACCTTCTCCATCTCTTCAACCAATTCCTCCGCCTTGAAAATCTCTTTTCTAACCAACAACCGCACCAACGCTTCCTGCGCCAGGTTATTGGAGAGAACCAACTCGTCGAAGGTGATTTCCTTCTGTTTATCCCCAATTATCACCCTCAGAGCAACCCTTTTGCCTTCTTCCTCTGTCACGACGTTCCCCTTGTCTGGTGCCGAATGAGCCCCGAAAGTTTAGTATAAGGCTAATTCCGCCGTTTTTCAACAGTTTTTTATCTTAACCTGCTCACCTGACGGTTCTCCAGTTTGTAGACGGGAATCATCACATTTTCGCCTTGCGAGTCGAAACCGATTCCCCCGGAGACGCCCATGAAATCGTTGGTCTCGGCCAGGGTGCTTCTTATTCCCAAAGGGGAGGTGGTTTTCTCGAAAACCGAGAGCAACAGCATCATGCAGTCGTAACCCAACATGGAGACCGGATCCGCTTCCCTCCCGTACTGGTCCAGGTAGAGATCGAAGAAACGTTGTTTTCCAGCTGCGTCTTCCAAACTAAACTCCCTGGAGGTAAAGAGCATTTGCCTGTCGATATTCCGGGCAAACTCCAGTACCTGTTTCTCCCCGCAGACCTCCGTGCCTATGATTGTACCGATGATGTTCAGGTTGGCTATCCGGGAGAGGATATCGTACATTTTGCTCTGATCCGCCGAAAGGAATATGCCGTCCACCCAAACCGGAATCTCATCGTAAAAGGAGGCCCCTTGCGCCCCGGTTGAAGTCGAAGAGAATCCCAAAAGCAGGTCCTTTATTCGTCTCAGATGGGACGAGAAGTCTTCGGTGTCTGAAGCGTACTCTTCCCACGCCCGTATGCTCCCCCCGAGTCCTTCCACGCCCGTTTTGAAGCTTGTCGCCTCCGACTCCGGCTCCTGCTCTTCAGGCACCAGCATGACGAACTCCCGCAAACCCTGGTCTCTGACGGCGGACTGTGCCAAAATCCGGCCTTTGCTCTCTGTGGTCGGAGAGACCTGAAACACGAAATCGCTTAATGCGGCCAGCCCCTTTTTGGATGCAGTGGGAGTGATCAGGGGAATCCCCGACCGCTCCGCTTCAGCCGCTGCCGCAGCCACCGCCTCGCTCCTCAGCGGGCCGATGATACACACCACGTGATCTTCTGATATCAACTCCCGGCAGAGCCGGGTGGCCGTCACGAAGTCTCCCTGGGTGTCCTTTATCATCAGCCGGACTTCCTTCTCGCGTATCGGGTCGGCCGAAACCGCCAGCTTGATCCCGTTTATGAGGCTGTTGCCGTAAGGGGACCAATCTCCGGTAAGAGGAACCAGCACCCCCAGGTTCACCGTTTTGTCGTGCGAGTAAGACGCGTCCTTCAGCAGGAGATCGATTTTTTGCATGTCCTCGCCGTCCGGGAAGGTTCTCTGGTAATAGTGCAGCGTCTCCACTGCCTCCTTGAAATCACCGCTGTCATATTGGCGCGCTCCCAGATAGAACCACACTTTCGCAGCCAGCATCTTGTCCTTGTTGGATCGGCCTAACTTCTCCAATTCCTCCAGGGAAAGTCTGCTCTCCAGAAGCGGCACCAGCGACCTTTTGGCCAGCAGCCTTAGATTGTCGGTTTGCGCCAGATCGTAAGAATAGACGTAACTTTGTGCGGACTCGAAGCCCGATCCCTGCAGATAGGCGATATTTCCTAACATGAGATAGCAGGCCCCTACGAAGGCGCTTCCCGGGAACCGGTGGACGAAATCGGTGAAACCAGCCTCGGCCGAGGAGTAGTTTCCAAGATGATATTCACACTTGGCTATCATAAACTGGAAGTAGGAAAACAAACCATGCTCGGGGAAAGAATCGGATAGGCTGACTAAAAGCTGTTTTGCCTTGAGATAGTCTTCTGAAGCGTATCTGGCCTCTGCCTCCCTCACCCTTTGCTCGGTTCCGCTCGCATTCGCAGAGAGCGACCAGCCGGGCATCCGGGACTGGACTGAAATCAATCCCAGACAGCCAATCAGCAAAAGAATGGTCTTCTTGGACATATCAGCAGTCAGGTAAGGAATGCTAACCTATGCTTTTTCTGTGGAAGGACGAAGGCGACTGCGGCTTGCGATCTTGGTAGAACCTAGAGGGAGTACTTACCGAAATCCTCCGGGTTTATTCTCTTCAATCTCTCCTTCAGGGCGTCCGGATCGCTTAAATCTGGGGTGGCCTCGTCTCCTCTTTTCAGTTGAAACAGCTGCTCTTCCACGAAGAGAGGCACCTTTGTCTTCAGCGCCAACGCTATGGAATCCGACGGCCTGGCATCTACCTCCAACTGAAAGCCGTTCATCTGAATATGAATTTTGGCATAAAAGGTCTGTTCCTTCAGCTCGGTCACCTCCACCTTGGTAACCTTTCCCCCCAAGGTGGCGATTATCGATTTCAGAAGGTCGTGGGTCAAGGGGCGCCGGGAGGTGACACCGGAGAGCTCCATGGCGATGGCCAGAGCCTCGTAATGTCCGATCCAGATGGGAAGCAACCGGTCCGACGAATCTGAGGCGGAGAGGATCACCACCGGCGAGTTGGTCACCATGTCCAGGGCCAACCCGTTCACCTTTGCCTCTACCATGTTCATCTTAATCTCGGGATATGCGCTGTTCCGGCCCGTTCAGTTTTGCTGTTTCTTCACCACCCACACCTTCAGCGAGGCTACCACGTCGCCGGATATCTTGATGGGCACGGTGTAGACGCCGAGCGCTTTTATGGGACTCTCCAATACGATCTTGTGCCGATCGATTTCGAATCCCTTCTCTTTGAGAAGCTCGGCGATGTTCTGCGAAGTAACCGATCCGAAGACCTTATCTTCCTCCCCCACCATGACCTCCGCCGTGCAGGAGATCTTCTCCAACTGGTTTTTCAGCTTCTCCTCCTGCCTTATCCTCTTTTGATCCCGAATCTGCTTCTGCCGGGTTACCTCTCCGATGGCTTTTAGATTTCCCCTGGTAGCGGGGATGGCCAGATTCCGGGGAAAAAGGTAATTCCGACCAAAGCCGTCCTTCACCTCAACCACTTCACCGCACTTGCCCAATTTGTCCACGTCATCCTTAAGGATCACCTTCATAACTTTCAACTCCTGCTGTTAGTCTTCTGACGTCTGGTGGCACCGGGGCTTCTGTCTGACCGAGGTCTGCACCCATTCATTTGAATCTCAACCCAGCTCTGTCTTTCAACCGATTGATCTTTAAGGTGCAAGCGGTCCGGCCGAAACCGAACGGTTCTTCCGAACCGACATCACCTGTAAGTTTCTCCGGTGAAGGGGAGCAGGGCTAAGTGCCTGGCTCTCTTAACGGCCACGGTCAGTCTTCGCTGGTGCCAGGCACAATTCCCGGAGATACGCCGCGGCACGATCTTACCCCGATCCGTGATGAACTTACGCAGCAATCTCTCGTCCTTGTAGTCGATCTCATCCACTCTGTTTTCGCAGAAACGACAGGTTTTCCTTTTTCTTCGTTCGAACTCAACCATAACGACGTCGTTCTCCAATCTCTTGGTTTCGTTGGTTCACCCTGGTCCTGCCGATTGCAAGCCTTTTTCAACTCCGCGTCAGCCGAAAGGTTAATCTTCCGACCTGATCCGACCGTTCATTCGGAGGACGAGGAGTCGGCCTGTGATTCCTCCTGTTTCTGGTCTTGCTCTTCCGGCTGAGCTTTGCCTTCGGAAACCACGGTCAGGTACCTCAAACAGAATTCATTCAGTTTGTAGAACCTCTCCAATTCCGACGGCAAGTTCCCGTCGCCCTCGAAGTAGATCAGGGTGTAGAATCCCTGAAGCTTCTTTTTGATGGGATAGGCAAACTTCTTCAGTCCCCATTTTTCGGTCTTCACGATCCTCCCCTGGCGACCGGTGATCAACTCCTCTATTCTCTGTATCTCCTTCTGCATACCGTGCTCTTCTAAGGAAGGGTCCAAGACGAATATGGTCTCGTATGTGGCCAACTAATCACCTCCAATCACGCCTACGTTCTTGTAGTCCGATCATCGAAAAGTTTCCAAATTTTCCATCATCCAAAAGCCGTTTCGAACAATAGCACTCATGTGTTGAATCGGCTGATGCTGTCGGTGAGACCAAAAGTCCAAAGGTTTTCGACCGCCCGGCAAGCTGTTTGTATCATGTTGTCGACCTCTTGGTTTTCTTCTCGATCAAACTCCGCCAGAACGAATTCCTCCAACTCCATGCCGTTCGGCGCTTCACCCACTCCCATTCTCAACCTGGCGAAGAGAACCGATCCCAATTGGTAGATGATCGACCTCAGTCCTTTGTGTCCCCCGTCGGTTCCTTTCTCCCTGATTCTTATCTTCCCCAGGGGAAGATTCACGTCATCACATACCACCAGGAGGTCACCCATCTCCTTTCCGAAATAATCCAGCGCCTCCACTACCACCTCACCGCTGGCATTCATGTAAGTGAGCGGCTTCACCAGCAAGATTTCTCTTCGGCTCCCCTCCCGCATTTTACAGAAGAGGTAATTTCCTTTCCCAGACCTGAAACGGCCTCCGCCTTGTTCCGCCAGTTGATCCACCACCCGATAACCCAGATTGTGACGCGTCCTCTGGTAATCTTTTCCCGGATTGCCCAAGCCGACGATCAGACTCAGCATCACAACAGAAACCCAAAGATCATCAAGCGATCTCCCAAACTACCTCTCTCATACGGAACCAATTATAGAAGCATATACTCATTTGTCAAGGAAAAGTTTGTGTTCATCAGCCACCGACGGACATCGTAATCAGCGGAATTGGCCTAAATCGGCTGTCCGAGTACGCATCCATAATCCTGCGAAGTGACCTCCGGATTCAATGCAAGTCCCAAGCAGAAGACAGCCGGCCACGCAATAAATCTCTTGATCCCCTTGCTGATGTCTTTTATACTGGGGGAGAACTCAGAGACCGCAATCGTCTCAAGAGGGAAAAAACGGACTGCAACAGGTTGGCAGAAAGGTGGAGGTTCCGGGTGTAGATTCCGGCACGCCCGGACGCAAGGAGACAAGCCCGTTGCCGATATATAGATAAGGTACCCGTGTAGGTGCCTAGCCAGCAAAATCGAAGGCTCCGATCATGGTTTCGAAAAACAAAAAAAAGCTCTGGTCGCTTGTTTCGCAGCCCAGATGGATATTTGGATTGATTCGAGGCTTGATTATTCTCAGCTTCGTTTCCTGGCTGGTGCTGTCCGGCGAATCCGACCAACGGATGTGGTTGGTCTTCGGCTCCTTCGTGGCGTATTCCCTCGGTGCTTTAGCCCTCAGCAGGAAGGTGGGATCGGCTGTGGAAAAACTCTACTTTGTAACCTGCTTCCTGGACCTGATCGTAATCACGCTTGCCGGATGGATGGCCGAAAAAGGAGGTGGATTCTTCTTTCTCTATTTCCTGGTGGTGCCGTTCGGAAGCTATGTGGCCGGCTTAGTTCCCGGGTTTTCCCTGGCGTTTCTCTCCACCGTTTTCTACCTGCTGGTCAGAGCGGGAGATCCGACAACGTTTTCGGCAAACGCTGTTGTCGTGGAAATCTTGGTCTTGTGGGTCTTGGCCGTCACTGTGGGTGTGGTGGTGAAGGAGATGAAGTCCTCTAGATCAAAGCTGCTGAGGATGTTCGACATTTTGAACCAGAGAACCTCGGAGCTGGAGAAATCGCAGGCTCAGATCGAAACCATCTACGAAACCTCCCGAACCTTGGTGGAGAGGCTGCATTTAAGCGAGGTGGTGGAGGAGATACTGAACATCGTGCAGAGCATTATGGGTTACCAGTTCTTCTCCATCTTTCTGTTGACGGATCAGCGAATGCTGTCTCTTTTGGGTCGAATCCGGGAGGGACGAAAGGTGGCGGAAAAGGAGGCCAAACCTAACCGGCTCACCGGTGCTTTGAGGACCGTGGTGGAAAAGGCAGTTCCGGTCAGGGTCTTCGATGTGGATCAGGAGCCGGATCTTAAACCGTATGCCGTTGGGATGAATTCTTTCATGGCGGTTCCACTGATTTCACGGGGAAAGGTGATAGGAATAATGGAAGCCTATTCCACCAGAGTCGGCGCCTTTCTCGATCAGGACGAGAAGATCTTCTCCATTCTCGCCGGCTCGGCCGCGCTGGCCATCGAGAATGCGCAGCTGCATCAGAAGACCCAGGAGCTGACCGTGGTGGACGATCTGACCGGACTTTTTAACTATCGCTATTTCTCCCGCAAACTGGGTACCGAGGTCATGAGAGCGGAGAGATATCATCTGCCCTTGTCTCTTATCATGATAGACATAGATTGGTTCAAAAAATGCAACGACAATTACGGACATCTTTTCGGCAACCTGGTTCTGCGGGATCTGGCCAGAAGAACCAGAGAGTCGGTGCGAGAGGTAGATGTAGTGTGCCGCTATGGAGGAGAGGAGTTTGCGGTAATCCTTCCCCAGACCAAAAAGGAAGATGCCCAAATGATCGGCGAGAGAATAAGGCACCGGGTGGAATCGGCCGACTTCGTGAGCGAGACCAAAGAGTCGCGGGTGAAGATCACGGTGAGCTTGGGGGTGGCTTCATTTCCGGAAAACGGAAGAACCTCCAAGGAACTCATAGAAAAGGTAGATCAAGCCTTATACCTGGCCAAGGGGCGGGGAAAGAATTTGGTCTGCACGGTCTGATCGCTTAAGTATACACAACCAATCCTTTCAAACATCCCCAATCAGTCTCATGGCACTTGAATAACAAGAAGGGAGTGCATCCGTTTGCCATAAAGGGAGCAACGGGAATGAATCTTCAAGTCAAAAACCGCATCTCACGCCCTGTTTCAGTAAAGTCTGGATTTAACGGTGCTTAGGTATGGAAGGCTGAATAGGGACTTGTTCATGGTGTAATTCGGCTATTCTTCAAAGAAAGAATCCCCCGGTCGGATTCAACCGGGGGATTTTAGAGTGGTAGAACGGGAAGCCACATCAATTCCTGCAACAAGTGGGCAGATGCCGTTGCATGCAACTATTACCAGTCTTCGTAGAAA
>CAYMNI010000067.1:0-11282 GCA_964391755.1 uncultured Ignavibacteria bacterium
CAACTTCGTGGTATTGAACGCCTGCTCCAACGCCAAGTACACCGAGACCGATAATTTGGGACAATCCTACCTGTTCGGAAGCGATCAGGTAGTGGCTGTCATCGGAGAGACCAGGATCATGTATGGCGATGACTTCGAGGACCTATACATCGGCCTGCAGGGCGGAGAGTGCCTGGGGGAAGCCTTTCTTGACTGGATGTGGTGGACTTACGAATGGTTTTGGGGCTGCCATATATTCGGGGACCCCACCCTCAAGCCGCATGGACATGGGAATTCGTACCGCCCCCCCGGATTCTCGGCGCAGAGAATCCCCAAAGGCACTGTGGAGTGGGACAGCTCTCCTGTGGACATCTCGCCTTTCACCGACGGCAATCCTTCCTCTTGTATAGATCACGACGGCCGCGTATGGGTGGCCTGGAACTCAGGCAGAGATATACGGGCCAACATCTGGACCAGCCGCTTTGACGATTCAGGCTGGTCCGAGCCGGAGGAGATAGCTTTTTCGGTTCCCTGGGATTTTCATCCCTCCATGACCACCGACAATTCGGGAAACGTCTGGATATTCTGGCAGAGCTACCGAGAAGTGGACAACGGTACGGACGGATGGGACATATATGCAGTATACGGCGACGGTTCCTCCTGGTCCGATCCTTTGAGGGTAACCACGGCCGAACCTTACGATGTGGAGCCGAAATCGGCAGTGGACAGCTCCGGAAACGTGTGGGTGGTGTGGAGGACGGAGAGGAAACCCGACTCGGACATCATGTACAGATACTGGAACGGCTATGGCTGGTCAACAGAAGGATACGTGACGTCTTCCTCCAATGAGGAGCGGGACCCGGCGGTGACCGTGGATAAAGATGGAAACGTCTGGGTGGTATGGTACGCTAAGGATGACGGCAACTGGGACGTCTACGCCAGATACTACGACGGCTCCACCTGGTCTCAGCAGTACCGGGTGACGAACGATCCCGGCTGCGACGTCCAACCGGCCGTGGCCGCGGATTCGTCCGGGAGAATCTGGATTGTCTGGCGCACCAACAGAGACGGAAATTTGGACATATATGCCAAGAGCCGTTTGGGACTGATCTGGTCCTCGGAATACCCCATAACCAGCGATGCCGGAGACGACATCTGCCCCAGCATCACTAACTGTGCCGGTGACGAGATGATCGTCGTCTGGCAGAGCAACCGGGACGGAGGCTGGAACGTTTACCAGAGCACGTACCAGGACGGCTGGTCGGTCCCTTCAGCCATTACTTCCGGTGGGGAAAACTGGATTAATCCGGTCGCCTTGTGCTCTGACGATGGCGACCGTTTTCCCGTCTTCTCCAGCGACTCGGAAGAGAACTGGAACATTTACTGCAACTTGTGGTTCATCCGGGGCGATGCCAATGGGGACGGCATCCTGGACGTAGCCGACGCGGTCAGAATTTTAAACTATCTGTTTAAGGGCGACCCCTCTCCCGTTCCCCTTGCCGCCGGGGACGCCAATTGTGACCAGTTGATCGAATTGACCGACGCGGTGCACCTGCTCAACT
Organism: uncultured Ignavibacteria bacterium; assembly: GCA_964391755.1. Classification (GTDB taxonomy): domain Bacteria; phylum Zixibacteria; class MSB-5A5; order MSB-5A5; family SM1-73; genus SM23-73-3. The sequence goes on from CAYMNI010000067.1 coordinate 1,542, forward strand.
ACCTGTTCAAGGGCGGAGATCCGCCGGGGTGTTGATACAAGCGTTATGAATTACAAAATAGAGGAAGGGGAAACCGAATTTCGGTCTCCCCTATGCTGCTTGCGGGGGGAGAAATGCGGGGCCGAATCTGGTTACGTGGTCAGTTTATGCCCTCAGGCTCTCACTCCATCGTTGGAAGAAGGAAATTGAGGGTTGTAATCCTATGGATTTTTGAAATCTACCTCTCTATCTGAGCTTCTCTCTCAGCTCCTGTAGTTGATACTTGAGTTCCTGCATTTCGTCTCTCAACTGCTCCATCTCCTCTTCGAGCTCCGATGAATGTTCTTGTGACCAGAACGATTGGGGCGTGCCGAGCTTGTCCGTGAAGATTTTGAACTCGCCCAAATCGCCCTTTTCGAACGAGTGCCAGGATGGGGTCTTTTCTACTTCCACTTCAAAGGTTTCGGATGTGCGATTTCGAATCACCGTGATCTCTGCCTTGTCCCCCTCCTCTTTCTCCGATATGGCTTCGATCAGATCTCCCGTATCCTCGATGTCGTCTCCATCCACTTTCACGATCACGTCGCCGGCTTTGAGTCCCGCCTTCGCAGCCGGCATGTCCTCTTCCACCTCGGTGATCAGGGCGCCTTCTCCTTTCTTCACGCCGAAATACTCGCCCAGCTGCTCAGACAGATTTTGTACCCGCACACCTATCCGGCTTCCGGAGGCCAGGTTGAAAGAGTATACCCCGGGAGTTTTCAATTTCTTAGAAAAGCCGAAGTCGGGCGATCCTTCGTAGAGGTAGAAATCCTGGAGCTTCGGCTCTTTGCCTAAGACCACGGTAAGGCTCTTCTCTTTGCCCTCCCGCACCAGCTTGAGTGTGATCTTATCGCCCGGAGAGTGCTTCTTGACCAGCCTGGTCAGATGAGATTTTCCTTTTACCTCGGTGCCGTCAAACTCCACTACCACGTCTTCCTCTTCTATGCCCGCTTCCTCTGCCGGACTGTCGTCCATCACGCCCGCTATCAGGGCTCCCCTCTTTGACTCTAAATCCAAAGCCTCCTTTAGATCGCTGCTGACGTCCTGGAGATAAACGCCCAGCCAGGCGCCGTTGGAACCGTCTTCGTACTTCTCTAACGCCATTTCGTATTCGCCTGCGGCAGCGGGGAAGGATCTAATCACCAGCAGGGCACATGCTGCAAGAATCGAAAGAAGTATGATTCTCTTTGACATGGTTAAGCCTCCTTTCGAGTTTTTTGTTCTTTCTAATCTTCTGTTTTACTTTTACAGGCGGCCGTGGAAAAAGTTCCAGCCTTCAAACCGAATCACCGGAAGCAGGTCTGCCCTCATCCCGACCCCTCCACAGAATCTTGAGCAGGGTTCTTGCCCATCAGATGGATGAAACCAAGACTAAGGTCATAAACCAGCCGTCTCTGGTCGGGCATCCGGGCGGTTGATGCCGTAAACCGATTACCGGGAGACATGCAAGACCCCAACCTGTTTTGACTTGCACGATCTCGAGGGGATAATAACCTAAGGAGGAGTCAAGCTACGTTGGTGAACTGCAACCCGCAGAAAATGTCAGAAATTGTCACTTCCGGACTAAAGGATTCTGCCGTTATGCCGAGAATATAAACAGAACATAACATATATTAGAAGACACTAAAAAGACAGATCCGTCCCCAGACAAAACCGTCCCCAAAAAAGCATGAAAATGCTACCGGGATCTCGGATCTGTCTCTTTTTTTGTCCAAAAAGCACACTCCGGTGACATCTGCTGAGTCTTCCCTCCCAACATCACACCTCACACAGGCCAACTTAGTTTCCAGTGCCGTTTAGTATGTGCAGGCGGATAAGAAAAATCCCTTCCCCCGTGAGGAGAAGGGATTACAGAATATGGTGGAGCCGACGGGGCTCGAACCCGTGACCTTCTGACTGCCAGTCAGACGTTCTCCCAAACTGAACTACGGCCCCAGGAAAAAAGAATCTCTGTGCATCATGCCTAGCTATCGTCCCAGACCGAACTTTCTCCTCTCTGGTGACCTTCCCGATTGATATCGGGACGTTCTCCCAAACTGAACTACGGCCCCACAATAATCGAAACGTCCCACCAGGCAAGGGTGATTCATATGCAATGTCCCTCAGCAGGAGGGAAATCGACCCAACCTTGCCCATTGGCACAACTAAAATACGGACAAGTCCTCTTTTGTCAAGATCAAAAACTGGAAAAAGGCTTGGCTGTTTCCAACTCACCCTCTCATGTATAAGGGAGAAGGGAAGGGTTCTTCCCTCCCTTGACGGGAGGGAACTAAAGGGAAGGTGAACATTCTGCTTTCGTTTATTGTGTCTCACGGCGGAGCCTGCCTTTCCCAAATTCAGCCACCGTACACTATTCCAGCACGCGAACGTACCAGAACCTAACTTAAGTTAGGTTCTGGTCTTCCCAATCACAACAGATTGTATTTCTTCATCCGGGAGTAGAGCATTCTTCTGGTGATGTGCAGAGCCTTGGCGGCTTCGGTCTTGTTTCCCCTGAACCTCTCCAGAGCTTCGATGATCATTTTCTTTTCCATTTTCTCCAAGCTGAGAGGAGAATTTTGAAGCGACTTCACCGCGGCTCGCTCAGCCTCAGGAGCGGTTTCGACCGAAGATGAGCTTGGCTTGATTCCCACATGCTGAGCTTCGAGGTCCTTGCCATCGGATAAAATCATGGCCCGCTCCAAGATGTTCTTCAACTCCCGCACGTTGCCCGGCCAATGGTAGTCGGTCAACTGATTCATCAGATCCTGCGGAAGTTTCGTTCCCCGATAACGGTATTTCTTCAAGAAGTAGTCCACCAGCAGCGGGACGTCTTCCGGTCTCTCTCTTAATGGTGGAATCCAGATGGGGAAAACGTTCAGCCTGAAATAAAGATCCTCCCGGAACTTTCCGGCTTTGACGTTCTCCTCCAAGTTCCGGTTGGTGGCCGCGATCAGGCGGGTATCCACCTGGATGGTCTCCACTCCCCCCACCCGGTTGAACCTCTTCTCCTCCAGAACTCTCAACAGTTTGGCCTGTATGGACGGCGATATCTCGCCGATCTCATCCAGAAAGATGGTGCCCGAATCCGCCAGCTCGAATCTTCCCAGTTTGCGGGCGTGAGCGCCGGTGAAAGCTCCCTTCTCGTGGCCGAAGAGCTCCGACTCGAGCAGAGTCTCGGTCAAGGCGGCACAGTTCACGGTAATCAAAGGCTCGTCTTTTCTCTTGCTCTTCCGGTGAATGGCCCGGGCCACCAGTTCCTTTCCGGTTCCGCTTTCGCCCAAAAGCAGGACGTTGGCATCGGTTTTGGCCACCTTTTCCACCAGGTCAAACACCTCTTTTATCTTGTCGCTTCGGCCCATGAAGTCATCCAGTGCCGCCTTGCCCAAATCCTCCTGCAGCCGCAGGTTCAGGGCCACCAGCATCTGCTTCTCTACTATCCTATCCACCAGAAGCTTCAACTCCTCCAGGGCGAAGGGCTTGATGATGTAGTCGGTGGCTCCTGCTTTCATCGCCTCCACAGCTGACTTGGCCGTTGCGTATGCGGTCATCATGATCACCTCGGTCGACTGGTTCAGCTTCTTGGCCTCCTTCAGAACCGCCATCCCGTCTACCGGCTCCATCTTGAGATCGGTGATCACCACATCATATGTGTTCTTTTTAAGGAGCCTCAGCGCTTCCTCGCCGCTGGTAACCGCCTTGATCGAATACCCGGCATCCTTCAAAGTCCCCTCGATCAGTATTCCCATCTTCTTCTCGTCATCAACCACCAGTATCTGTGCCATGACATTACCTCATGAAACGTCCGCTGCTTCGCGACCGCCGTCCGCTGTCCACCGCACAAACCGTCATCCGTTTAATCCGTTCCATCCGTTGACCGTTCCGCTTTCCGTCCACTGTCCACAGTCCACCGCTTAATCCATCATCCGCTTAATCTGTTCTATACGAAGACGGTTTTGTCTGCCGCAAGGGTAGTTTGATCTCGAATCTCGTGCCTTTTCCCGCTTTGCTTTGCACGCCGACGGTTCCTTCGTGCTCCTCTATGATCTTTTTGACCACGTACAGCCCCAGTCCCGTGCCCTGTGACTTCATCGAGAAAAAGGGATCGAACAGTTGCTTCAGATCCTTCTCCCGGATGCCTTTACCGCTATCCTCCATCTCCAGCACGACGAAGTCCTGTTCTTTCCTGAACCTTATGTGTATCTCTCCGTCCTTCTGAATCGCATCTTTGGCGTTCATCAGAAGGTTTATGATTACCTGCCTGATGCTCCCGGCATGTACCTCCAGCAGGGGAATCTCATCCCGAATATCCGAATGAATTCGAATGTTCTTTTTCGAGAATGAACCTCTTAGTTGCTCCACCGTCCTGTTCACCAACTCCACCACGTCAGTTTTCTCTTTTCTTTTCGGCTCCGAGCTGGCGAATTCGAGATATCCGGTCAGGATGTCGTTCAGCCGGTCCACCTCCTCCGGTATGAATCCGAAAAGCTCGTCGTTTCTCTCATCATACTTCGAACGCAGTCTCTCGGCAGTTCCCTTGATTATGCCCAAGGGATTTCTGATCTCGTGACAGATGGTCGCCACCATTCCTCCCATGGCCTGAAGCGCGCTGGTTCTCACCACGGCATCCTCCATTCTCCTCAGGCGGGTGGTCAGATTGTAAAAGGTAACTCCCAGCACCACAATTCCAACCAGGCTGAGAACGACCGCTCCGATGAGGGTCCGTCTGAAATCCGACAGCACCTCGAAGAAGTCCGCCCCGGACTCCACTCCCACCACGCCGATGACGGAGCCGGTGGAATCGTAAATCGGAGCGAATCCGCTCTCGAACACGTAATCGCCGACCTGATACAGGTGAGAGTATGCTTTGATGCCCGCCATGGCCTGAGTGATGGCAGCTAAGTCCAGATTCAAGAAGACCTCGGAACCAGGATCCGACTCTGGATTTAGCATGTCGGTGTAATCCTGATCCAGGATGAAGACGTCCGCCAGCTGGTTGTCCTCTTTGACCTTATCCAGCACTATCTGTATCTCAGCATACGAACCAGGATTCTCCTTTGCGGTGGAAACTTTCTCCCAATCCAGTCCGAATGCGGTGGCGCTGGCGATGTTGGCCAGTCTCTCTCCCAATTGCTGGGTCAGATAGGACTTGATTTTAGGGTAGACATACCAGATGCTGGCGTTGAAAACGACGATGATCAACATCAAGAAGGCGATCAACCATACTGAATATCTTGTATTGTTTCGAAATCTCATGACGTGCCAGGTAGATGGGATTCGACCTTTCCAGCGTAGCCTGGTTGGCTTTTGAAAATACGCCCAATCGCGCAAGGAAGTCAAGCCCGATTTTGGAGAGAGTCGAAAACGTAGAAGCTCAGGCCGGCCAAGTTGGAGTATCGGGCTTATGAAGTCCAGGGACTAAAACTCCGGGGGGGAATTCTTTGCTTTATTCTTTGCCGGACTTCTTCTGCTCCTGTTCGACGAATTCCTGGAAGCTCATCTTTTCGTAGAGGTCGTCCTTGACCCAGTTGAGGATGTAAAGAAACTCCTCGGCGCTGCAATATCCTGACTTGGGGGCAATTCGCTCACCGGAAGGTTTGAGAAACCAGGTGATGGGATACGCCCGTACTCCATACATCCCCGCCACTTGCCGCTCCGTAGCGTCCTTCCCATCTAAGTCCACCTTTTCCCCGGACTGACCGTTGACCCGGATGGACACGTAGTCTTCGTTCAAGACCTTCCTGACCTGTTGATCGGCGAAAGTCTGTTTGTCCATTCTCTTGCACCAGCCGCACCAGGTGGTGTAGAAATGAACCACAACGTGCTTTTTCTCCTTCTTGGCCTTGGCCAATCCTTCGTCGTATTTATACCAGGTAAGTGAGGTATCGACTTTGTCCGGGGAGCTTTCCTTTATATCCGAAGGGCTCTCCTTTTGGTCCTCTTCCTTGAGATCGGTGGTCGAAGCGGGGAGGCTGTACACACAAAGCAAGAATGCGAATATCAGAACAACAACAGAGATGACGTATCTTTTCATGTTTCTCCCTTCGTGGTGAGCCGGCTGTGCCATTTGTGCTTGGAATACGCGCCGACGGAAAACCACGTTTGACCACCCATTCCGGTCTCCCGGAACCCGTCGCAAGACGACATCAATCCTTCTGCATCCTGTTGAGTTTATGACTCAGAAGCCTTCTGTCGACAACCGCAATGGAGTTCTTTGAGCCCGACCGGTTCGCAGGGACCGAATCGCCTAAGCACGACTGCAAGGATATGCTTCGGTTTAACTCTCAGATTCCGTAAAGTTCGCCGTATTTCTTCGCCAGATAATCCATCATCGGCCGGTGAGACAGCGGTTTGCCGGTGAGTACCTCTGCTAGCTTCTCCGCCCGGTAGCGCTGTCCCAGATGGTGAATCTTCTGGTTCAACCAGCTTTTCAGCTTGCCGAACTCTCCTTTGGCAAACTGAGCATTCAAATCGCCCAGCTCCTTTTGAGCCTGCTGGAAGAACTGAGCCGAATATAGATTACCCAACGCATAGGTGGGGAAGTAGCCGATGTAACCTGCGCTCCAGTGTACGTCCTGAAGACACCCTTGGGCATCATCGGGAGGAACGATTCCGAAATAGCTTTTGAACTTGTCGTTCCAGGCTGCGGGGATGTCCTTGGGTTTCAAATCCCCGCTGAAGAAGGCCTGCTCGATTTCGAATCTCACCAGGATGTGGAGATTGTAAGTAACTTCGTCCGCCTCCACCCGGATAAATGAAGGCTTTACTTCGTTTATAGCGAAATAGAAATCTTCCAGCTTCACGTCTCGAAGGGCTTCGACGAACACTTCCTGGGCTTTGGGGAAGAAGTGCTTCCAGAAAGCCTTGCTCCGCCCTACCATATTCTCCCACATGCGCGACTGGGACTCATGGATTCCCAGTGAAACCGAATCTCCCCCCGGCGTGCCGAAACGCTCCGGGTCCAGGCCCTGTTCGTAGATGCCGTGACCGGACTCGTGCAGAATGCCGAAGAAGGCCTGACCGAAGTGATTGGGATTGTAGCGGGTGGTGATGCGCACGTCCCCCGGCCCGATTCCGGTGCAGAATGGATGAACCGTGACGTCCAACCTGCCCCGATCGTAATCGTAACCTATGGCTGCGGATGCCTCTTTTCCGAAATCGGCCTGACGATCCGGCGGGTAGTTCCGCTTCAGGATGGATGTATCGGGCTGTTTGCCCGAATCGGCTATGGACTTGACCAAATCCACCAATTCCTGGCGGAAATCGGCGAACACCTTGGCCACCTTTTCGATGGTTGCGCCCGGCTCGAAGTCGTCCAGGAGGGCGTCGTAGGGGTGCTTTTCATAACCCACCGCCTCTGCCTGCTGCTGTTTCAGCCGGATGATCTTCTCCACATAGGGGAAGAAGATGGAGAAGTCCGACTTCTTCCACGCATCCGCCCAGACCTGGTGCGCCACCGTGGTCACCCGGGTCAACTCCTCCACCAGCGATTGAGGGATTTTAACCAGTTTGTCGTAATCGTGCTTGATCTCCCGGATGTTGGCGGCTTCAAAGCTATCCGGGTCGCTCGCCAGAGGACTTGCCTCCAGCTGATCCAGAAGGTCGCCGATCTCCAGAGCGGTGGATTTCTGGTGGCTCATGCCTGCCAAAAGCGCCAACTGGTTGCCGCGATTCTCGGTGCCTCCTTTGGGGATGTAGGTCTTCTGATCCCAATCCAAAAGGGACATGGAACAATTTAGAAGATGAATCTCCTTGCTCAACTCCAACAGTCGCTGGTAATCTTTCTTGTGATCCTCTCCCATGATTTTAACTCTCCTCGATTCTTAAGTTATCTCTCTGCTCGCCGGTCATCCGGCATTACCCAACCTCCTAAAATAGCCAACTCCACGGCTTTTGGCAACAATAAAAAGCCCGTTCTGGGGAAATCGTCTTACTGCGGGATTCTGTCAGGCGGCAGTGACCTTCTTATTCCTGCTTTTCAGATACAACCAGATTCCCAACTGGACCAAAGCAATTCCCAAAAAGTCCGCGACGAAGTCGAAAAACTCGCAAGTCCTTCCCGGCACGAACTTCTGGTGCAGTTCATCGGAAACGGCGTAGACTATTCCTATGGTGGAGGATAAAAGGAAAACGTGCCTTTTTACGAATTCGCTTCCGGAATGGTAGAAAGCCAGAAAGAGAAGGAAGGAAAAGACGCCGAATTCAAAGAAGTGTACGATTTTGTCCTCGAACACGATTCCCAAAGGTGGGGCACTGAGCGAGGGAATGGCGGAGACTGCGAATATGAGCAGCGCATAGAACAAGGCAAGATATCTGTATGGAAACGCCTTGGCTCGCATCCGTCTTCCTCCCGCAAATACGATACGCGGCAAGATACCGAGGTGAGAATCATTATGCAAAGGCTATTTGGAGAAAATGAGTCGTGGTGAATCAGGCTTTGAGCTCCCGGTGTACGGAAGGGGAAGCGATATGGAAGGATCATTCCTGCGCAGCCACGTTAGCTCTTCTTTAACTTCTCAAATTCCTTGGTCAGTCGGTCGGCCGTGGGTTTGTCCCCCTTTTGCAGTGCTTTCTCTATGTCGTCTTTGAGCGATTTCATCCTAGCGTTTTTCTTGAACCTGTTTAATGCCGTAAGATGATCTTCCAACTGAACGGAAAGCTCCGCCGATCCCAAATCGATGCCGGAAATCCGGAGGATCAACTCCTTAATCTCCTCGCTTTTTGCCTTGTCCAGCAGATTGGCCGGGGTGACCTTCTTCTCTTTCCCGATGAGCTTGAAAAACTCCTTATGCTCCGGGCTGGAGAAATCCTCATGAGTCAACATGCCCTCGGTCACCTTAAGGAGGTCACGATTCTCAATCAGTATTATCAATATCCCCCTTTCGATTTCCTCTACCGGGGTCGGAACGTTACGGGATTTGGCCGGCGGCGTCGATGCGGCGGACGGTGGTCGGCGGACGGCGGACGATTTTTTCCTTTCCACCAGCTTGAAGATGGAAGCCTCCTCCATCCTGAAAACCTGGGCGGTCTTCTTGACGAAGAGATTTCTCCTGATCTCGTCGGTGATCTTCCCGGCGGTCTCCGCCAGATCTCCGATCACCCTCTCCTGCTCCCTCATGGAAAGCTCCTGGAAGTCCCCGCCCAACGATTCGTGCTTGAAATCTATGAAAGACTTAGCCCCTTCGATCCTCTTTTTGGCCGCATCCAGACCCTGCTTTCGCAGAAACGAATCCGGATCTTCTCCCGCCTCCAGCGTCACCACAAACACTTCCACGCCTTCGCTGAACAGCAGGTCCACGCTGCGGAAGGTGGCGGACTGTCCGGCAGAGTCGGCGTCGAAGAAAAGGTATACTTTTCCAGCATAGCGGGACAACAGCCTGGCCTGATCCGAGGTAAAGGCGGTGCCGGATGCAGCCACCACGTTTGTGATTCCCGCCTGATACAGGGTGATCAGATCGACGTTCCCCTCGACCAATATGGCTGTCTCCGTCTGTCTGATGGAGTCCTTGGACAGGTTCAGTCCGTAAAGTATCTTTCCTTTTCGATAGATGGGCGTCTCCGGAGAGTTGAGGTATTTGGGCTCATCCTTGTCGTCCAAAACCCGGCTGCCGAATCCCACCACCTTGCCGGATAGATTGAAAACGGGAAAGGTGATTCTGTTTCTGAACCGATCGTAATAGCCGGGTTTATCGGTTCGGGGAACGGCCAATCCCGCCTGGTTTAAAACCTCGCTATCCACTCCCT
>CAYMNI010000068.1:0-11202 GCA_964391755.1 uncultured Ignavibacteria bacterium
CCAGTGACCTTTCGGATGTGAACCGAACGCTCTAACCAACTGAGCTAATCGCCCATTGGATTCTGCTTAAGATCGAGGTTGCATGATTCCTCGAATTCCTTAAATCTTAAGTATACGCGAACAGACCGGATTTGTCAACACCTTCGATATCTATTCACGCAAGATTTTTTACAACTGTTGGCGCCCCCGATCCCTCCGCCGGCGCTCACCACGGTGGGCTTCAACTTGTCCTTTACTCCTTCACCAGTAGCACGTTTATCGCCTTGATGACCGCCTTCACCGTGTCGCCTTCCTTGATTCCCAGCTCCTCTAAGGAGTCTATGGTCATCACCGAGCCCATGGTCGAGCCTGCGGGAATCTCGAATCTGACCTGACACATCATGGTGCCCTTCTTGATCTGGGTGACCTTGCCGGTCAACTGGTTTCTGGCTCCGTACTTCATGGTGAAACCTCCTTTCAGAGAAAGAACTTAGAGGTGGGAAGAATATAAGAAACGATCACAAGATGTGCAATGTTCTTTTATTGGAGGAGTATCGGCGAGCGCCGGTACGAGCAAGACATGGGGATACCTATTCCCCTGCAAACAACAATGCCTTCAGGTTTCTCGACAGAAGCTTGTAATCATCGGGGGGATAGACGCAATTCAACTTGACTACGGTCTGGGGATTCAGATTCTCCTTCGGAACGTTCTTCAATATCTGATCGGTTTCATCCTCGGAGAAGGCGGCGACGTGAACCGTGCGCCGAACTGATGGCGGATTTTCCGGACACACGTCCTGGCAGATCATGCACCCGATCAGACAGTTGTGCCAGGAGGCATCGATCCATTCGGGAAACGGCTTTTCGCTTTCGTTATAATAGGTGATGCATTTCTCTGCATGCAGAAGAAAGCGGTCGGTGGAAATGGCGCCTGTGGGGCATTTCTTGACGCATGCAGTGCAAGTCTTGCATCGGTCAAGCATGCCGGGTTTCTGCCAGTGATCTTCAAAGATAGGCGCGTCGGTGTAGAAAGCGGTCAGCCGGTGATAACTGCCCATACCTTCCACGTAAGTTATGTTGTTCTTGCCGTATTTGGCCAGCCCGCTGCGGGTGGCCAGCAATTTCACAGGCACCGCCGCCCTCATCAATTGATATCCTTCCGGCTTCAGTATTTGTGTTATGCAATCGGCCGCCTGCTGATCGGTGCTGACGTTATACGTAGACGGGATGATGGTCTGAAAGGATCGTCCGTTCACGGTGAAGGTTGTCTGCTCCGCAGGAACGGGAGCAGCCACAACGATGATGGAACGCGCTTGGGGCAAAGCCTCGGGCACTTCGAAATTGAAGGCGTAGGAATAGTCGCGATAGAGGCCGTCATCAAGTAGTCCTTGTGAATGATTGCGCTCTATTTCATCCCTCAACTCAGCAAGATGTTTAACGGAGACAATTCTGGCCTTGAAACCGGCTTCCCCCAGCTTTGAAAGCACCGTTAGGACCAGAGGGTCTTTAGCGTTGGTCATGATGACTCCCCTGCACCAGCAAGCTGGCGCACTCCAAGTTCGATTTGTCAGATGATTCCTTCACGACCTGACTGCGATTCTGCCTTCGCCATCCGCAAGGAACTCTCCGATTTCAGCCGAACCGACCACCCCGTTTTCCTTAAGGGTTTTGAGTAACCGATCCTTCTTGCCCTGGGGCAGGACGATGATTAGCCCACCCGAAGTCTGAGCGTCACAGAGGATGAGCTGATTCGTTCGAGAAATGGTTTCATCCCATTCGACCGTATCCGAAACGAAATCCATATTGGAGAGGGTGCCGCCGGGGACTGCTCCGGCTGCGGCCAGGTCCCAAGCCTTTTTTATCACCGGCACTTTGCTAGCGTAGATTATCGCATCAACTTTGCTAGCGCGGGTCATCTCTTTCAGGTGACCTAATAGGCCGAATCCGGTCACGTCTGTGCAAGCATGCGCGCCGACCTTCAGCATTGCTTCGGCTGCATCACGGTTGAGCGTGCTCATTATCTTGATGGCTTTCTTTGCCAACTCAGGTGAAGCCAGTCCGCGCTTTATGGCGGTGGTGATGATTCCCAAGCCTATAGGCTTGGTCAATATGATTGCATCTCCGGGCTGGGCTTTGTCATTGGTCAGCACGTTATCGGGATCGATGATTCCGGTGACCACCAGACCGAACTTCGGCTCGTTGTCCTCGACGGTGTGGCCGCCAAGAATGCCGATACCCGACTCTTTGACCTTGTCATGTGCGCCTCTGAGAATTTCCTCCAGAACCTTTAAGGGCAATCGTTTTTCCGGGAAACCCACCACGCTGAGAGCAAATAGAGGCTTTCCGCCCATGGCATAGATGTCGCTCAGTGAATTGGCAGCGGCAATGGCGCCGAAATCGTACGGATTGTCGACTACAGGCGTGAAGAAATCAACTGTCTGGACGATTGCCATGCCGTCTTTCAGCCGATAGACTGCGGCGTCATCAGCCGTGGTCGTGCCAACAATTACGTTCGGGTCGACCACCGGAGGCAGGTTCCTCAGAACCTCTTCCAAAGCTTGAGGCCTGAGCTTGCAGGCACAACCCAGCCCGTGAGTGTAATGGGTCAGTTTGATTTCTTTCAAGTCCAGCTTCTCGGTAGGTGCCGCCTCGATTTCTGGAGATAGGCGGCTTACTGCCTGAGTAATGGCTTCCACGGCTTGATCGACTTCCTCTTCGGTAGTATGTCGGCCGGTGGAGAATCTGATTGTACCGAAAGCCAAGTCGCGGGGTACTCTCATAGCGACCAGAACCGCGGAAGGCTCTGTTACGTCGTGATGACAGGCTGCGCCGGGAGATGCAGCTACCTCCTCCAGTTCCGAAAGAAGAGTATTCGCGTCCAAGCCCGGAAAGGCCACACTAAGTGTGTTGGGCAGTCGTTTTTCAGGATGACCGTTCAGTTTCAGTCCCGGAATGTAGTTTTTGAGGCCGTCCCATAAACGATCGCGCATATTTTGCATAAAAGTTGCGTTCTTCTCCAAATCCCGGTCGGCGATTTCGGCCGCTTTGCCCAGTCCCACGATCTCCAGAACGTTTTCGGTGCCGGCTCTTCTATCTTGTTCGTGATCCGCACCGTGCACAAGTTTTTCGAGCTTAACTCCGCGGCGTACATACAAAGCTCCCACTCCTTTCGGAGCATAGAACTTGTGCCCGGCAATCGACAGAAGATCAACACCCAATTCCTGCACCTTGGTTGAGATCTTTCCCACCGACTGAGCCGCGTCGGTGTGGAAGAGAATTCCGTGTTCGCGTGCAATCTTGCCGATCTCCGAGATGGACTGTATGGTGCCCACCTCGTTGTTGGCGTGCATGATGGTGATAAGGACGGTTTCGGATGTGATGGCCTTCTTCACTTCTTGAGGATCGATCAGGCCATATTCATCCACAGGAAGATAGGTAACCCTGCAGCCTTCCTTCTCCAGCCATTTGCAGACGTTAATCACGGCCGGGTGCTCGATCTGAGAGGTGATGATATGCTTTCCCCGATCCCCAAGAGCATCTGCTGCTCCCTTGATGGCGAAGTTGTTGGATTCGCTTCCTCCGCTGGTGAAAATCACCTCGTCGGTACGGCAGCCCAAAAGATCCGCCACCTGTTGGCGTGCGCGCTCCACTGCCTGCCTGGTTTGGACTCCGAACCAATGGGAGCTGGAGGGATTGCCGAAATGCTCCCGGAGGTAGGGAAGCATGGCATCGGCCACTTCGGGATCAACGGGTGTGGTTGCATTGTAATCCAAGTAGATAGGTTTCTTGACCATGATTTGCTCCAGACCGTACAATTCTGGCCGTGGTTCACCTTCATCCTTGCCCTACTCCCTTCAAGGGAGGCGGAAGTTAACCGGGTCTCCTCTCCCCTTGAGGGAGACGAAGACCCGTCTGGGAGGATCAAGGTGAGGGGTATGTGGATTTATTTCCTGCTTTCTTATTAATACTTCACTCCCAACTGCCAAAAAACGAAGCTCCAGATGTCGGTGTACTCCTCTACGGTTTTGGACATGGGCATTCCGGCGTGGCCCGATTTCCGGTCAAAGCGCAGCAGTATGGGAGCGTCCGATGAGGTGGCCGCCTGCACCCGGGCAGTCATCTTCACCGCGTGCATGGGATCGACCCGGGAGTCGGAATCTCCGGTCATGAACAGCGTGGCAGGATAAGCCGTCCCCTCTACCACGTGATGATAAGGAGAGTAAGCATACAACCACTGAAACTGGGTCGAGTCCTCCGGCGAGCCGTATTCCGGAATCCACAGTTTGGCTATCAGGAAGTTGTGATACCTGACCATGTCCAGAAGAGGGTTCCAACATATAACCGCTTTGAACAAATCGGGCCTCTGGGTCAAAGCCGCTCCCACCAGAAGACCGCCGTTGCTTCCTCCTTTTATGGCCAGCTTGGATGGACTGGTATAACCATTGGAGATGAGCCATTCGGCGGCAGCGATAAAATCGTCAAAGCTGTTCTGCTTGTTTCCCAACATTCCGGCTTTATGCCACTCTTCGCCGTATTCCGATCCGCCTCTTAAGTTAGCCTCGGCAAACACGCCACCACGCTCCAGCCAGAGGAAAGAGTTCCTCTGAAATACCGGAGTCTGGGCGGAGTTGAAACCTCCGTACCCGGTCAAAAGCGTAGGATTCTCTCCGTTCAACTTAAGTCCCTTCTTGTGGACCAAAAACATGGAGACTTTGGTGCCGTCTTTGGAAGGATACCACACCTGTTGTACCTCGTAAGGAGCCGTGTCGATGTTGGATTCGACCTGATCGAACACGGACAGCTTCTGAAGTTTGAGATCGTAATGATAGATGGTGGGCGGGATGAAATAGGAGTTGAAGCCGAACACGACCTCCTTCCCGTCCCACTCTCCGTTGAGCCCATACACGGTGCCCAGAGCAGGCAGCTGGATGTCCTTCAAGTACTCACCGGAAAGAGAGAATATCTTCAGCCGGGATGAGGCGTTGTACATGTACTGGGCCACCAACCAATCCCCCACGATTACCACCTGCTCCAAGATCGACTCCTCCTGGGGAATTAGCTCCTCCCAGTTCTCCATGGAGGGCAAGCTCAGATCGACTTTGAGGAATCGATAGGCGGGAGTCTGGTAATTGGTGTGCAGATACATGTAGTCCCCGATGATTTGCCCGTTGAAGAGAGCCTTTTTTCCCACAGCCACAGGGATGAATTTATCCGGCCTTATCGATTCCGGAGAAGAGGGAAGCCTCTGGAAGTACACTTCCGATTTGTCCCAGCCTATGGATGTGGAAAGCATGACGTAGCGGTCGTCCGACGAGAAGTCCATACTGAGCCATTCGGTCATGTCCCTACCTTCCCCGAACAACTTGGGATCGGAATCCGGATTCCTTCCCAGCTGGTGATAATAGATGTGGCGATGGTAGTTCTCTTCGCCTTCCGGCACCGTGCCCGGCGCAGGCAGCCGGGAATAGAAGAATCCCGTGTTATCCTTGTTCCAGGAGAAGGCGGTGTAACGGGTTCGGCTGATCGAATCGGAGAGCTTCTCGCCGGTTCTCACGTTCAGGATATAAAGAGTGCTCTGCTCGTCGCCCTCCTTGGAAAGACCGTAGGCTAAGAGCTTTCCGTCTTCGGAGGGAAACCACCAGTCCAGCGCCACAAGTCCTTCCTGGTCCAAAGAGTTGGGATCAACCAGAACTTTCTCTTGGCCTCCCATGCCTTCCCGCACGTACAGAATGGGCTGATTCTGCTGCCCTTCCCGTTTTTCGTAGAAGTAGCTGCCTTTGTGCACCTGGGGCGCTCCGATCCAACCGATGGAGAGCAATTCCTCCAGGCGGGTTTTTATCTTTGGCCTGGCCGGAAGATTGTCCAAAGCGGATTGGGTGTATTTAATTTGCCCGTCCACCCATGCTTTTGTTTCTTCGGTTTCCGAATCCTCCAGCCAACGATACGGATCCTCCACCTTCTGCCCGTGAATCGTCTCCACCACCTCTTCTGCTCGGGTTGTCGGCGGCTTTTTCATCACAGCGGCCTCCTGGTAATTCGATTCGCAGACGAAAAGGCCGGCAGACAAGATGGCCAAACCGGCAAACGGCACCAGAAACTTATGAAACGACGGTCTGCTAAGTTTTGGGAATCGCACGGCAAAACCTCCGGATTGAAAATTTGAACGCTTATGAACACTCAGCCATAGATACGAGCACAGTGCGGCTGAGTTTTCATTTAAGATAATCGGTTGATGTTTTAGAAACAAGTGCAATGTTTCCGCCTTTTGAGAGTTACAGTCTCCTTCGGCTAAGTGTCGAGTCAAGCAACAAACCGATTCATCACAGACCGGTGGGTCCCACATGTCCAAGATCTCTGTGCACACCGGTACATGAGCGGAGTGATATTGTACCTGAAGGTTCATCTGCTGATTTTTGCCCGAAAGGTGGAATTCTCAACAAAGACATCAACTGGTTGTTTGATAAGAGATTGGCGACCACGATCCGGTTACATTCTCGCTTGGCATCCTTCTTGCATTGTAATCCGGCCGAAGTTGGCGCCAAACAGAAGCGGCTTGTTTGACCGCACGAAACGGTAATTTTAACCGGAGGTGTTCAATGAAACTCAAATTCCTGCTCCCGATCTTTGTCGGCTTTTTCCTGACGGCATTCCTGGTGAGCGGCTGCATCTTCGATTCGGCCAAGAGACTCGACGGCAGCGACACCCAGGTCCAAGTGCCCGATTTGGAGGACGAGTTAGGCGGATACAAGCCCACCAACGAGGCTCCCGCTTTCGGCGATCCGGAGATCTCAAATGAGTACGGAGAAGACCAGGACGGTGCCGATCTTCTGAGCACCGATCCCCAGATCGCCGCGTACATCGAGGATTCGCTGGCGGACGTTTACTTTTTGAGGATCACCTGGGGAAGATTGGATCTGGATACCACCGTGACCACAGTGACCGACTGGAGCGGATCGGCACAGATAGATAAGGGCAGCCTGGTGCTTTTAAAGACCGTTTGCTTCGATCCGGGAGATCATATCCTCCGGCCGCGCCCCGATCGCCAGACGCTGGAGTGGACCTCTTACACCGAGCCTCACTTCGATGGGATATACTTAGCCATCGTGGTTCCACCGAACGACACAACCGACGCGGCCGGGACTCTGACCTTCTCCACCACTCCCTTCAGTATCACCTTTGACTACTCTGAACTGGATTCCATTAATGTGGTTTACCCGGTAGGTCAGGAGGGGGATGAAATCGCCTTTTTGGGCTACAAAAAGCAACTTGTCCCCTGCGGCAACGGATTTCTTGACGGAAGATGGATCAGAACCGGACAGCATAAGGGAGAATGCAAGGGGAGGTGGATCAGCCGGGACGGCAGCTTGGCCGGCCATTTCCAGGGCCACTGGGGTAAAAGGGAGAACGGTCAGAACGTGTTCTTTGGCAAGTACATCGCCCCGAACGGGGAGTTCAAGGCGCTGATCCGGGCCAGGTGGGAGTATTCGTACGGCGAGGAAGGTGGGACTTTCGTGGGAGAGTGGTGTGATCGGAACGGAGAGGCAAAAGGAGTCCTGGGTGGTCACTTCAGGATCGGCGGCGAGAAAGGTAGAAAGGGCAACCTCCAGGGACAGTGGCGGCTGCTCTGTCCGTAGGCACCGTTAGGCGAGGTAATCGTTCATCATGGCCGGGAAAGGCTTTTTAATGGAAATTCTCAAGAGACGATGCAGGGCAGTCGGGGTAGAAATGATAAGTGTTTCCTGACAATCAACAAAGTAAATTAATGGAGGTAGAACGTGCTATCACAAAGAACCAAGAACGTACTCTTCAATCTCACCTGGCTTATGGCGTTGCCGATGGCCGTCTTCTGCGTAATGCCGACAGAGAGCTATGCTCTTGAAATCACGATCGATGTAGCGCCGAACATATTAAACCTTCAGAGCAATAGTATCGTGGTGACTGTTCACACCAACATCGATTACGGGGACGTGGATGCCTCAACCGTATCGTTGAATGACGTAGCCATTAATGGCTGGAAGGCAGATGACTGCGGCAATTTCGTGGCCAAGTTTCTGGCAGACGACATCAAGGGTTTGCCGCTTGCCGTAGATACTTACAACAACTTTACCCTAAAGGGACAGACCTCTTCCGGCGAATCATTCCGGGGGTCTCAAGACATACTGGTGATCGACAACACGCCCGGAGGAGGCAGGTAATCAGAAATCGCCGGGCATTGTTCAGGACAGCAGTGTCGATTCTGTCCTTCTAAATAACGAAGCTCGTCTCTTAAGAATACTTTCCGCCTGATTATCCTTCGCATAACGGACGGTCGAAGTAAGACAGGCAAAGGCCCGACGGCTTTTGCCTGTCACTTTGTCACCTGGTTTGCCAAACACCCAACACAAAACGGAAGCTGAACGTAAAAGTCTTCAACCTTCCAACATTCTTTTTCCCTTTATTCCCTCTTCTGGCGGGATATTCGATTTCCCCCCGCTAAAAGGCGGGCAAAGGCGAGAAATGTAGCGTCGGAGCTTGCCTCCGACGAGAAGTGTCTCACACACTCCGGCCAAGCTCAGGATATACGGAGTTGCGACGCTACAGAGTGTGATGTCCGAAAGTCCTGACGGGCATTTCGGACCCACGTTAAACTCGTCCCACCCATCTGTTCCTGTCGTGGAGAGAAGATGAAAGCCACCCCGTTGTATTAAGGTTTCTCTTTCTCTATTACAAAAGCTTTGGTTATTGCCAAGCCCTTGGCTATATTCTTGTCGTGTCAGCTTGTACCTTCACCCTTCCTTTTTAACCCTTCAGTCAAGAGAGGGAAGGGTAGATTCCCTTTGCCTGTTATGGGAGAGGGTTAGTTAGGGATTATGCACCCAACTTACTAAGGGATTTGAGATGTCCGAAAGAGTTGGAAAAGAGACAGCCACCCCTGGTGGCGGGTGCTTCTGGTGTTTGGAAGCGGTGTTCGAGCAATTGGAGGGTGTAGAATCTGTCGTCTCAGGCTACTCAGGCGGCACCGTGCTAAATCCATCATACGAGCAGGTTTGCACCGGTACAACCGGCCATGCCGAGGTGGTGCAGATCACCTTTGACCCGTCGAAGATATCGTATCGGGAGCTTCTGGAGGTCTTCTTCACCATCCACGATCCAACCACGCTTAATCGTCAGGGATCGGACGTAGGCACCCAGTATCGCTCGGTGATCTTCTGCCATACACCGGAGCAGGAAAAGATGGCCAGGACGGTTATAAGGGAATTGGAAGCTTCCGCAACGTGGAACGATCCGATAGTCACGGCGGTTGAGGAGTTTCGAGAGTTTTATCCTGCGGAGGATTATCACCAGGGGTACTTTCGAAAGAATCAGAAACAGCCCTATTGTCAGGCGGTGATCACGCCGAAGCTGGCGAAGCTGCGGTTGAAGTGGCTGGACAAGCTGAAGAAGAAATGAGGCGTAATCTCTCTTGTGCTTGGCAGGTTCCCCCGACTCGACAGGCTGCTACCTTGAAGTCAGATGACCTGGCGAGCGATCCGATCCCCCCGAGAAACGGAGTTTAAGAGGAAGAAGTGTAGCGTCGGAGCTTGACTTGAACCGCATGGTTCAGGGCTTGCCTCCGACGAGAAGCGTCGCGCACCCTTTGGCCAAGCTCAGGGTATACGGAGTTGCGACGCTACACATCCATAATATTAGTTGTCTCTCACAAGCTGTCAATCGAACACCGGACTGGTGGCCCGGCCTGTTCTTCAGACCGGTTCCATCATACGGTACTTATAAGAGAACACATCCTGTTTTGTGTTTACCTTTAAGTCTCTTTTTTCAAATTCCCCTTTAATACCCGCAGGTCGCATGAATGCGACCCCTACAAAGTCCCTCTTCTTACAGCCAGCCTTACAGATCTTCGTCCGAAAGTCTCAAAAGACATTTCGGACCTACTCGAACTTTCAATCCTGGCCGATGGCCTTTTCGTATTTGGCCTTGGCTATCAGGTAGTCGGAGAGGGCTTGCAGATGGTTGGTTTCGGCCACCGTTAAGGCAAATTCGGTATCCATCAACTCCAGATTGGTGAGAACGCCTTTCTGATACTGAACCCTAGCCATGCGCAGGCTCTCCTTGGCCTGGTTTACGTTTTCCTTCTGAGAGAGGATGTTCTCTCGGGCCAGATTCAAATCCGAGATGGCCTGGCTTATCTCCAGACGAATCATCTCCCTAGTCTGTCTTTCCGCGATCTCCAGCTGCTTCAGGTCGGACCTGGCGCCCCTGACCCTGGATCTGGTAAGAAAGCCGTCGAATATGGGAATGCTCAAAGCCAAGATGAAGTTCCAGTCGGTCTTCCACTCGTCCTCGGCGTAGAAGGGTCTTTTATATTCGTAGTTGGCGGTGCCGAACAGCGAGGGTTTATTGCCCGCCTTGGCCAAAGCCAGAGCTTTCAGCCCGACTTTGTTCTGCTCTTTTATCAGCTTCAACTCTGACCGGTTCTGAAAAGCCAACTCTTCCGCCTGAAGCTTATCCACCTCCATCGGCGTGAATTCCAGACCGCCTTGCAGGTTCACCGAATCGGCCAGGTCGATTCCCAGCAGGTTCTTCAGATTGTCCAGGGTCGACTGGTAGAAGTTCCTGGCCTGCACCAGAGGCGGCTTGGCATTGGCCAATTGTACTTTGACCCGCAGCACGTCGAACTCCGAAGCATATCCCTTGTCGTATCTCTCCTGCACGGTTTTAAGATGGTCTTCGGTTCGAACGATCGATCCTTCTCTGATTTTGATCAGCTCCTGGGCCAGAAGCGCACTGTAGAACAGGCTGGTGACGTTGAACTTGATCTCCTGCCGGGCGCCGCGAAACTCCTCCCGGCTGATGGACAGACCGTATCTCGACATGTCGTAGCTGTTTCTGATCTTTCCCCAGGTGAACAGCGGCTGCTGCAGGGAGAGTCCCAGGTTGTAGTTGTTCTCGTTGCCCATCTTGAAGTTCATTCCCTCGAAACCATATTCCGGCACGTTGCCCAAACGGGTGTAGCTGCCGTTGAAGGAAAGCTGGGGGAGGAATCCTGATCGGGCCTCTTGCGTCTTGTACTCGGCGGCGTTGACCTTCTCCTGCAACTGCATAAGAGCTTTGTTGTTCTCATAGGCCGTCTTGAGGCATTGCTCCAGATTCATAGCATGGTCCGCGCCCCAAACCAACGAGGCGCTCCCGAATATCAAACAACTAAACAGCATTAACCGGATGCATCTTTTCGCCATTTTTCGC
>CAYMNI010000069.1:0-11193 GCA_964391755.1 uncultured Ignavibacteria bacterium
TAAGCCAAGACAGGAAACCACTGACCGACGGAGTGGCAGGACTGAGGGTGGTAAAACTCCTGGAAGCTTCCAACCAATCGATCAAGCAGAAAGGAAAGGTAATCAAACTATAAGTTCATAAGTAAAACTGAAATTGAAGATCTATGGAAGAAAAACCTTCTTAAAGATTCGCTTGAGTCGTTAAGCCCTGGTGAAAAAGGATTAGATTTGATACGATTGTTAACCAAAAAACCGATTGGTGCTTTTGAGAATCTTGTCTGGGATGAGTTGTTTTCCTTATCTGCCGCAGAATCAAATCTGGTTACCTTCAGGCAGTGGAAAGTACAAGATACGTCGTTGGTGATCGGCTATGGAGAAGACGCTGCAAAAACAGTACATATCAGAGCTTGCAAGGATAGAGGAATTCCGATAATCAAAAGATTCACTGGAGGAGGGACGGTCCTAATCAGCGAGAAAAGCCTCAATTATTCTTTGATTGTGCCTTTGTCCCGTGCAAATGGCTGGGGAGATCTTGTCCCCTCCTTCCAAGCCATCAACGGAATCATAGTTGATGCATTGAAGGATTTCCAACTAACTGCAAAAATCGAAGA
Organism: uncultured Ignavibacteria bacterium; assembly: GCA_964391755.1. Lineage (GTDB taxonomy): Bacteria > Zixibacteria > MSB-5A5 > MSB-5A5 > SM1-73 > SM23-73-3. Next base: position 591 of record CAYMNI010000069.1, read on the forward strand.
AGACACAGATATAACCGTAAATTCCAAAAAGATCGCTGGCAGCAGTCAATCGCGAAGATGGGGGGTTCTGTGTCACCACGGTACGATTCTGATCGATTCGGAAACCGAAAACATCGAGATGTTGATAAAAAATCCAACCAAGCAGCCAAAATACCGAAATGGTCGAACTCACAAAGACTTTCTTACTTCACTCAAACAGGAAAGCGGGGAGGTAGATGAAAAGTCATTCGAGAGACGCCTTCTATCCAGGATATCTCGATTTCTCGAACGAAGATTGAAACTGGTGGTTGTCGAGAGCCAGGAATTGACGGAACAGGAAACCGATCTGAATAAAACCATACAACCAATTACTCATATCGTTTAGGAAAGCACAAAGATGATACACAAAATAATGATTCCAAAGCAGGGAGTGAACGTCGACGAAGCAAAGATACTAAGATGGTATAAATCCGAAGGGGAGTCGGTAAAAACAGGTGATCCTTTGGCAGAGGTGGAGACGTCCAAATCAGTATTTGAAGTGGTGGCAGAGTCGGAGGGTACTCTGGTCCGAATCCTGCATAAAGCAAATGAGACCGCGAGGATCACTGACATCATCGGGATAATAACCTCACCGGATGAAACCGAAGAATCCGTTGAAAGAATCATAGATGAGATCGAAAAAAGTCTGAAAGAGGAGTTTATGTATCAGCATGAGGTTTACCGGGAATGGAAAAAGGTAAAGCCTGAACCGGTACCTGAGAGTTTGACTGCGGCAGCACCAAAGGCAGAGTTAAGGATCTCTCCCCGTGTCAAGAAGCTGATCAAAGAGAAGGGATTATCCTTGGAGGAGATAAGGACCAAACTCACCGGGGAATCGATTACGGCCGAGATGGTTGAAAGGATGGCTCAATCCACCAAGAAGGCGGTTATATACGGAGCCGGGCTGGGAGCCAAACAGGTGGTGGAGATCACCCGGAACCTTCCCCATATTCGGGTTATCGGACTTCTGGATGATGATAAAAATAGCTGGAAACAAAAGAGATTGGGCTATTCCATCCTGGGCGGATTCGATACGCTTTTGGAACTGTTCTCGGGCAAGAAGATCGATGGAGTCATTCTCTCCTTTCATTCCGAGGTTCGCAAAAAGGTGTTCTTAAAGATAAAGGAGCACAAACCCGATCTGCCCATTCTGTCTCTGGTTGATCCCAGAGCTCATGTGGGCATGGAGGTGGAGATCGAGGAGGGCGTTTTTATCGAGGCGGGGGCGATTATAGGACCCGGGGCAAAGATCAAACGGGGAGCTATCTTGGATGTCGGAGTGGTGGTCTGTCACGATTGCTACATCGGAGAATTTTCTCATCTGTCTCCCAGCTGCATCCTATCGGGTGTGGTGAATCTGACTGAAAATGTCATGGTGGGAGTGGGTGCATCCATCAACTCCTGGGTGACGGTGGGGAAAAATGTACTGATAACTCCCAGCTCGGGGGTGATGAACGATGTAGAGGACAACGTAATTATCAGCGGCATCCCTGCGGTTGTCATCGGAAAAAGTAAAAGGAGATAAGAATGACCACAAGCATAGGGGGACAAGAGCTTTTGGAAATCTTCGGCAAAATGGCTTTAATTCGCAGCTTTGAGCAAAAAATTAACTGGCTTTTCAGCAAAGGCATGATTGGCGGGACGTCTCATCTGTACATAGGGCAAGAGGCGGTGGCGGTTGGAGTTTGTCATGAGTTGAAAGATGACGACTACGTTTTGAGTACTCATCGGGGTCATGGTCATCTTTTAGCTAAAGGTGGTGATCCGAAGAGGTTGATGGCGGAGTTGATGGGGAAAAAGAGTGGTTATTGTAGTGGAAAAGGTGGTACTCAACATCTTTGTGCTAAACATCTCAATTTTTTGGGAACAAATGGACTTACCGCCGGGGCCATTCCCATAGCAACCGGCGTGGCTTTGGCCATTAAGCTAAGTGATCGCGATAATTTGGTGGTCTCGTTTTTCGGGGACGGCGCCAGCAATCACGGAAACTTCCATGAATCTCTGAACATGGCTTCCATTTGGAAACTGCCCATCATTTTTCTTTGCGAGAACAATATGTATGCCATGTCATTCCCTTTTTCGAAATCCACCTCGGTTAAAGACATTTACTCGAGAGCGGACAGTTACAGTATGAAAGGATTGGTTTGCGATGGGATGGACCTATTTAGCGTCATCTCCGCGACAAAAGAGGCGGTGAGTTGGGTTCGGGCTGGTGGCGGACCTTGTCTGGTGGAAGCAAAAACCTACAGGTTCTGTGGCCATTCCAAAAGCGACCAACTCAAATACAGAACTCGTGAAGAAGAAAACTCATGGAAAAAAAGAGATCCTATAAAACTTTTAAAGAAGCATTTGCTGGATTCGAAGGTTAAGCCGTCTATTCTTGAATCTATAGAAAAGGAGCAGATCAATGTGGTGGAAGAAGCGGTGAAATTCGCCCAGGAAGACGATCCACCAGATGCCAGCGTAGCTACAAGCGGAGTGTATCTAAATGCGTGAGATCTATTTCAACAAAGCCTTGAATGAAGCTTTAAAGGAGAAAATGTCGGAAGACGAGCGCGTTTTGCTCATCGGAGAAGACATAGGGATTTATGGGGGTGCTTTCAAGGTAACCGAGGGACTCCTGGAAACTTTCGGGGAAAAAAGGGTCATCGAGACTCCCATCTCGGAAAACAGCTTCATGGGGGTCGCCATTGGTCTGGCTATGATGGGCTTTAAACCGGTTGTGGAGATCATGTTCATGGACTTCATAGCCTTGGCCTTCGATCAGATTCTAAATCATGCCACAAAATTTCACTATATGTACAATGGTCAGGTGAATATCCCTCTGGTGATCCGCACTCCTGCTGGAGCAAAGGGAGGATATGGACCCAGCCACTCCCAAAGCCTGGAGAGTTTGTTTGTGGGAGTTCCCGGACTTAAAGTCGTAGCTCCAAGTGATCCTTATACCGCAAAGGGACTGCTGAAAAGCGCCATAGAAGACCCTAACCCGGTGCTTTTTGTCGAAAACAAGGTCTTATATGGCACCAAGGGGGAGGTGCCGGAAGAACCTTACATTGTTCCTCTTGATCAAGCCATGATCAAAAAGGAGGGAACCGATCTCACCATCATATCCTACTCCAGAATGTTACAGTTGAGCTTAAAGGTTGCTTCTTTCCTGGAAAGTGAAGGAGTGAGTGTAGAGGTGCTGGATCTGATTTCGCTTTCTCCCTTGGATCAAAGAACCATTGTAGACTCCTTAAAGAAAACCAAAAGGGTGGTCATGGTAGAGGAAGGTTATAAAACCGGGGGGGTCGGGGCAGAGATCGCCGCTCTTCTGGCGGAGAAAGCCATTGAATATCTGGATGCTCCGATTATTCGAGTCGGATTACCCGATATTCCCGTACCAGCTTCGATTTTCTTAGAGAAACTTGTAATTCCGGATGAACGGAAGATCATGGATGCTGTCCTCCAATGTTTAAAATGGTAGTTTTCCTGTTAGAATGAGAAACGAAAAAAGAAAAATCCTGGTTGAGGTCAACGTTTACAATGAAGGCTCCAAAATAAAGCAAACGCTTAGCAAATTTCCCCCCCATGCCCCCTATGACGTGGTGGTGGTGGACGATGGATCGACCGATGAGAGCGCCGAATACATAAAGGAGTTCAAATATCCGGTTATCCGACACCAGGTAAACTTGGGCATTGGAAAAGCCATCAAAGATGCCATTGAATACGGACGGAAGAATGAATATGAGATACTAGTGGTAATGGCTGGAAACGGAAAAATGCAGCCTTATGATATACCCAAATTACTGCAGCCGATCTTGGACCATGATTACGATTATGTTCAAGGCTCCCGCTACTTAAACGAAGGGAGAAAAGACAATCTGCCTCTGTTTCGAGACGTCATGATAAGGCTTTTTACATGGATCGTATCCTTTGTCACACATTTTAAGGGGACTGATGTTACCTGTGGGTTTCGGGCTTATAAGCTAAAAATATTCGAAGATCCCAGGATCAATATTAATCAGCATTGGTTGGATAAATATGAGGTCGAATATTATATCCATTATAAGATCTTAGCTTATGGATATAAAGTCAAGGAAGTTCCGGTGGGGATGTTTTATCCAAAGGAGAAAAAGGATTATTCCAAAATCAAGCCGTTCTCCGGTTGGTGGAGCATGGTTAAGCCGTGGATATACCTGACGCTGAAGATAAAAAAATAAGATCAAAAAGTGGAAGTAACCATATTGCCCCGGAGTGAAATCATCGGGAATGCTTTGGTCGCAGCGGGCTAGATGATTATGGGGGAGGTTACTCAAGATGCGTTTGTGACAGGAAACCCTGCTTGACTTATAAAGAATACAAATGATCTGCGATGTTACGTCTGAGCTTTCGAGAAACCACATATTTGGCTGCTTAACAGCTGAGAGTTGATAGGCTTTTGGGCAAATAGTGATTCATCAGATGGAGCAGAAGACCAGCACTTAACTTAAGTTAGGTGCTGGTTTTTCTATGCACGCGGTTGGATCATATGACCGGTGCGCAGAGCATACTAAAAGCTTGACTTTTAAGTACGATCTGCTATCTTAGCGACAAATATGTCGGCAAACAGGACAATTCAAGGAGGATTTGATGAAGGTAAACTTCGTTGATTTGAAAGCTCAGTATCAGACCATAAAGCCGGAGATAGACAGCGCCATCCAGGACGTCATCTCCAATACCGCCTTCATCTTGGGAAAGGCCGTCTCCGATTTCGAGGAGAAATTCGCCAAGTTCTGTGGGGTGAAGTACTGTTTGGGAATCAACTCCGGCACATCCGCCCTTATCATGGCTATGAAAGCCTTGGGGATAGGGGAGGGCGACGAGGTCATCACCACCACCAATACCTTCATAGCCACTGCCGAAGCCATTTCGTATGCGGGCGCCACCCCGGTCTTAGTAGATATAGAAGACAAGAGTTACAATATGGACCCCGGTAAGCTGGAAAAGGCCATAACCAAGAAGACCAAGGCGATAATCCCCGTGCACCTCTATGGACAGCCGGCAGATATGAACCCCATTCTTCAGATCGCGGAGAAGAGAAAAATACCCGTGATCGAGGATACTTGCCAGGCGCACGGAGCGGAATACAAGGAAAGGAAAACCGGAGGCCTGGGAAGGGTAGGATGTTTTAGCTTCTATCCCGGAAAGAACCTGGGCGCCTACGGAGAAGGAGGCGGCGTCACCACCGACGACGAAGACATAGCCCAGAAGGTGAAGATGCTCAGGGATCACGGCTCCCCCAAGAAGTTCTATCACGAGTACATCGGCAACAACTGCCGGCTGGAGGGAATTCAGGGTGCGGTACTGGCCGTAAAGCTGAGGTATCTGGACCGGTGGAATGACGGCAGGCGGAAGAATGCCGACCTTTACCGGAAATATCTGAAAGGGACCGACGTCGGGCTGCCGGAGGAGATGCCTTACGCCAAGCACGTCTATCACGTCTTCTGCGTCAGGGTAAAAGACAGAGAGAATCTGATAAACTTTCTGAAAGACAAGGAAGTGTTCACCAACATCCATTATCCCATACCCATTCATCTTCAGAAGGCATACAGCTTCTTAGGATACAAAAAGGGCGACTTCCCGGTGACAGAGGGATGCATGGATGAGATATTGTCACTGCCCATGTTTGCCGAGCTGACCGAGGAAGAGGTCAAGTATACCGCCGATTGTATCAAGGAGTTCTACGGACGGGGATAGCCGATACAGATAAGAGAAGGGTTTTCGGAGTGCGGATGCTTGCTTCCGCGAAACTCACGAGCGACACAGAGGCGGGAACGAATCCCCTGAGAAGGGGGTTGTCTGCCCGCCTCAAGATTTAAGCTCATATTCGGAGTTGTGGGTTGCGAGACAAAGATTCCAAAACCCTGGTGATCATTCCGGTGTACAATGAAGAGAACAGGATCAAGACCGTTCTGGAGGGATTCAAGGAAGTAAGAGCAGAGAAGGTTCTGGTGGTGGACGACGGCTCCACCGACAGCACGTCCGAGGTTCTCAAGAGCTACCACGTGGAGATAATACGCCACCCGGAAAAACAGGGGGTAGGAAGCTGCATCAGGGACGGAATCGACCACGCCCGGAAAAACGGATTTCCCCTGGTGGCGGTGATGGCCGGAAACGGAAAAGACGATCCCCGGCAGATACCCATATTGCTTCAGCCCATACTTGAAGAGAATTACGATTACGTGCAGGGATCCAGATACTTAGAGGGTGGAGTGGCGGGCAATCTCCCCTTTGCCCGGAGGATCGGAATAAAGGCGTTCACCTTTCTGTGGTCGGTGCTGATGCGAAAAAAGCTGACCGACGTGACCAACGGATTCCGCGCGTACAGAGTATCCCTGTTTGACGATCCGAAGATAAACATATGGCAATCATGGCTTTCCACGTATGAATTAGAGTATTACATTCATTTCTGGGTTCTGAAGTTGAAATACAGATTTGCTGAGGTGCCGGTCTCTAAAATCTACCCTTCGAAGAAAAGATACTCCAAGATCAGACCGTTTCTGGACTGGTGGCCGATCGTTAAGCCGCTTTTCGTCCTGTTATTGAGAATCAAAAAGTAGAGGTTCTTGTGCTCATCGGGTTCCCTGACTCGGAAAGGAAAATCCGCGTCAGATCAGAGTAGCTGGAGTACATAAGAAAGCAGGTAACCCACATGAAGTCCAAAAGCAGGAAAGAGAAGAAGCAAACGCCATCAGCCAAAGATTCCAGAGGCGGAGAGCCAGCCCTGACTAAGTTCTTCCGAAACCCCTTCTTTTCCTCCCGGCTTTTCGAGATTCTGCTTTTCTGCTTCATCCTGGTATTGGCTTTTACAGGCGGCATAATTCACTTGAACGCCGATCCGCCGGCCATCTCCTGGAGCCAGGACGTGGCCACGGACCCGCCGCAGTACACCAACTTCGCGCGGAATAAGGTGCTGTGGGACAGTTGGGTCATGTTCGAGCCCAATCGTTTCGTCTTCTTCCTGAAGTCGTTCAGTTCGGTCGCTTCATACGTGGTCTTCTCGGTCTTTGGCACGGGCAGATCCCAGGCCAACTTGATGGCCGTGCTTCTCAACCTGCTGACCATGGTCTTTCTGTTCTTGGGTCTTAAGAAGGTGTTTGGAAAGAGGGCGGCGTTTATCTCTTTGTTTTTTCTGGCCACGAACTACGTTTTCATCATGTACGGGCGAAACCCGTTTCTGGAGATCTCGGCCCTGTTTCTTTTGACTTTGGGATTCTACTTTTTGGTCTCATCCTTCAAGAGAAACCTGTTTTTGATTCCCTCGGGCATCTGTTTTTCCGCAGCCATCTTCTTCGGAAAAACCATGGCTGCTTTTATCCTTCCCGCCTGTCTGGGAGTGCTGCTTTTGTGGATGTTCCAGCATCGTTCTTCATCGGAGAGGAAAATCGAAATCACCCCCCTGATCTTGTTCTCTGTTGGATTTTTAGTGGTCACCTTATTCTGGCTCTTTTTCAGCTATCTACCTGCCAAAAAGGAGGTGGCCGGTTACCTGGGAGAGCAGGCTTTGGGGCTGTACGGCTTTCCGGTGGCGCTCCAATCCGTCTCCGCATTCATCTCCTCTCTATTCACCTTTGGAACCGATCTTTTCTATCGCATGCCGGTGGCTTTCGTTCTCTCGTTTTTGGGCTTGCTTATGTTTTTCCGAAATCGCAGTTCGTTTAAGGAGCTTGTAAAAAGCAGGGATGATTCTTCCAAGGCCGGCTTTTTGATCGTGTTCTGGTTTTTAGTCGCGTTTTTCCTGCTGATGGTTATGAACTACCGACCTCTGCGGTACCAAATCTACCTCATTCCTCCCATGTGCGTTCTGGCGGGAGTATGGCTGGACCGAATGGTCTCCTCCCAGGGAACCCAAAAGGATTCCACGGTGGGAATTTCATTCTGGGTGATATTCGTAGTGGGCACGACCTTTGTGGTGAATTACCTGATAACCACGCTGTACATGCTGAGCCGAAAGCAGGTTCTCTTGACTTCGTCTCTGCCCATAGCTTTGGTTGCCGCATTGATCTGCGGAGCGCTGTACTACTGGAAGATTGCAGCCTCCAGGAAGGCCGGCCGGGAAAGTGCCGGATCGCCGAATTTGGGTTTGAGGTTCTCGCTGGCTTTGATTCTGATTCTCACCTCGTTTCTGATCAACGGCCGGCAGTATTCCGGTTGGGCAGCCTCTCCCACGTATTCATTGAACAAATCGTCGGTGGATTTGGGCAAGGTCTTAAGCGATGAGGCAGTCATATCGGGGCCGTACGGCCCGGCATTGACGTGGGATAATCGGCTAAAGGACATAATTCACATGTTCGGCGTCACCCAACCCGATCCCCATCTGTTCTTGACTTATCCCATCACGCATCTGGCTTTAGAGAGGGGCGGCAATCGCGACCGGGCTTTCCAGGATTATCCCCAGGTGATGAACGAGTCCAAAATCGTCACCAGCTACCGGCTGAGAAACATCGTGGTGGACGTCTATAGGATAGCGGAGGGGACGGGCAATCCCCAGACCGAAAGTTACTCCTTGTCCGATTTCGAGAAAGCAAGATCGTTTATGGACCAGGGAAACCCGGACTCCGCCCTGGTTATGCTGGAGGAATTTGTATCCGAGAACCCGGAGAACTTCAGCGGGCATTCCATTCTGGGGGAGGTGTATTTCAACAAAGGCGAGTTTGAAAAGTCGGCCCTGGCCCTGGAGAATGCCATCAGGTTCAACCCCTCCGATTTCCTGACCCATCAACAACTGGGAACCGTGTATCTCAACTTAAGAAAAAAACCCGACGACGATACGTACAGGCTCCGGGCAATCGATCAATGGGAAAAGGCTCTCAAGCTGTTTCCCCAGAACATCAAGTTGGCAGCTCAGCTGCAAAGAATAAAAGGATTTTGACAAAATGCATAACGTCAACAGAAACGTTAAGGTTTCGGTGGTCGTTCCGGCTTACAACGAGGTGGAGAACATTAATCCTCTGATGGAGGAGTTCTCACAGATGTTCTCGGAGTCCAGGATCAGAGGCGAGGTCATCCTGGTGGACGATGGTTCCACGGACGGCACTTACCTTAAAGCCAGGGAGTGCCGCCAGAAATACTATTTCCTGCGGGTGATTTCTCACCGAAGGAATCTGGGGATAATGCAGGCTCTGATGACCGGATTCTCCAGAGCCCGGGGCAGGATATTCGTCTTCTGGCCGGCCGATCTGCAGTATCTCCCCCGGGACATCCCCAAGCTGGTGGAGAGGATCGACAGCGGATACGACGTGGTCTGCGGATGGAAGCAGGGTTCCTATGGTCTGAAAAGACTGGTCTCCTTCTTCTACAACCTTCTCTCCCGAATGGTGTTCAGGATCAAGGTTCACGATTTGAACTCGGTCAAGGCCTTTCGTCGGGAGGTGGTGGATGACGTGCCCATGCGTAAGGACTGGCACAGGTACATGGTGGTGATGGCAGCGGACAAAGGATACAAGGTCGGCGAGGTCAAGGTCAACGTGTATCCCCGCAAGTTCGGCCAATCCAAGTTCGGATTCTGGAGAATCCCGGTGGGATTTTTGGATCTGCTTTCGGTGAAGTTCCAGCTCTCCTTCATGAAAAAACCTCTGCTGCTTTTTGGATCGGTTGGTTTGGTTTTGATCTTCTTAGGCATCGTGACCGGAGGAGTGACGGTTTATTTGAGAATCGCCAAAAGCGAGGGATTCAGGCCGCTTTTGTATCTGGTGATCCTGCTGGTGCTTTCGGGTATATCGCTTTTCGTCCTGGGATTTTTGGCCGAAGTAATAGCCGGACTCAGAGAGGAGATTCGAGGGCTCAAGAAGAAAGACGGTGCCCAGGGAGCATGAAGTTGCGGGACGTGGCGATGAAGCAGAATCCGTCGCTGACGGCGCATGAAGAGAAGCACCGTCTTGTCGGTCGAGATTGGCTGTGACGGTCGGTAATCCGTTTTGGGTCCTGGCATCAGGGAATGGGGAATGGCAAACGTGGCTCGCGATTGGACCATCGGGAAGTACGAAGAATTCTGCACGGCGGTGAAAGATTCCGGCAGGATCGTTCTTCCCGTGGTGGATTACCTGACCCATCCTCCGGAAGCCCGAAAACTGGTGATGCGTCATGACGTGGACATAAGCGGTAAGAGGACGCTGCGGATGGCGGAGATCGAGGCCAAATTCGGTCTGCGGACCAGCTATTATTATCGAAAGGTGAAGAAAACGTTTTCTCCCGAAGTTCTGCGCGCGGTGGCTCAACTTGGCCATGAGGTCGGTTATCACTACGAGGTTCTGGACAAGGCCAAAGGCGACGTCCAAAAGGCCAAAGAGATCTTCGAGAGAGAGCTTAGAGAATTCAGATCCATAGTGGACGTCAAAACCGTCTCCATGCACGGGAATCCCCTGACGCGGTGGGACAATCGTGATTTCTGGCAGCACTATGATTTTTCCGATTTCGATCTGGTGGGGGAATGCTATATCTCGTTCGATGCCGACAAGATCATCTATCTTTCCGACACGGGCCGCACCTGGGAGGAGGGGAAACACAACGTCAAAGATTTCTTGGCCGGCGGGAAGAACCTGAAACGGCCGGATCTTCGCAGCAC
>CAYMNI010000070.1:0-11151 GCA_964391755.1 uncultured Ignavibacteria bacterium
GCCCCTTTCATCTTCTGGTAAAGCATGGGAGCCAAAGGTCGACCGACAAGACTCCCTCTCCCCAATATGACCACGTGCTTTCCTGAAGGATCGTTGCCGGACCTCACCAGAAGCTCCTGAATGCCGAGAGGGGTGCAGGGAAGGAAGGTCGGCTTGCCAGCCAGCATCATTCCCGCGTTGAAAGGATGGAATCCGTCCACGTCCTTTTTGGGATCGATGGCCAGAATGACTTTCTCTTCACTTATCTGGGGGGGAGTGGGGAATTGCACCAGTATTCCGTGGATGGTATCTTTCCGGTTCAGCTCGTCGATTTTGTCCAGCAGCTCCGCCTCGGGTAACTCCTGGGGATACCGGTAGACCTCCGAATGGATGCCCACCTTCTCACAGGCTTTAGCCTTCATGTTCACGTAGACTTCAGAGGCCGGGTTATCTCCCACCAACACGGCTGCCAGTCCCGGAACCTTTCCCTTCTTTTGCAGCTCTTCGACCTTGACTTTCAGTTGCTCCTTGATCTCCGAGGAAACGGCTTTGCCGTCGATTATCTTCGCTGGCATCATGACTCTCCCGTTGTGACCAGGTGATTTGGATAACTTACAGGTCTCTCCTGTTGTCTTGCGGGCTTTCCTCTTCCGGCTGGGGCACGTTGATCTTGATCCTCTCTATGCCGGTGGCCTTTCCGGTCTGGGGATCGATCTTCACCAGCACTCCGCAGAACTTGATGTCGTCTCTTCCCAGGGTGAAACGTCGGGGTATCTGCAAAAGAAACCGGGTCAGGGCGTCTTCCTTATTGAAGCCGATCACCGAGTCGTGCGATCCGGTCATTCCTGCGTCGGTGATGTAAGCTGTGCCTTTGGGCAGGATGGTTTCGTCGGCAGTCTGCACGTGAGTGTGGCTTCCCAAGACAGCGGAAACCTTGCCGTCCAGATGCCAGCCCAATGCTATCTTCTCGGAGGTAGCCTCCGCATGCACGTCGACGATGATTATGTGGGTTTCCTCTTTCAGCTTTTGGATTTCCGTCTCTGCCACCCGGAAAGGACAGTCCGTTTCCTTTATGTATATCCTCCCCTGAACGTTCAGAACGCCGACCTTGTATCCCTCTTCCGTCTGGAACACCGCCGCCCCTCTGCCGGGTGCGCCCGCCGGATAATTGGCCGGCCTCAGTATGCGCGGATCCTCCTCCAGGTAAGGATAGATGTCCTTGCGATCCCAGATGTGATTGCCGCTGGTCAGGCAGTCCACCCCATAGGTGTGGATCTTCTTGGCAATTTCTCTGGTGAGGCCGAATCCTCCGGCCGCGTTTTCAACATTGGCTATGGTGAAATCGACCTGATGCGTTCTCCTCAGATCGGGGAGAAGCTGGGAGACCGCCCATCTCCCCGGTCTTCCCACCATGTCTGCGATAAATAATATGTTCAAACCAAAGTTCCTGTCTAAGTCCCCTAAAGATTATAAGCAGTCGTCAACTTCAAGCTGCTTGATCTACTGTGCCCGCGTTTTGAACTTATCCGGCAGTATTTAAGCTGGCGGACCGTTTCCACCTCAGGGCAACTGCTACCGGCTATTTGGCGTAGTCGATGGCCCTGGTCTCCCGGATCACCGTGACTTTGATCTGACCCGGGTATTCCAGCTCAGCCTCGATTTTCTTGGCCATCTCATTTGCCAGTTCCGTCGCACCGTGGTCGTCTATGCGTTCATGCTCCACGATAACTCTGATCTCTCTTCCCGCCTGGATGGCGTAAGACTTGGCCACGCCCTTGAAGGAGTCGGCCAACTCCTCCAGTTTGTCCAGCCGTTTGATGTAGCCCTCTAAAGTCTCTCGCCGGGCACCCGGCCGGGCGCCCGAGATGGCGTCCGCTGCTTGAATCAGAACCGAGTACGGAGATTCGGAGGTAACGTCCTCGTGATGCGAGGCAATGGCGTTCAGCACCATGGGATTCTCGCTGAACTTTTGGGCCACGTTGTATCCTATCTGGGTGTGGGTGCCTTCGGTCTCCCGGTCTACCGCCTTGCCCACGTCGTGCAGAAGCCCCGCCCGTTTGGCCATATTGGCATCCAATCCCAGCTCCGCCGCCATCAACCCGGCTAAGAAAGCCACCTCCTTGCTGTGTTGGAGAACGTTCTGACCGTAACTGGTCCGAAACTGGAGCTTTCCCAAAAGCTTCACCAGCTCGGGATGTATTCCGTGGATGCCCACGTCAAAGCAGGCCTGCTCCCCGGTCTCTCGTACGATGACCTCCATCTCCTTCTCCGCCTTTCCCACCACTTCCTCTATGCGCGCGGGATGAATCCTGCCGTCCACTATCAGCTTCTCCAGGGCCATTCGTGCGATTTCTCTTCTGATGGGATCGTAGCCGGATAGTATTACCGCTTCCGGCGTATCGTCCACGATCACGTCGATTCCGGTGGCCGTCTCGAAGGAGCGAATGTTCCGCCCCTCCCTCCCGATTATCCGGCCCTTCATCTCGTCGTTGGGGAGACTCACCACCGACACGGTGGATTCCACGGTGTGGTCGGCGGCGCATCTCTGGATGGCGGAGATGATGATGTTCTTGGCCTCCTTCTCCGCTGTCTGCTCTGCGTTTTCTTTGATTTCCTTTATCAGTTGGGCCGCCTCTTGACGGGCTTGGCTCTCCAAGTTTTCCATCAACAGCTTCTTGGCCTCCTCCGCGGTCATCTGGGCGATTCTCTCTAGCTGTTTGTTCTGGTCGGCGATCTTGCGGTTCAACTCCTCGTTTTTGGTTCGCACCCCCTTTTCCTTGGCGAACAGGACCTTATCCCGGTTCTGTATCTCTCTCTCCTTCTTGTTCAGGATGTCTACCTTGCGGTCTAAGTTTGCTTCCCTCTCGCCGAGTTTCTTCTCCATCCGGGCCAATTCGGACTTCTTGATCTGGAGATCTTTTTCGAAATTCACTTTGGCCTTGTACCACTCGTCCCTAGCCTCTAGAATGGCCTCCTTCTTTTTGATCTTGGCTTCCTTCTCCGCCTCATCTATGATCTTCCTTGCCAGTTCCTCGGCTTTGCCCACCTTCATCTCGCCTATCCGGCGGCTGATGAGCCAGCCCAAAAGGAAGGCTACCACTGCCACGGCTAGGGCGATCCCTCCGATCATCACGTTGCTCATAATGGCTTCTCCTTAACCAGGGGTCCCTTTGGACCCTATATTAAAAAACCCCACTTGCTTCTTTGATTCTGCCCTGCCGGCAGCGGATCAAAGTCCGGTCCGACTCTCGTCAGGTCAAAATCAAGCAACCAAGGTGGGGAAAAAACCAAAAGCCGCTTTTAGAAATCTTTTTGAGCGATCCTGCTATCCAACTGTTCCAGAAGAAGCTGCGACTTCTCCTCTACGTGGAGCAGCCGCTTATCCTTGTCTTCTCTCTCTTTAAGCAACTCACCGGTTATGTTCATGGCTGCCAGAACCGCCACGCGCAGGGGCAGCTTGTTGGAAAGTTTGTCTGCCACCTCTTTCATCTTGAGATCCACGTAGCCGGCAACCTTCTGGATGTAGTGAGCGTCTGCATCCCCCTTAATAGGATAATCTTCACCGAAGATATTGACTTTAACCGATTGTTTTCGCTCTTCCATTATTCTGAGTCGATCAGTATTCTGATCTCCAAAAGCTCTTTTGCTTTCTTTCCCCACTCCTAACTCTATAGACAACACTCGACAATGATATATTACGAAAGCTCAAACGGGTTTGTCAAGTAAATTCAATCAAAGCTTGACACCCGACTTGTGCAGCCGGAGAAACCCCTCCTCCCTCCGATGAGTCTCTGAGGTCGTTGGTTTGTCCTGTGCCGGTACACCTTGAGGATACACAGGAAGACTAGTTCTCATTCTCGGATTCGAAGGGCACCAGCTTCTCCAACAGCTTCTGCAGCCGTCTTTTGACTTCCTCCCTCTTTTCGATGAAATCCCTTTCCTTATGGGACAGCTCGCTTCTGAGCTTCTCCGTCTCCAGGTTCAGATTCTTGGTGCCCTTCTCGAAGCTGCTTATCTGATCCTCCAGCTTTCTGAAGGAAGAGGTGATCTCCCGATTCTCGTGCTTCAGCTTGTCAATCAGCTCCACTGCCTGTCTGATCTTCTCTTCCAGTCTGTCGAAATTCTCAAGTTCCATGGCAAAACCATTTCTTTGCTTATCTTTGACCTTCGAAATTCAGCCGGGGCGATCTTCTCCCAGCAGCTGCGCTGGGATTAATAATCATGTATAGGCGATTATCACTTCCTCAGAGTTATCCCCAGCTTTTTCTCCAACTCCAAGATCACCTTTCGGTGGATATCGTCCACCTCCTCGTCGGTTAGCGTTTTTTCCCGCGAGCGATAGCGAATGGAGTAAGCCAAACTTTTCTTGCCCGGGGGAACTTGCTTGCCCTGGTAAACGTCGAACAGGGTAACCTCCTCGATCAACCCCCCTCCTACTTCTTTTATCCTTGCCACAATGGTATCGGATGGCAGCTCCGCTTGTGCCACCACTGCTATATCCCTGTCCACCGGAGGGAATTTGGGCAGCGCAGAAAACTGCCTTTCCTGCGGAGCCTTGGCAACCATCTCTCCAAAATCTAACTCCGCCGAAAAGACCTTCTCCTTGATGCCAAAAACCTTAAGCACCTCTTCCGACACTTCGCCTAAGAGCCCCATCTTCTCATCCCGAGTGAGTACGGCAAAACTCCTTCCCTTTCGAAAAGGAGCACCATCATCCGGCCTCATCTCAAATGGCAGCTTGAGATGGACGAACAATTCCTCTACCATGCCTTTGAGATCGTAAAGGTCGGCCTCCGCCTCCTCCGATTCCCAGTGCCGCGGCAGCCTCTCTCCGGAGATGGCCAAGCCCAGATGAAGTTTCTCTTCCGTTAATTGTCCCTTTCCACCGGAGAACACTTTGGCCAATTCGAAAATCCTTATATTTTTCTCCAGACGGTTCTTGTTTCTGGAAACCACGATCAGAAGACCATAAGCTAAGGTGGTGCAAAGCGCCGAAAGATCGTGGCTCAGGGGATTTTGGATGCTCACCGGTGTCACATCCGGTTGGATTCGAGCCAAGATGTCCGGGTCCACCAGATTGTTGGTGATTACCTCGAAGCATCCGCGTCCTACCAGAAAATGTTTGACCTCCCGGGACAACTCGTCCTCTCGGTGGATTTTAGTCACCAGACTTCCGGATGCCCGTAATGAAGTCTTTATGTTTGCATAACCGTAAATGCGCGCGATCTCCTCTATCAGATCGATCTCCCTGGTCAAATCGGGCCTGAAGGTGGGAATCCGAACCTCTAAACCCTTATTCTCCTTCACCTCCAGATCCAGACTGCTCAAGACATCTCTGATCTGTGCAGTCGCCAGATCGGTGTTCAGCAGTCGGTTGACTCTGTCCGGTCTCAAGTTTATTCGTACCGGATGTATTTGCAGGGGATATTCGTCCACAACCCCTTCGAGCACCTTTCCCCGGGCCAGGCTCTCCAGAAGCTGGGCAGCGCGGTCGGCTGCGCGTACCACTCCATTGGGATCGGCTCCCCTCTCGAACCTTTGAGATGACTCGGTGGAGAGACCCAAGAACATTCGTCCCCGTCTGATCACCCGCGGATCGAAATAGGCGCTCTCCAGCAGAATGGTCTGAGTATCGGGGCTGACTTCGCTTTTCAATCCTCCCATGATTCCGGCGATGGCCACCGGTTCGCTTCCGTCGGTTATCAGCAGAACCTCGGGATTTAAGCTGCGTTCCACCTCATCCAAGGTGGTAAACTTCTCTCCTTCTTCCGCCCGCCTTACCACTACCTTCCTCTGTCCCTCTTCTCCTTGGGGACTGAACAGTTCATAATCGAATCCATGCAGGGGATGCCCCAACTCGAGCATGACCAGGTTGGTTACGTCCACCACGTTGTTTATGGGACGCATGCCGGCGGAGTATAGCTTTCTTTTCAGCTCGAACGGAGATTCTCCTATTCTGACGGAGTTTATTACCCTGGCGGCATATCTGGGACAAGCTACCGGGTCATCTATCTGAACCTGCACCCGATTTTGGGCCTTGTCTCCGCCGTTCTGGAGCAGTTTCACCTCCGGCCTTCGTAGCGGACAACCGCATAAAGCGGCCACCTCTCTGGCCACACCCAGGATGGAGAGACAATCCGGCCGGTTCGGCGTCAGATCGATATCCAGAATCCAGTCTTCCAATTCCAGCGCGGAGGAGAGCGGCTGTCCCAATTTCAGATCCGCATCTAGGATCATTATTCCGTCCTCCGCCTCCCCGATCTCCAGTTCCCTCTCCGAGCAGATCATTCCCACCGAGTCCACACCTCTTAAGGTGCTTTTCTCAATCTGAACTCCTCCCGGAAGCTGAGCGCCGATCAAAGCCACCGGCACCTTGGCCTTCTCGGTCACGTTGGGAGCGCCGCACACGATCTGCAGATCACCCGATCCCACCGTCACCTGGCACACGGAGAGCTTGTCCGCCTGAGGGTGCCTGGATACGGATTTGATCTGACCCACCACCACTCCGCTCAGATCACCGCCCCGATGTGAGATGCCGGCGACCTCCAACCCGGCGTCGGTCAGCCGCGAAGCCAACTCGTCCACCGGGAGGTCGAAGTCGACGAATTCCCGGACCCATTTCAAACTGACTTTCATATCAGAACTGTCTTAGAAATTTCAGATCGTTTTCGTAAAACAACCGGATGTCGTCTATTCGATGCTTGAGCATGGCGATTCTCTCTATGCCCATGCCGAATGCATATCCGGAGTACTTCTCCGGATCGTATCCCACTGCTTCGAACACGGCCGGATCTATCATCCCCGCCCCCAGAATCTCCAGCCATCCCGTGCGTTTGCACACGCTACAGCCTTTGCCCGCGCAGATCACACAGGAGATGTCCACCTCGGCCGACGGCTCGGTGAACGGAAAGAAGCTGGCTCTGAATCTCAGTTGAACGTCCCGGCCGAATAACTCCCACACGAAGGCGGATAAAACGCCCTTGAGATCGGCGAAGGTCACGTCCGTATCCACATAGAAACCCTCCACCTGGTGGAAGGTGCAAAAACTCCTGGCGTTGATGGCCTCATTCCGATAGCATTTCCCCGGAGCGATTATCTTCACCGGCGGTTTTCTCTTTTCGAACACCCTCACCTGCACCGGAGAGGTATGGGTGCGAAGAAGGACGTTATCCCCCACGTAAAACGTATCCTGCATGTCTCTGGCCGGATGGTCCTCCGGAAAGTTCAGGGCGGCGAAGTTGTAGTAATCCGTCTCCACGTCCGGGCCCTTGGCCACTTCGAAGCCCATTCCATAGAAGATATCTATGATTTTTTGGCCGATCCGGGTGACCGGGTGCAGCCCCCCCTCCCATCCTTTCCTTCCGGGGAGGGTGTAGTCGAAGAACTCTTTAGCTTGCGATTGCTCTGCCTGGGCTCCCCTCAACTGCTCCGCCCTTTGTAGGAAAACCTCTTCTGTCAAGCTTTTGGCCTGGTTGCAGAGCTTTCCCAGAGCGGGGCGTTGGCCGTCAGGGAAATCCTTCAGGCTTTTCAGGAGGGAAGTGAGTATTCCCTTTCTGCCTAGATATTTGACCCTCAGTTGTTCCAACTCATCGGTGCTGCCGGCTTGCTTGGTCTTCTCGCCGGCTTCCCCTTGGACCTGCTGAAGGGCTTTTCTGAATTGATCTGCGTTGGGCATAATCCTACGGAAAAATGTTGGTCTGCACCAGCCAAGTCCACCGGGTTTTATCGAGATCACTTCTCCGTTTGCTTTTCAAAGAGTGCACGGAGAATGCAGAACCTCTGCCTAAAACGGCACAGGTCTCCCCCAGAGGATATACTGGAAGACAGTTCTCGATTTCCGCCTGACTTTGGATTAATTGGCTTTGGAAGCCAATTCGGCCAACTTGGCGAACCCGTCCTTATCTCGAATTGCCATGTCCGCAAGAATTTTGCGATCCAGTATCACCCCGGCTTTGCTTAAGCCGTTCATGAAGACACTGTAAGAAAGCCCATACAATCTGGCTGCTGCATTGATGCGGGTTATCCACAAACGACGAAAATCTCTTTTCCGCAGCCTCCTGTGGGCATAGGCATACGCCAGCCCCCGCTGCACCGATTCCTTGGCGGTGCGGTACAGCTTCCTCCTGCCTCCATAGTATCCTCTGGCACTTTTTAATATCTTCTTTCTCTTGGCGCGCGAAGCGACTGCATTCTTTGCCCTTGGCATTCAAATCCTCCTTAGCTGGACAACAGTCGTCTGACCTTCTTCTCGTCAGCCTTGTCCACCAAGCCCGACTTCCTCAGGTTCCTTTTCCTCTTGGTGCTCTTGCTGCTCAATAGATGTCCCTTGAAGGCCTTACTCCTTTTAAACTTCCCACCACCCGTTTTCTTGAATCTCTTGGCTGCAGCTCGGTTGGTTTTTTTCTTTGGCAATTAACCATCCTCCGAATAACCTTGAACTCTTAACGTTATACGTTATCCGATTTCACTAATTTGTTGCGTTAAAGGTGATTGCGCAAGACTGTTCATCAAGCCGGCTGCTGGGTCGAGCTCTTCTCCTGGGCTTTTGGCATGAAGTTCAGCGTCAATGTCCGGCCTTCCATTCTCGGTCTGGGCTCAGCTTCGCCCACATCCGAGAGGTCCGTCTTCAGCTTGTCCAGTATTCTCTCCCCGAACTCCATGTGACTTCTCTCCCGGCCTCTGAACACCACCATGATCTTCACCTTGTTACCCTGCATCAAAAACTCCCGAACGTGCCTCATCTTGAACGTGTAATCATGCTGATCGGTCTTGGGCCTGAAACGCATTTCCTTCAACTGCAGATAACGTTGTTTTTTCTTGGCGTCCTTTGCCTTCTTGGCAAGTTCGTATTTGTACTTGCCGTAATCCATGATCTTGCAGACCGGTGGTCTGGCCTGGGGAGAAACCTCCACCAGATCGAAGCCCTTCTCCTGTGCCATATGAATGGCATCTCTGGTGGCCAGGATTCCGACTTGTTCGCCGTTCTCCCCGATGACTCTCACCTGTGGGAACCGGATTCTCCGATTGACCCTGATTTCCCTTTCTCTTATCGGACGTCACCTCCTCTCTCAGTTAGTGCTTCCAAACGCAGCTCTGTTCGCTTAAGGTTTTCCATCTTCTGCACCAGCCGGTTGTCCGAATCGCTTTTCCGGTCACAGTGACTTACGCCGGCCCTGAAGACTTGCTCTCTACCTCTTCTTTCAGCCTTCCGATGATCTCCTCCCACCCCAACTCGCCCAAATCTCCTATTTTGTGTCTTCTCACGGAGACGGTCTTGTTTTCGGCCTCCTTCTTTCCAACCACAAACATGTACGGTGTTTTTTCCTTCTCCGCCTCTCTTATTTTGTAGCCTATCTTCTCGTTCCGGTCGTCCAGTTCCGCCCGGAATCCCTCTGCAATCAACCGGGTCCGTAGTTCCGCACCATAAGTATTCTGTTCGTCGGTGATGGGCATCACCCGTATCTGCACCGGAGCCAGCCACAGCGGAAACGCTCCTCCGTAATGCTCGATCAACACTCCAAAGAATCTTTCCAGCGACCCCAGAAGCGCCCGATGAATCATTATGGGTCGACGGGGACTGCCGTCCGAATCCACGTAGCTCAAATCGAATCTCTCCGGTATGTTGAAATCGAACTGGATGGTGGTGCACTGATGCGGCCGGCCCATGACGTCTCTGATCTTCAGGTCGATTTTGGGACCGTAGAAGGCTCCCCCTCCCTGGTCCACGTCGAACTCCAGATTCTGCTTTTCCAAAGCCGCTCTCAGAGCCTCCTGTGCCTTGTCCCAGTTCTCCTCCTTCCCTATGGACTTGTCCGGTCGGGTGGATAGGAATATCTGATATTTCTCGAAACCCAAGGTCCTCAGCATGGAGAGCGAAAAGTCCAATAGCTTGCGCACCTCGTCCTCCAACTGTTCCCGCTTGCAGAAAATGTGCGCATCGTCCATGGTGAAGCCCCGCACCCGGAAGAGACCCTGCAGCACGCCGGAGCGCTCATACCGGTAGCAGGCGCCCAGTTCCGCCAGCCTTAAGGGGAGCTCTCTGTAGCTCCTCAGCTTGGATTTGTATATCAGAATGTGAAAAGGACAATTCATGGGCTTAAGCTGATACTCCTCGTCCTCCACTTTCATGGTAGAATACATGTTCTCCTGGTAGAAGCCGGTATGTCCGCTCTTTTCCCAAAGGTGCAGCCGGGCCACATGGGGCGTGTAGATCAATTGATATCCGTGCTTCTCGTGTTCTCTCAGCCAATAGTCCTCGATAATCCTTCTGATCGTCGCCCCCTTGGGATGCCACAACACCAGACCCGGCCCTATTTCGTCTGAAATGGAAAAAAGCTCCAGCTCTTTTCCCAGCACCCGGTGATCCCGCCTCTTCTGTTCCTCCAGACGATTTAGATACTGATCCAGGTCTTCTCGTTTGGGAAAGGAGATGCCGTAGATGCGCTGCAGCATGGGATTCTTCTCCGATCCCCTCCAATAAGCACCGGAGCTGCTCAGAAGTTTGAAGTTTTTGATCAACCCGGTGGACGCCAGGTGAGGCCCGCGACACAAATCTACGAAGCCGTCGTGCTCATACATCACCACCTTCTGATCTGTCAGTTCGGAGAGTATCTCCAGCTTGTACTTTTCTTGTTTTTCCCGGAAGATATCCTCGGCCTCGGATTTGCTCAGTTCCTTTCTCTGAAAAGGATGGTCCTTCTTCACTATCTCTTTCATTCTCTTTTCGATTCCGGTCAAATCCTCGGGAGAGAAGAACTCCGGGGTGTCGAAATCATAGTAGAATCCCTCCTTGATCGAAGGCCCGATGGCCAGTTTCACGTCCGGGAAAAGGTCTTTGACCGCCTGGGCCATGACGTGCGAGGTACTGTGCCAGAAGATCTGCCGGCCCTCGTCGGAATCAAAGGTGATGGCCTCGATCTTCGAATCCTGGTCCACCTTCCACGACAAATCCACCGGCCGACCGTTCAGAAGCCCGGCTATGGCATCCTTGGCCAGCGACGGGTCAAAATCCCGTAGGACTTGCGAAACGGTGGTTCCTGCGGGGTACTGCTTGTTGGAACCATCCGGCAAAACCACCGATATTTTGTCTGCCATGGGCTGCTCCTCGCATGCTCCTATAAAAAATCACCCCTTACCCTTCGGGGTGCACAGGTCCCGTCAGTCTGACTCTGA
>CAYMNI010000071.1:0-11124 GCA_964391755.1 uncultured Ignavibacteria bacterium
GGGCACGATGCTTCCTCCATTTCCCGAATCTCCGGTCTCTCATACAAAATCGGACATCGGGTGTACCATAACGAAAACCGGCCCCACTTCAGGGACCAAGACAGCCTTCCCACGCCGGAGCTGTCTTTGATCGAGGGCTGGAAGAATCCGTCTATCTTTCCTGTTTTGGCCTCTCGCGGGTGTCCCTTCGACTGTACCTTTTGTTCGGTCACCAAGATGTTCGGTCATCGCTATCGAACCCGCAGTCCGGAGAAGGTGTTGGAGGACATAAAATACTATCACCGGCTTTATCCCAAAGCCTGGATGTTCTTCTACGACGATAATTTCGACGCCGACAAGAAGAGAACCAAAAAACTCTTAAGGCTGATGCTGGAAAATAACCTGCATATTTCCTGGACCGCCCAGAGCAGGTTGGACGTAGTGAAGGACAAAGAGCTTCTGGAGTTGATGCACAAGTCCGGATGCAAGGTATTGTACATCGGATTGGAATCGGTGAATCCTGAGACTTTGGTGGAGTTCAACAAGCGCCAGACCGTGGAAGAGATGGAGGATGCCATAAAGATTTTGCATCAGCACAAGATCAAAGTGCATGGGATGTTCGTCTTGGGCGGGGAGAATGACGATCGGGAGACGGTGATGCAGACGGTAAGATCCGCCATAAGATGGAAAATCGACACCGTGCAGATGGTGATCCTCACCCCACTTCCCGGAACGCCTCTCTACGACAACCTGGTAGCGGAGAATCGGGTGACCACCTTCGACTGGAGCCAGTATGACGGGCATCACGTGGTTTTCAAGCCAAACAGAATGTCGGTGTGGGAGCTTGAGTTTGGAGTGATGCTCGAGGCCATGCCCAAATTTTACTCCCTGCTGCAAGTAATCAGGGCAGCGGCCAAGCTCAAGTTCAAGAACTTTGAATATCGACTCTACGGCCATTGGATGCTGATTAAGTGGAAGGTTCATAACAGCCGTTACTTGGAGGAAGTAAAAGCTTTCTCATCCAAGTTGATCAGCAAAGAGAGGAGTGGAAACCTGGTCAAGGGATAGAACAGGATTCGAGTTTGCCTTTTTCTATAGATCTCACTCTGGTCACGGACGCCTTGGTTCGTGACCTTTTTGTTGGGTGCCCTACAGCTCTGCCGTGGGATAGCACACATTGTTGGGTCGCTTGTCCGTTCAATTGGTCAAAGGAAAACTATTGAACCATGACAGAAAAAAAACGCAATTCTTTCAAATTGAGGGATTTTCGTGGCGTCAATCCTGAATTCATATCCATACTGGAAGCACGGCGCATCAAGAACGCCGGACAAATGCTTAACGTAGGTCGCACGAAAAAACAACGGTCAGCTCTTGCAAAGGAGACAGGCATTCCAGAGAACGTTCTTCTGGAGCTGGTGAAGTTGTCGGATTTAGCACGTCTACCGGGCGTAAAGGGCATTCGCGCAAGGCTATACTACGACGCAGGAGTTGATACCGTTGAGAAAATGGCGAATTGGGAACCGGAAGCTTTGCGGGTAATGGTGACAGAATATGTGGAACGAACCCGATTTGAGGGGATACCGCCCTTACCAAAAGAAGTAAGCTCCACGATAGCAAATGCTCGGAAGTTGCCAAAGGTAGTAAAGTATTGATTAACAAAGACAGGACAAGGAACTATACTCTCTCGAAGGGATCGAACAGCTTCTTGTACTCCTGCAGGGCGAATCTGTCGGTCATTCCGGCGATGTAATCGCAGATCAGCTGCATTTTGTCTTCCTGCTTCAGTCGCTCGCGGAAAGAGGGTGGCAGTTGATTGGAGTCTTCCAGGTAGGCTTCGAAAAGCTGGGTGATGATTCTTCGGGCCTTGTCTGCCATTCGGATCATGCGATAGTGCCGGTACATCTTTTCAAACAGAAATCCCCTTAGCTGGTCGTTCAATTCCCTGGTGGATGGGGAGAACTTGACCACATTTTCGTCGGCCCGTCTTGCCTCCTCAAGCGAGGTGATGCCGTATTTGTCGATGGTTCGGCCGGTTTCGACTATCAGATCCGAGACCTGGAAATCGATCAGCTTTCTCACCAACTGATGTCTTCTCTGATCGGCAGAAAGACGGGCAAATCTCTTTGGGAGATCGTCGGCCAAATCCTTCCAGAGGGTGATCTGCTTCAGCTCTTCCTCTTTCAGAAGGTCCGACGCCAAGCCATCGTCTACGTCGTGGCAATAATAGGCTATCTCATCGGCCAGATTTACCAGTTGACATTCCAGTGTGGGTTTCTTTTGGGGATCGAATTCCGCCGGGATGGGATGATCATAGCTGGTCTCGTGCTTCATGATCCCTTCCCTCAGCTCGTAGGTTAAGTTCAGGCCGGGAAAGTCCGGGTATTTCTCCTCCAGCAGATCCACCACCCGCAAGGTCTGCCGGTTATGCTCGAAGCCGCCGTGATCCTTCATGATGTGACTTAGCGTCTCCTCCCCCGCATGGCCGAAGGGGGTATGCCCCAGATCGTGCACCAACGCTATGGCCTCGGATAGATCCTCGTTCAGTCTCAGCGCCCGGGCAATGGATCGGGAAATCTGAGCCACCTCAATGGTGTGGGTGAGCCGAGTACGGTAGTGGTCCCCTTCGTGACTGACGAAAACCTGGGTTTTGTGCTCCAGCCGACGGAAAGCGGTGGAGTGGATTATCCTGTCCCGGTCTCTCTGGAAGTCGGTGCGATAAGGATGAGCCTCTTCCCGGTGCACCCTTCCCCGGCTCCGGCTGCTTTTCATGGCATACGAAGCCAGCGTCTTCTCCTCCTGGACCTCCAACTCTTCTCTGGTACAGCCAATGGTCGCCATAAGCCAACCCACGCTTCAACCCCGCTTTTCCTTCCCTCCCATCGCTGGATTCCGGGCACCACCCTCTGAACTCAAAGTTGACCGAGGACCACGAATCATGTCACCCAAAAAACCGGATGTTGCGCCAGGTCAGGATGTGTGTCGTGATTCAGTAACCCCAACCCTCAACTCTGAGCTGTTGGAGATAGGTTTGAATCCCCTCAGCATCCCGCTGGTTCGGTGCAAATCTCAAAGCGCTTTCGAAGTACCGGAACGCCTCTTCCGGTCTTTCCTGGTCGTAGTAGATCAGCGCGGTATTTCTCCAAGCGTGGAAAAAGGTGGAGTCTATCTCCAATGCCTTGTGGAAAGCTATCAGGGCTGAATCATAATCTTCTTCTTTCCCGTAGAGTATGCCCAAGTTGTTGTAAGCCTCCGCGAAATCCGGTTTGAGCTTAAGCGCTTCCCTGATCTGAACCCTGGCCGAGTCGTCCTGGTTCAACGTCTCCAGCGTCATCCCCAATTGATTTCGCGCCTCGGCAGAGCTGGGATCTGCTTGAACGGCCTTCTGGAAAGCCTCCTTGGCCCACCGCACTACTCCCTTTCTCTGAAGGATATTGCCGAAAGCCTGGTGCGCTGTGGCATCATAGGGCGCTGCCTTCGAAGTATCCCTCCATAGATAATAATCTTTCCTGAAGATACTGGCCCCGCTCTGCGTCTGGAATGCATAGAACAGAAGTACCAGAGCAAAAAACAGGGAGAAGACATGACCCATCCTCAGCACCACTCTCCCCGGCAGCCACCCGGCTTTCACCTCTTGGATTTTCTCTCCTATCATCCCTGTCTGATCTGTATCCGACCGTATCTCGGCGGGCTTTTCCTCGGAATGGATCACCTCATCCGCGCCGGATTCGGCTTCTACCGGTTCCAAAGCCTCAGTCGTCCTTTTGCGCAATCTGATCTCGATTAGCTTTCTCTCCCAACCGGTCGCTATCTCAGCCACCCTTCCCAGCAGCAAACAGAAGCCGATCGAGGGAATGTAAGCCCACCATTCCTTGACCGATGCATACAGGGGAACCAGATTCAAAACCGGAACCAGAGCCACAAGCATCCAGAGTATCCCGAAAGAAGCCCCCTTCGAGCTTCTTCGCAAGGAAAGCCCCAAAGCTAAGACCACGGCAAAGACCAATAACGCTCCCCAGAATTTCAGGCTCAGGATGGAGGTAATGGTCAGAACCCGCGGAGAGAAATTGAGGGAGACGGGCAAAACGAATTCCCGGAAGTAGTAGAAATATATGCCAAACATGGTGAGGAATCTTTCAAAGAGATTGGCCGAGGCGTAAGGCTCGCCTGTGCCCAGATTGCCGATGACCGATATCCTGATGATCAGGTAAAGCACGGCGGCGGCAAAGAATGGAATCAACGCCGGATAGGCCGGTTTCTCCCGACCGCTTACCTCCCCGCCGGTGGAGTATCGGCTGGATACGTACTCCCACACCAGCAAGAAAAGCGGCAAAGCCAGCGCCATTTCCTTGGAGAAGAGTGCCAACAGGAAAGCCACCACCGCACCCCAGTACAGGATAAGTCGCGACGCTCCGTAATGATCTTTCCTTTTGTAGAACAGAAGGACGCTCAGAAGAACGAAGAAGCAGGCGATCAAATCAGTCCTTCCCGAGACCCAGACCACCGAGGTGGCATGAATGGGATGAGCGGAAAAAAACAGAGCAGCCAAAAAAGACAAAAGCTCTCTTTTGAACAGAACCAAGAGAATCAGGTACAGCAAAACGGCGTTTAGGGCATGAAGTCCAAGGTTGACTATGTGGTATCCGAAGGTGGTCTTCCCCAACAGATGATGATTCAGCATGTTGACCAGGGTGACCACCGGCCTGTAATACGGAATGGGCTCGTAAGTTTCCGCAGGGAAAGGCTGGGTGAGCACGGTCTTCAGATTACCCCAGTTCTGGAGGAAATCTCTTTTCTCGTAGATCAGCCTCCAATCGTCGGCCGTAAAATCGAATCCGGTCATCTTGTAGAAGACCAGGAAGCAGACCGTTACGATCAAAACCATAAGAATAAGATGAGTCCACTTGTCTTTCATCAAAGGCTCCTCCCGAGTTTTTCCGATCGTTCGCTGAACCCTTTGAAGGATCAGTTGTTTTCTATGATATCCCAAAACATCGGTTTTGTCAACAACTTATTGGCCGCAAAAACAACGCCCTTAAGCTTTACAGCTTAAGGGCCCGGGCATAAGGTTCAATTCTGGATTAGGACCCAATCGTCTGGTCCGGTAGAAATCCGGAGCCATCGCCGTTAGGTGTCGAATTCCTCCTCATACTCCGGATGATCGTCCTTCTCGTAATCTTCGTAAGTCTCATCATCATCCTCATCCATCAACGGCCCCACTTCAGCGCACTCTTCGGAACAATAGGCCCCGCCATCTACCCATATGGGGTCTCCCTCTATCCTCTCCCCACATGAATCGCACTTCATGCTCCTTCACCTCCACAGAAGGGTTGTTTTTCTCTGGTTGGCAACCAGCGGCTTCGATCTTCGATCTCCGAGTTCGGGCACGGTTAAAACGCTCCGATTTTGACTCACTATTATACGTCACCTTATCCAACGGCGTGCAAGATTTTTTTATGGGCATCTCGGTTCCGGTGGAACTGCAGGTCGGCCATCTGCCGCCTGGCTTACCCTCAATTCTCGGTCTTAATTGACCGCTTTCGATTCGATAGCGTTGTCGGCACATTTGCCTTGGAGGTTGATTACTTTTTGGGAGATTCAGAGTTAATCCGGGCGGCATCGGAGGGAATTTGTAGATCGAACTTCCCGTCGGGAATCGGTAGATCTAATCGTCTTTCAAGGAACTTAAGATTAGCTGAACCTGTCGACCCGGAGCGGATGATTATGACGCCCGGAATTTCCGCCCGGCCGTCTTCCCTGAAACTGCCGTATTCCACCTGGAACACTCCCCCCTCTTGCTTCTGGGTCCACCGGCTTTGGATCAGCCTGCAACTTCGGGCATCAATCCAATATGTTCTCAACCAGACTTGGTCTTCCAGCTCGTACAGAAAAGTCTCTTTCTCCCTGCCTGCATACCTCAATCGGCTGTCCGACAGCCCGCTTTTCCCCAGAATCGCCTCCAGCAAAATGGGGAAAGGCATATTCCACCCCCCCCACGTGCCCTTGTCGAAATCCGAGAAACTGCCCCGATAGAATTCATTCTGTTTGGGGAAGTAGATGGTCAGGCTGTCGTTTTTCCCTCCGGCTTTGAATCCCCCTATTCCAAACAATGTCCGGGGCTGGAAGGCAAATGTGTGAGGGTCTTTGTAGAAAAACTCAATGGTGCCGGAGAACTTCGCCTCCTGCCCTCTGAGTTTCAATTTCACCAGACAGGCCAGAGTCTCAAACTCCATCTGACTATCCAAGGCACACTTAAGGACGTTCTCCGGCGTCCTGGCCTCCGGCAGAAGTCTTGGCTTGGGAGCACACCCGAAGAACAGAAATGCGGATAAGCTCGACAATACGAGAGCTGATAAGAAAAGGATTCTGCTCCTTTGACTCCCCGACGCAGGCAGTCCAACCACTGATCCGCATAATCCAATGATTGTTTTGTTCAAAATATTTGACAACAGAGTTTAGAATCCCCCGGCAAAAACAAAGGAAAAGAAACTGACGAACGGATGAATGATCATGCCCAGTATGTGAAAATTGAGCATGTTTCCGATCATTATGATTCCGATGAGGAGAAACATCCCCATCCCCTGAAGCCGCAGCATGTAGTACTCGTACCGGGGCGGCAGAAATCTCATAAGAACCTTCGAACCATCCAGGGGAGGTATGGGAATCATGTTGAAACAGGCCAGGACCAGGCTGATGATCATTCCGTAGGCTATCATGGTCACCACTATGCCGAAGAAAGAAGAACCCATGGTGAATCCCCCGGGCACAAGCTTCAGCACTCGAAGGATCATGCCACAGCCGAAGGCGGTGAGCATGTTGGCTCCCGGACCTGCCAGGGAAACCCACATCATGCTCTCCCGGGGGTTGCGAAGATTGTACGGATTGACCGGCACCGGCCTGGCCCAGCCGAATAGAAATCCGGTCCCGGAAAAATAAAGCAGCAGGGGGACCACTATGCTTCCCAAGGGATCGATATGGGGAAGCGGATTCAAAGTCAACCTGCCGGCATCCCTGGCCGTGGTATCTCCATACCTCAACGCCATCCAGCCGTGAGCCACCTCGTGAATCACGATGGCGAAAAGCAAAGGGACCACCATTATGAGGAATTTGCTGATTCCCTCCAACGCAGAAACCTCGCATTTGAGACCGGGGTTACTTCAGCCTGTTCGCTGCTCTCCCCACCTGCAATTATACGGGTGCCCTAATCGATAGTTGAACGTCGTCGTAAAAACCAAGACATTAGGTTGAAAGGAGTCCTCATCCGGAGACGAACTTACTCCCCTTGACGAAGAATCTCCATTTCTTCTCTTTTCCTTCCGTGACGCCGATTCGGGAAGAGTGGGCAATCCCTTTTGTCACCTCTCCCCTATCCTCAACGTAGATGAAACTGCCGCAGAGATCGGCCCCGTTCAGTCTTCTGTCGATATTCAAAGCCTGGCATACCTTCGCCGGCCCACTGGTCAAATCGGTGAACTTCTCCTTCCCCCTCCTTCTCTTCATCAACTCCAGGCCCTCGACCGGCTCCAAAGCCCGGATCAAGACCGCTGCCGGATACCCGTTTCTCTCGGTGACCAGATTGAGGCAGTGATGCATCCCGTAAGTTAAGTAAACGTAAGCATGCCCCGGATCGCCGAACATGACAAGGTTTCGTGGAGTCATGCCCTTGTGAGCGTGGCTGGCGGGATCGCTGAAACCAATGTATGCTTCAGTCTCGACTATTTTCCCGGAAAGAGAATGACCATCTTTCTGCACCACCAGGTATTTTCCCAGAAGCTCCCTGGCCACTCGCAGGGTGGGGCGATTGTAGAATTTTCTTCTGAGTCTTCTCTTCACGGTGGGCTGTAATTCTGACCGAAGTTTGACGGCTCGGTAGCCGCTTGTTTCTAACTACCGCTTACTCAAAGACCGTTCCACCTTCCCCAAAACAAACGGATGTGTCTCCTCCCTCTCCAGTGCTCTGATTGCCCGGATTCCTCTTTCTTCTCCGATTTCGCTCAAAGCTTCCACCGCGAAAGCCCGTGTCGACCAATCATCCGCTTTCAGTTTTTCCATCAGAGGTGTTACCGCTTTTTTGCTTTTCAATCTCCCCAACAACTCGATAGCTAAATTCACGGTCTGCTCTTCGGCATGATCCAGAAGGAAAAGCAGGGATTTAACCGACGGTTCTCCGATTTGCACTAACGAGTTTGCCGAGGTCATGCGAACGCTGAAGTGGGGATCCGACATCCCCTGGACCAGATAAGGAATCGCCCTTTGGTCTTTGATCCTGCCCAAGGCTACGGCTGCACTCTTCCTCACCACCTCCACCGAATCCTTCATGCGCAAGCTTAGGTCGCTGAATGCGGAGGTATCGGCGATCTTTCCCAGGGTCTCGCAGGAATGACTTCTGATATTGTAATCCTCTCTATCCAGAAGAGCTATCAGCGGCTTAACCGACCGGCTGTCTTTGATGTCGCCCAGAATCCGAATGGTGAGCTTCGTCACCTCCTTATCACGACTGCCCAGGCTATCGATCAACGGCTCAACCGCCGGTTCTCCGATCTTGCCAAGGACTCGGATTAAGGTCCACATCTCCCTGGCGCTCTGGGTATTCAGCTTCTCCAGAAGGTATGGCACCGCCTCCACCCCCATTTCCACCAGTGTGCTCTCTGCCGGCTGCTGCTGATCCCGGTACTTCTCCAATCCCCCGCAGGATAGCACGAATAGGCTGTCCACCTTTTTCTTTGTCTGATCTTCCGGCAGCTCTTGACAGAACGCGCCCGCTGCCAACAGAATCACAAAAAGATTAACCATTAAGGGACTGAATCTGGTTACCATCATACGTCTTTTCTCAATTTCAACACCATCGACTACTTATCTATGCCGACTCCCCATTTAGAGGGGGTGGTCCACCAGGTACTATCTTGTCCGTTTCCGTTGTAACCGTCTCTGCCCGAGAAATCCAAGATCATTCCCACGGAGCCGTAGTCTCTTCGCGGATTGCCGTACCCCTGGGTGTTGTCTTTTATGTCCACGTAGTAGCCGTCATTCCCCGCCTCATCCGCCAGAATCCCGAATCCGTTGGCGCTGCCCGCTCCCTGAGACAGGCTTTCCGAAACGTATTTGTCGTCACCTGATTTGTCCCACAACATTCCGAAGGCCAGATCATGCCCGCAGCCCTGGGAGACGCCGTGGGAGATATAAACGTCGTCGCCACCCCGGTCCTCCAAGGTCGCCACGCATAGATGCGTGCCCGCACCCTGAGCATACTGGAAGGAGACGTATTTGTCATTGCCGTCGGCATCCAGCAAGCTCCCCATGCTGAACCAGTAGCTGGAACCCTGCCCAAATATGTCCGATGTGTACACGTCATTGCCGGAAAGATCGATCAGAACTCCGATTCCACCGGACATCATGGGTCTCAAACCGTAGGCGAAGCCTTGCGACAGGCTGATGTAATGGTCCTCGTATCGAAGGATGTCCTTGTATCGTCCGCCGGCGGAATAGCTGTCGTTGCCGGAAGAGTCGATCAGAGCGCCCAGCCCGGCTACAAACCCGAATCCCTGAACGAAGAGGGCGCCGGAATACTGATCGCTTCCTTCCATATCTATCAGGGAACCCATGCCGAAGCTGCCTGCGCCTTGACCGAAGGTGTCGCCGAAGTACTTGTCGTCCCCTTGCTCGTCCATCAGCAGCCCCACGCCAAAGAGGCCGGAGCCCAACGAGAAGTTACGAGTCAAATATGTGTCGTCTCCCGAAAGATCGGCCAGCACTCCTGCGCCGAAGAAGCCTGATCCGTAAACATAGTCCCCTTCGGCCTTGTACAGATCATTTCCGCCGAGGTCGATAATGACGGACGACCCAAAGTCCCTTCCTGAGGCAACCGACAGGTGATACTCATCGTTCCCGCCCAGATCAATGATCACCGCGGGACTTCCGTTGTACCTGGATGAACCGTATCCCCCTATGACGATCTCTCCGATGGAAGTCTTCAGCCTGAGGATCAGATCGTTCTCTTTGTCTTTTCTATCCTTCACCATAGGCTCTGCTTTGGTCGATGTCTTAGAGTAGTTCTTCAAAATGGGTATGCAAACCTTGGTGGCGTATGACAGCTCGTCACCAGCTTGGATGATCTTGTTCACATCTATCTTAGCCAGATAAGGCAGCATCTCCTTGGCCATCTTCTCTTCTTTGTTTCCCAGTTCATCCAACTCCTCCGGGATCTTGAATTCATCCTCCACGTCCTCCAGAAGTATAGCCGGGAATTTGATTCTCAGAGAATTAGCCTCCTCCCCGGTCAATCCGGCAAAGGCCTCTTGCATCTTCGAATC
The DNA here is from genome assembly GCA_964391755.1 of uncultured Ignavibacteria bacterium. Lineage (GTDB taxonomy): Bacteria > Zixibacteria > MSB-5A5 > MSB-5A5 > SM1-73 > SM23-73-3. The sequence continues at coordinate 10,287 of CAYMNI010000071.1, forward strand.
TGCGGCCGTCAAACCGGCAAAAAGAAGAGCCAGGACGTTTTTCAGCGGCTGAGGAAGCTTTTTCAATGACTTGCCATATTCCGCCATGAACTGACTGTTCTCCGAATCCGGGTGCCCAGAAGCAGATCTGCCGTCAAACGACGGCATCGGTTTCCCTCTCATCTTGAGATAGGGACCGAATAGGAAGGGGAACGAAAACCTCTTGTCTTCGGCTCCGGCATTGGTCCAATTCGAAAGAAACCGGGAGTTGAACGATTTGGTCTCCATCGGTTGGCGCATGAGTTGGTCGATCAACTCCAGTCTGAAGGAATCGACGTCTACATAGTCGTCTCTGAATCTCAAATCTTCCGGCGTCAGTTTAATGCACTTGAGGGCGTCGGTTAAGACTTCGTCGAAATCCGGCTTCTGCGCCGAGGTCGAATCCGATGCCTGTGCCGGGCACAAACAAGGCACAAGAAAGAAACAGAAAGAAAGGATCAGGATGGTCAAGAAAGGCTTTTTCATTTCTGCTCCTCGGCTTCCGCCTGGGTAACAAGCTTTCTCTTCTGCGTGACCTTCACCACGATTATGCTGACCTCGTACAGAAAGTAAAGAGGACCAGCCAGCATGAGCTGGGAGAATATGTCCGGTGGAGTAATGACTGCAGCCAGTACCAGGATGCCGGTGATGGCATATCTCCTTCCTTTTCTCAAAGTCTGCGGGGTAATTACTCCCAACTTACCCAGAAAATAGGATATGACCGTCAGTTCGAAGACCGAGCCGAAGGCCAGGATCATGTAACTGACGAAACTGAAGTAGTCTCTTATCTGGATCATGGGCTTTAGCTTTTCCGTTCCAA